>CAYRSA010000003.1:6048-139050 GCA_964426845.1 uncultured Candidatus Saccharibacteria bacterium | reverse complement strand
ACCTTAGGCACGCCGCCAGCGTTCATCCTGAGCCAGGATCAAACTCTCCATTAAAATGTCGAATCTGAACATAGCCTACTCTGTTACAAGTAGTACTCAGATTAAAACATCTGCTCCTAAAAGCAGATTTTTGAACTGACGTTGTTTAAAATTGCACTATTCAATTTTTAATGAACAATCGTCATCCAGAGACACTTATATATAGACCTCCAAAAGACTCAGACAATCTTACCCTGTTAAGCGTGGTAGTGTCAAGACTTTTCTTTTATTTTTCGACTTCTAGGGTAGCTTGTTCGGGGGCCTCATCTTCTCCATCGGCGGCGGCGTCTACTAGAGCTAATGAAGCCACGCTGTCGTCGTCATTGAGGCGCATGATACGAACCCCTTGGGTAGCTCGGCCCAGAGCCGGGATGTCTTTAAGGCCCAAACGGATAGTCTGACCGTGTGTCGAGATAATGATTACTTCTTCATCTCCAGAGGCCGATAGCGACTTAACTCCCACCAACTCACCTGTCTTGTCGTTTACGACTGCCGAGCGAATACCAACTCCACCCCTGGCGTGGGGCGTGAATTGGTCAACTTTGGTGCGCTTGCCGTAGCCGAACTTACTGATGACAAAGATGTTGCTGGCCTCTTCGACGATGTCCATACCGATAACCTGGTCGCCAGGTCGCAAGCGGATGCCGCGGACACCGCGGGCGGCTCGGCCCATTGGCCGAACGTCTTTTTCATGGAAGCGAATGGCCTGGCCGTTGGAGGTAGAGATCAAAACCTCGTTTTCGCCGCTGGTCATGCGCACCCATTTTAGTTCGTCGTCAGTGTCTAGGTTGATAGTGATCAAACCAGAGTTGCGGACATTTTGATACTGCTCGAATGGAGTTTTCTTAACAACACCCTTACGCGTACACATGAATAAGTTGGCGGCTTTATCGCGCTTCGATATGTTAATGACTGAGCTAACCTTCTCTTCTGGCTGTAGTTGTAACAGATTGACAATAGCTACACCCTTGGCACTTAACTGGGCTTGAGGCACCTCGTAAGTCTTGAGTCTAAAGACTCTACCCTTGTTAGTGAAGAACAATAGGTAGTCATGAGTGCTGGCATTGACCACGTGCTCGATAACATCTTCTTCACGGGTAGCCATGCCTCGACGGCCCTTGCCGCCCCGGCCTTGTTTCTTGTAATCAGCTATTTGACTGCGCTTTATGTAGTTAGCCGATGTTAGAGTTACAACGACTTGCTCATCTGGCACCAAATCTTCGTCGCTCATTTTTCCTAATTCTTGGGGTACAACTTTTGTTCGACGCTCATCACCAAACTGCTTCTTCATCTCCAATAATTCACTCTTCACGATCTTTAGAATCTCTTTTTCGCTGGCTAGAATGGCCTCAAATTTGGCAATCATCTTCAGAAGTTCGGCCAGTTCATCCTCGATCTTCTGGCGCTCTAGCCCTGTTAGAGCCCGCAATTGCATGGCCAGGATGGCCTTGGCTTGGATTTCGCTGAGCTTGAACTTGGCCATCAAGGCAGTTTGGGCCTCCTCAGTACTCTTGCTGGCCCGGATAACCTTAATAACTTCGTCAATGTGGTCCAAAGCGATCTTCAGTCCCTCGAGGATATGAGCCCGCTCCTTGGCCTTGCGCAGTTCGTACTCAGTTCGCTTACGGATAACCACCTGACGGTGTTTGATGTACTCTTGCAAGATATCCTGCAGACCTAGGACTCGAGGCTGTATCCCATCTACCAAAGCCAGCATATTGTAGTGGAAAGCCGTCTGTAGAGGTGTTAGCTTGTAGAGCTGGTTCAAGATCTTCTTCGGATAAGCGTCTTTCTTGAGCTCGACAACAATACGAACATCACCCCTGGCTGTCTCGTCGCGAAGATCCCTAATACCGCTGACTTTCTTTTCATGAACCAGCGAGGCAATCTTCTCTATTAGGCTAGCCTTGTTGAGGGCGTAAGGAATTTCGGTGATAACAATCTGGTGACTGCCCTTCTTGGTCTCCTCGATGTTAGCCACTCCGCGGACAATCACCCCACCACGACCAGTGGCGAAAGCCGTACGGATTGACTCTTTACCGTAGACAATTCCACCGGTTGGAAAATCTGGGCCTTTTACGTGCTCTAACAGATCGTCCAGAGTAGCTTCCGGATTGTCGATGAGAACTACCGTAGCATCGATGATTTCGTTGATGTTGTGCGGCGGAATATTAGTAGCCATACCGACGGCGATACCCATCTGGCCATTCAGCAGTAAGTTAGGTAATTTAGCCGGCAGTACCTCTGGTTCTTGACGGGTTCCGTCATAGTTATCGCGGAACGGTACAGTCTCTTTGTCGATGTCAGCCAACATTGCTTCGGAGTGATGCATCATGCGAGCTTCGGTATAACGATAGGCGGCTGGCGGATCGCCGTCCATCGAACCAAAGTTACCTTGACCGTTAACCAGCATATAGCGCATTGCCCACTCTTGAGCCATGCGGACCATGGAGTCATAAATGGCCGTGTCACCATGCGGGTGGTATTTACCCATAACTTCACCGACGATTTGGGCGCTCTTAACCGTTTTACCAGTGGCCTTGATACCCATCTTGTCCATGACATATAGGATGCGGCGATGGACAGGTTTTAGGCCGTCGCGGACATCCGGCAAGGCCCGGGCCACGATAACACTCATAGAATAACGGAGGTAGCTGTCCTCCATGACGTCTTCGACTTTACGGAGTTCAACAATTCGGGAGTGATTGGAATCCAGGACATCACCTCCGACAAAAGCCTGTTGCTCTACCCGCGGTTCATCCATAGAATTCTCTTGTGATGTTTTGTCGTCCATCTTAAATATCCAAATCCTTTACGAATTTTGCATGCGATTGAATAAAGTTTTTGCGCAACTCCACCTCTGTTCCCATCAACTTAGTGAAGATGGCATCGGCTTTCTCGGCATCAGCGACTTTAACCTGTATCAGGACTCTTTGCTCAGGGTTCATAGTAGTTTCAAACAGTTGCTCGGCATCCATTTCACCCAGACCCTTGTAGCGTTTCTGCTCGGTGAAACCGGCTTGTTTATAGCGGTCATCTTCTTTGACTATCTTGGTACCCTCGGCTTTGCGTTCGGCGATCTTGGCATCAATCACCTTATCGAGTTCGTCCTCGTCGTAAATAAAGGTGTTGTCTTGTTTGCCGGATTTGACCAACTCAAACAGAGGCGGCTTAGCCAAGTACAGGTGGCCACCATCGACAATCGGCTTCATAAAGCGGAAGAAGAAAGTTAACAGTAGTGTCGAGATGTGCGAACCGTCGACATCGGCATCGGTCATAATAATAATCCGATGGTAACGGAGACCACTGAGATCGAATTGCTCTTCGATACCCACACCCAGAGCCTTAATTAGGGTCACAATTTCGTTATTGCCCAACATGCGGTCAAGTCGAGCTCGCTCGACGTTTAACACTTTACCGCGCAATGGCAGAATGGCCTGAGTCTTGCTGTCGCGACCGCCCTTGGCTGAGCCACCGGCCGAGTCACCCTCTACGATATATAATTCGGAGTTTTCGGGGTTACGACTAGAGCAATCGGCCAGTTTCCCTGGTAGACCGGCGCCTTCTAAGATACCTTTTCGCAAAATGTTATCACGGGCAGCCCGGGCGGCCTTGCGAGCCCTTGCCGCAAGTAGTGCTTTACCAACGATCTTCTTAGCCACAGCCGGGTGTTCTTCGAGATAATAAGCCAGGTATTCACTCAGGACTTGCTCGACATAGCCTCGGACCTCGGGGTTGCCAAGCTTATTCTTAGTCTGGCCTTCGAACTGGGGATCGGGTAGCTTAACGAGAATAATCGCCGTTAGGCCTTCGCGGCAATCCTCGCCGGACAAGTTCTCTTCTTTCTCTTTCAGTAAGCCGTTCTTGCGAGCATAGTCGTTAACCACGCGGGTCAGAGCCGACCGGAATCCAGTGAGGTGGGTACCGCCGTCGGGGTTAATGACGTTGTTAGCAAAAGCTTTAATGGTCTCGACATAGGCATCTGTGTACTGGAAGGCGATTTCCACCATCGAGTCTTCAATTTCTTTTTCGACATAGAATACATCTTCATCGACAACGTCTTTACCAAGGTTTATATGGCGAACATAGGATTGGATACCGCCTTCAAAGTAGAAGCCATAGCGTTTGTCTGTACGTTCGTCATACACAAAAGTCTTCAAACCCTTGGTTAAGTAGGCTTGGTGGCGTAGATAATCAACAACCCAGTCATATTCAAGTTCAACCGACTCTTTAAAGATTTCTTCGTCAGGATAAAAAGTAATAGTTGTCCCAGTTTCGGCTGTTTTGTCGCCTTTTTGAATCTTGGTAAGCGGTACGCCACGTTCATAATCTTGGGTATAGATAAACCCGCCTTGGCGAACCTCAGCATGTAGCTTTTTTGACAACGCGTTTACTACACTGATACCTACACCATGTAATCCACTCGAGACTTTGTAGCCTCCGCCGCCAAATTTACCGCCAGCGTGAAGAACGGTTAGCACAGTTTCCAGAGCGCTTTTACCGGTCTTTTTCATAACATCAACTGGTATACCGCGACCGTTATCTTTGACAGAGATACCACCATCGGCCAACATAGTCACGTGCACTTCGGTGGCGTGTCCGGCAATGGCCTCGTCCACCGAGTTATCGGCAATTTCTTTAATTAGGTGGTGCAGGCCATCATAGCCCGTGCCACCGATGTACATACCAGGGCGTTTTCGAACCGGCTCTAGTCCCTCCAAGACCTGAATTTGCTCAGCGCCATAGTCGGAATTCTGTGGTTTTTGTTTGCTCACTTGTCTCTAGTACCCTCTCTAAAATCTGTATTGTTTACGGTAAACCTCACCGATCTCCGTGTATACCCTTATTATAACCAAAAAGTTATCCCCATACAACTAATAAAGTCTTGCTTGAACACATGAATTCATGGTTGAATAGCATAAGAGGAATTATAAAAAATCAACAAATGTTTAAAAAACTACTGTCCAACTTACCGTTCAACCCTAGCCTTATCAATCAGGTAGCTTTTTACTCTAAACGACTTAAAGCTGAGTCATCTGTTAGGCGGCTGGGTGTAATGTTCTTAGTCCTCGCCCTGGGCGTCCAGGTCTTCGCTGCCGCTATCCCCAGCGAACCGACCCTGGCCGCATCGAATAACGACATTATTTACGGGGGCCGTAATTCCAAGGTCCGGATGGTCCAAGCCTGCGATGATAATGTTCAAAACTTCAAAAATATTTTGGCACACTTCGGGGTTGATTGCGGACGTCTAAACAATGGAACTGTAACTACCCTAGCCTCCAACAGTAATGGCGGACGGTTGTACTCATTGGGACGCACGGCTACGCACTTTGCCGGCGAACGCTCGGTCTTTATTGGTGGCACCGAATTCTTCATGAAACCACTGGATGCCTGGGGTACAACCTCTTATCAAGCTATTCGCGGAACCCGGGCCGACGGCACAGCTTTCTGGGTTTTAATGGACTGCGCCAACATTGTTATTATCGGCACCCCGCCACCTCCACCGCCTCCGCCACCTCCACCGCCAGCTACCGGTATTGCTTGCGCTAACTTACTAATGAACGTCCGCAATGGCACTACAGTGCCTATCAACACTACTATCGAAGTTAGGGGTAGAGCGACTGGTAGAAACTTAGCTGCCAATCAAAAGGTTACAATGCGTTATGAATTTATCGATAAGTCCACTGGACGTGTCCTAGACACTAAGGAAGGTAAAGGCATTGGCTTTGAGGGTACCCTGGCCCAAGACCCCAGTTGGCGACCCTTTAAGGTTACAAAAGCTGGTACCTACGAATTTACTCTAGCCGTTCACTACGACGGCGGTACTAAAGCTGCTACCGGTAACAAGACCGGAGACTGTATCAAGCGAGTAACTGTCAAAACCGATACACCACCTCCACCACCTCCACCGCCATGCCAGCCTGGTGATCCCGACTGCACCCCGCCACCTCCACCAGAAGAACCTGAATGTAAAGATATCGACGACGACGACCAAAACGTCTGTATCACCGCTCACAAAAAAGCTATAAACAAATCACAAGGTGGTGGCGAAGCTCATGGCTCAACTGTTAACCCGAATGACGAGATAACTTACACCCTGTCGGCCACCAACAATAGTGAAAATAAGGCTACAGTTAAGGATTTTGTTATCCAGGAGAACATCGGCGACATTCTAGATTATGCCGATGTATCAAACCTTCACGGCGGCAAAATCGACGACAACAAGACCGTTACCTGGCCAGCCGTCGACATCAAACATGGTCAAACCGTTGAGAAACAGATCACCGTCAAAGTTAAAGCCGTCATCCCTTCCACGCCGTCACCGGCTTCTAACCCCGGCTCCTTTGACTGCAAAATGACCAATGTTTATGGCGATACCGTTGAGCTAAACCTGCCTTGTGCACCGGAGAAAATCGTCGAACAAGTCACCACGACCACCCTTCCAAATACTGGCCCTGGTGAAGTTCTAGCCGTGGCTTTTGTGGTAACGACCATTGCCGGCTATTTCCTGGCCCGCTCTCGCCTAATGGCTAAAGAATTAGATATAGTCCGTAGCGACTACGCAACAAGTGGAGGAAACTAAGATGGCCGAAAAAGCACCAGCTCGACATGAGCACCATGAATCACAGGAAGCTAAGCACAATAAAGCTAAAGAACATGAGAAACTAAGAGAGACGATTGAAGCTGGTGAGAAAGCCAAGCACGAGGCCAAAGATTCCATAGAGCATATCCGCTCCAGCATCGATAAAGAAGCCGATGAAGCCGCGGCTGTAAAGAACAAGCAAGAGACAGAGTCCAAGAACGACGACGCCCCTTTCATTGTCGACCGCAACCTTAAGAGTAAGGCCTACAAAAAAGAGCTGCACCGCATTCAGTCACACTTACCGAAGTCACAGCGCTCATTTAGCAAAGTGATTCACTCCCGAACAGTAGAGGCAGTCAGCGAAGTTGGCGGCAAGACCGTAGCCCGGCCTTCAGGCTTGCTGGGGGGCGGACTGGTCGCTTTCGGCGGCACTTTAGCCCTAGTGATTATCAGCCGCCACTACGGCTTCACCTATAACTTCTTCGTATTTTTGGCGTTGCTAGTCGGCGGTTTCTTCGTCGGTTTGATCGTCGAGATGATTATCCGGGCTGTATCTAAAGCTCGCTCCTAGCCGGTTCACTCTTTGGTAGGGGTTGATTGATCGTCTTTATGGTACAGAGTTCCTTCATGATCAATGGCGATCGTATCTTGAGCACTATCTTGGTCGGGTGTTTGTGTACGAAGATTGATATGTCCACTATCTAACGAGTCGCTGACTTGGCCGTTATCGGCCTTTGCAAGCCCCTCAGCCAAGGCATTAACCTTTTGCTGGTCAGAAGCCGTTATTGGCTGTGATCCGGCCATAGAGGCCCCATATTGCACGCCAGAGCCACTAGGCATAGCCGGCGTAGGTGGCGTTGGGGCAGCCGGGGCTGGAGCAGGAGTCATTGGCATAGGTTGAGCCGGAGCCGGCAACGGCGATGGTGACTGGGCTGGAGCCGGCCTAGGCGCTGGTGGCCGAGGTCCTGGCGCCGCCGGCTGCTGCTTCTTGGCTAGCCAATCGTCTAGGAAAGATCTTTGAGCTGGAGCCGGACGGGGTCCAGCCTGGAGTCCACCAGGCGCTACCGGACCTCCGGGAACTGGGCGGCCAGCGGCAGCCGGCGGCGTCTTGGTCGCCAAACGGCTAAAGATATCAGCGGTAACTTTGGTGCGCGGCTTGCCGTACTTAGCAGCGGATAATTGTTTAAGAGCATCGCCCAATTTAGGATTAGGGTTGCCCAGCGGCGGTACTGTGGCCATACTGAACGGATTAGTTGGCACACCGTTCACCAATGTGCGGACAATGGTGTTGTGGTTAGGTACCCGCAGCAAGTCGTCAGCATCGAACATCGGCTGAAAGTACTTGGACAAGGCTTCCATATCATTCTGGCCGATACGGAAAGCTACAACGGTACCGACGTTACCAAAGACGGCGTCGCGAATTTCCTCTGTTAGCTGTGTAGTAAACTGGTTGGCAACAATCAGGTTAAGGTGGAACTTCCTGGCTTCAGACATGATAGTAGCAAACGAATCGGTTGAGAAGTTTTGGAACTCATCCACGTACAAACAGAAGTCCTGACGCTGCTTCTCTGGTGTATCTACCCGACTCATGGCCGCCGCCTGGAATTTCATAACGAAGATCATACCCAGCAACTTGGAGTTCAAGTCACCGGTCTTACCCTTGCTTAAGTTAACAATCAGGATTTTCTTGTTGTCCATGATTTCCCTCAGGTTGAAAGAACTCTTAGACTGCCCGATAATGTTGCGCATCATTTCGTTAGACAAGAAAGCACCGAATTTACTGACGAACCAAGCCTTAAGCTCACCAAAGTCGTTAGAGCGCTCCGAGGCCGGCATTTCCTTTTGCCAGAAGTCGATAACGTTTTGGTCGGTCACATATTTCAAGCGGTCGGCCACGAACTGCTTGTCTGTGAACAGCTTGGGGATGTCTACGAATGTACCACCGTTAGGATCGGCCATAACCGTCAACGCACACATTCTAAAAATCTGCTCATAGCGGGGGCCGATAATACCCTGGCGCTGGGGATCGTATAATTTGTACAGCATGTTAAGAGTCTCTTGAATGATAAAGTCCTTCTGATCGTGGTTGGTAAACTCGAACATATTCAGTCCTAACGGATAGTCCATATCGGCTGGACAGAAGTAGATTACATCTTCAGTTCGCTCTTTAGGCACCATCGATAGCAAGTTCTCAGCCGTGTCACCGTGGGGATCGATAAAGGCAAAGCCATCGCCGTTAAGCATATCTTGCAGAGCCAGATTCTCAAGGAAGGTCGACTTACCAGTACCAGTTTGTCCAACCACATACATGTGGCGTTGGCGGTCCATTAAGGACATCCTGATAGCCTTCTTAACACCCCGGAAAAGGTTGTAACCCATAAACAAGCCTTCTTGAGGAATGTTACGAGGAGCGTCCACCTGTTTTGAGGCCTGTCGTTGTAGCTGCGAAGTCGGGATATTTTTCTGGTCTGGGAAGTGGAAAAGTGTGGCTAGCTCAACAGCATTCAAGATATTTTGGTTATTCTGTTGTGGAAAAAACCTCAATATGAAGGCTGTCACGAACTGTTCCATGTCTTTAGCTGGAGTGAACTTGAAACCATTCTTGCCCGGAGCATCGAACAAAGCAAAAGCCGAAGTAATGCTGCGTAGGATGGCCTGGGATTTCTGGGTGACATTAGAGGAAGCTACCACCCGGATTAAAGTTTCGTAACCGGCATGCCTGGTCTTATCGTCTATGGCATCTAGGATGTTCTGGTCAAGATTAGACAGGTCGCTATTTGACGACTCTCCGTCTTTCTTTTTGTCTTCTGGTGGCTGCCACAAGGCCCAAACTAGCTCCTTAAACCAACCACTGGCCACCTGCCCGGGCTTCTTATCTTTACCGCCTTTGCGTTTCTTACTAGCCACAGCTGAGGCAGCCTTCCGCCAATCAGGATTAGCTGGTCGCATCAGGATCTGAATACCTACGCCATCTTCTTTCTCAAGGGTTGATAGCGCGTTCAAGAGCGACTGCATGGGGTCGCGTTTGATATCTTGATAGGTTGCGATGGGGTATGCAAAGTTCTCCTTAAGGGTGAATTCTCCGCCAGAGGTACCGCTGATGTGGCCGACTGGACTAAAGATGTTATGTTCTGGCACTTCCTCTAGCCGAGCGGCCGGATAGGCGCTGATAATGGCCTGAGTAACAACCTCGGCCATGACAAGGGGTACCGCAGCGTATAACTTGACTGCCCCTTGAGTACCGACAATTTCAAAAGAGAAATGTCGTTGTCCGTAGAACTGGCTTTTTAGTCCCTTCTGCAGAGTGCTGTAGATAATGGTGTAAACAATCTGAGCTTTAGAGATATTCTCATCGACAACTTCCCGGTCATCGCGTTGGCCAGCCTCTTTGTCGTCACTAGGTGGAGGCAAATGAATCAACAAGGGGACCATCTTGAGGCCCCGCTCGTAATTCTTCTGTTCTCTCAGAACATTGCGAGCATGGAAATATATGATTGGACCGACAACTACAGCCGTGGCCAAGAACGAAAAAATTATAAAGATTAGTGCGGCCATGATTTATTCTTTGCTAAGTTGAATATCCTTGTTATATCGTTTCTTTATATAACTGGCTTTAAACTTATTGATTTCTTTATTTTGGGTGTAGGGATCAGCCTTGGTGCTATCTACTAACTGCTTAGCCTTCTCCACCCACTCTTTCTCTATCAGGTCATTATCGTCAGCTATCTGTGGCGAACTGGTGGTCTGAGCGGCTGGGCTAGCTGTTGGCGCTGGGGATGCTTGACTAGGAGAAACTGGCGGCGGAGCAACCAAAACTGGCTCGGTTGGTTGGGCCTGGGTTTGGTCAGGATCCACTGGAGTTACAGTCGAACTTTGGTCCGGATTGCTAGCTGGGTTTGGTGTGTTATTTTGAGGATTCATACTCTGTAATTTAGTATATCAGATTCTATCAGAGACGACAGCTATCCAACTCGCTTATCAGTGATACGAGTTATGTACCATGTTAATAAACAAGTCAGCGCCAGGCTAATAATCATATCTCTAACCGTAAGCTGGTGGAGAGAGCCTAGCACGAACAACAATACGCCGAAGACGGCAATCACCAGCGAGATTAAGAAAGCGCTCTTTACAGCCAGCATCTGGCAGACCAAAGAGATCGACAGATATAAAACTAGGAAGATGTAGATAAACGGCAGGACCAGTAGTAACAGCGGTAATTCATCTGGGCTGGTATTCATAAAAAAAACCAGGCCGAGAACATACAATATACCTAGTATTATCACTTGTTTTCGGTGTTTTCTGATTACCCTGCTCGCTGTCTTAGCCATAACCACTATTGTACATAAAAAGAAACCGGACGGTAAATCCGCTCATACAATTTATTACTTTTGTAGCGCTTACCGTCCTGGTTATGACTGACCGCTCAAGCCCGCTATTCGCAAGCATTGAGCGTTATAAAGTTTCACACTTTTGGTTTTTTATACTCCTACCCAAGATACTACTACACCGCTTGTGTATTGTCAATCAAAATCGTTGTGCAATTAACAGTTAACAGATATGAGTGCTAAATTTTTAGTAAATTCTGGTGATAAGTTTCGTTGTTGAGATAACAATAAACTATAGCCCTAGCAGTTATTATATGTCTTTATATACGGGTAATCGCCTGTTTGCCCGTGTCAAATCGGGGCTCCTGTGGTGGCATGCAGATTTCCCAAATATGCTGTAGTTTGGATCCTTTGAAGATTTTAAAAGCTCGACTTTTTAAAGTCAGCTAGTGTTTTATTCTGCTTAGCAAGTCGGACAAAACTGGACACATTTTTTTGATCGTCCCACGAATTATTTGGCGGTGTACTAAACTTGTAAAAATTTAGATCTTTGCATTAGCATGTCAGGAAGCGCCTTATTCCCTGCCAATTATGACAAATAATCATATGGATTAAGCACTAGCATTATACGGCTAGTCTGGTGTCTGCTGATTTCCTACTGCCTGCTAATCGTGCACTCAGCCTGACATTTAGGCTAATGGTTAGCTATTTTATGTCACTTTTATACAATCAGGGCCTATAAAAAGTTTGCTCGGTCGATCCGCACTTTCATCAACACTCCAAAGAGCTTGTTTACAACTAAATTGGCCTGGTCTTTTACCCTTTGAGACTTATTCAGGTCGATAGTTATGCACAGCTTTATGAAAAATCTAAGCATAAGTCTATTGACAGTTAATTAAGCAGTTTATAAGATAGGGACAGCACTTGAATAAAAAAAGTGCTCAAAAACAAAAAGACAAAAAACAACGGCTTCTCGCAAGCCGTTGTTCCATAACAAACACTTACGGAACAAACAAAAAGACAAAACCAAAAAACCCACAAGAAAATAGGCGCAAGTACATAAAAGACCTGCGTCTATTTTTATTTCCCGCTCAAGTTAAGGATGGTTTAATTTTGCCCTGCTAGCCTGGGATGTATGAGTGTCCAGACAATTGTTGAGAACGGCTTTGATGGCATAGTTGCCGAGATTGAATGTCAGACCACCCGTGGCCTGCCATCGATTATCATTGTTGGCTTTGCTGGCAAAGCAGTCGACGAGGCCAAGGAACGAATTCGTAGTGCCTTCTCTTGCTTGCCGGTGGACTTCCCAAAGCGACGAATAACTATTAACCTGGCTCCGGCCGACATTCCCAAACAGCAGGCCAGCTTTGACCTGGCTATTGCCGTGTCTATTCTAGAGGCCAGCCAAGCCATTCCACCAGTGCCACGAAAGGCCAGTTTCTTCGGGGAACTGGGCCTAGACGGCTCGATTCGACCGGTCCGTGGCCTTATTGGCAAGCTACTGTCGGCCAGGCAGAATGGGCTAACTACAGCTTTTATTCCAGAAAGTAATGTGGCTCAGGCTCGATTAATAGATGGATTGAACGTTTACCCTTGCCAAAAGCTGTCTCAAGTCTTTCTACACCTTAACGGCCAGCAAGTCCTGGTAGCTTTAAGCGGCGCGTCTGTCCTGCCTAAATCGACTACTGCCAGTCCGGTCGACTTTGCCGATGTCATCGGCCAAGAACAAGCCAAGCGGGCTCTAACCATTGCCGCGGCTGGTCGACACAACATCTTACTGAGTGGTCCGCCGGGCACTGGCAAGAGCATGCTGGCCAAGGCCCTGATTTCCGTCCTGCCACCGATGAACCGGGCGGAAATTCTAGAGGCCACCCACCTTCACAGCCTGCACGGCAAGAACTATGAGTTGACAGTAACCAGGCGGCCTTTCAGGTCGCCACATCACAGCGCCAGCCAGACTTCGATCATTGGTGGTGGCTCTAAACCACGGCCCGGCGAGATCAGCCTGGCACATCACGGCGTGTTGTTCTTGGATGAGTTTCCGGAGTTTCAGCGCAACGTTATCGAATCTCTGCGCCAGCCCCTAGAAGATCGGATAATTACGTTGTCACGAGCCCACGATAGCTTGCAATTGCCGGCCAACTTCATCTTGGTAGCTACGGCCAACCCCTGCCCCTGCGGCTACTATGGCACTCCTAAGGCTTGCACTTGCCAGCAGGCTAAGCTGAACAATTACCGTCGTAAATTGTCCGGGCCTATTATAGATCGAATCGATGTTTATGTTGACGTAGAGAATGTCGAGCACGCCCAGCTCTTGGCCAAGAACAGTGGCCCAGTCACTACCCGGCAGGTCCTGGACCAGGTCAATCGGGCCATTACCCATCAGCACAATCGCTTTGGCCACTCCAAATACAATAGCGACATGACCAACAAGGAGGTCAAGCGGTTAGCCCACTTAGAAGACGAGGCTCGCAGTCTCCTGGACAGTGGCGCCCAGCAACTGGAGCTATCACCTCGGGCCTACATGCGCACTCTGAAGGTCGCTCGAACTATTGCTGATATCGACGACTCGGACACCGTTAAGGCTCAACATATTGCCGAAGCTCTGCAATATCGGCCAATATTGCCATAATCTGGTTGACCTCTGTTGACGGATTTGCTACAATTGGGTTCAAGCAAGTTTAACAGATGAGCTAAGGAGCAAGGATATCAGTAAGCACGTTCGCCTGAACGAACAAATTCGGGCACCAGAACTTCGAGTTATTGGCGATGAGGGCCAACAGCTTGGCGTGGTATCACGGGCTGAAGCTCTACAACTTGCTAAAGATGCGGACTTGGACCTGGTGGAAATTTCACCCAACGCCAAACCGCCAGTTGCTAAGATTGTCGACTGGGGTAAATTCAACTACCAGCGCACAAAACAGCAACAAAAGAATAAGAAAGCCGTCAAGACTCACGATCTAAAGCAAATGCGGATGGGACTGAAAATTGGCGAGCACGACCTAGAGGTAAAGCTCAGAAAAGTAGCCGGCTTCCTCGAGGGCGGACACAAAGTTAAGATGACTTTGTTCTTCCGGGGCCGCGAACTGGCTCACAAAGATCTGGGATTTGCCCTGGCAGACAAGATTATTAACCAATTTGGTGATACAATAGCTGTCGACCAATCGCCGCAGATGACCGGCAAACAGATAATTTTCGTAATAAGGAGTAGTGGTAGCAGTAATGCCAAAGCAAAAAACGCATAGCGGAACCAAAGACCGCATTCGAATCACCAAGACCGGTAAGGTCATGTTCAGGCACGCCTCTGGCCACCACAACCTCGAGAAAAAGAGCGAATCACGCAAGCGACGCTTTGCGGGCATGGAAACCCTAACCGGCAAGCAAGCTAAGACAACAAAGAAACGACTAGGAGTTTAGTACATGCGAGTAAAGCGCGGGGTTACCACCCACCGACGACATCAGAAAATCCGTAAAGCCACCAAGGGTATGACTCGGGCTCACACCTCGAGTGTGCGCCGTGGCAAACAGGCCGTGGTTAGGTCTTTACAGAACGCTACCCGCGACCGTAAGAACCGCAAGCGAACCTTCCGCCAGCTCTGGAACACCCGTATCAACGCCGCCGCTCGTCAGAATGGGACTACCTACAGCCAGCTGATTGCTGGTCTCAAGAAAGCCAACATCTCTCTAGACCGTAAGGTCCTGGCTGAGCTAGCCGTCAACGAACCCAAAGCCTTCGCTGAAGTCGTCAGAGCCGCTTCAAAATAGCCGTGTAGCTTTTTGAAGCTCTGCTAAAACTAGGTTATGAAGCTGAAACCATGAAGGCAGCAAAGCGCCGGTGGGCTTCGACTTTGCGAAACTCTCCATATGTAATTGCCGATTCTATGAGATCGTTTGCTCTAAAGACTTCGTCGAGCGATAATACCCTCTCGACTGGGCTAGCATACTCGTCTGGAGTAGTGGTTTCAATAATTCTATCGCCTGTGATTCTTAGGTCTTGCACCTCTGCAAGCACGGACTGTAACTCATCCATACGTTCTGTATCTTCATCAATCTCTGCAAAGCGTAAGACTGTACTTAGTAGTCTTCGATTCTCATCAAAATCTACTACACCCTTGGCAAACCACATCTCCTTAGTGTCTTTTGGATCCAGATCAGCGGTCGCACCAGGTATAATTTGTAAACTACCTGTCTGTTGTTGTCGTGCACGAGGGCCTTTTCGCTTTTGATGTTTTTCACCACTCCACGGCCCTTGATTTCGAATAAGGTGCCAAACTTCTTCTGCGCTTATGCCAAGCTCCTTCTGTAAAGCCAACGCAAGTGGTGAGTCAGTACGAGGTTTAGATAATCCACGAATTGTTCTAGAGATTGTTTGCTGAGAAGTACCTAAGCCCCTGGCCATATCTTCCTGACTCATCCCAGCTAATGCCCCTAGATCGTTGATATATTTACCCAGCCCTTTGCTGGTATTTACTGACCCGGAAGGCATTCTTCGCCTTTCTGTGGCAGTAGATTCTCTCCTTGGCATCTCTTCAAAAGAATGATCTTGAGGCATAATCATATATATTATCATAAATTCAATTTTTCTGCAATTAGTTCAGCTTCATGGATTAGTATATGAAGAGAAAAACCACTCCGTTAGGGGTGGTTTTTCATATGCCAGCCTATCTATAAGCCGGGTTCTGTTATCACTAGCCATCTATCTAGCCTTTACGTCGCCGTAAAGATCGAGCGGTTGATCACACATTCTCAGCGGGGACTGGAACCGAAGTTCATAGAATATGTTCCTTGCAACAGACAGGGTTTACCATCGCACACTGTCACCAGCACGCATCGTGAGCTCTTACCTCACTCTTTTCACCTTTACCTGGCGAACCAGGAAGTATAGTTTCTGTGGCACTTTCCCTAGAGTTACCTCTGGTTGCTGTTAGCAACTGCCATTCCCTATGTTGCCCGGACTTTCCTCCTCGTTTTACCGAGGTAGCTAGTCGATAACCTGGCCCAAGCATTATACCACCTCTGTTAAACGCTGTCTAGTATGCGGTTAACCTCGCCGTCAGCTAGCTTGTTGAGCTCCCGCGGCACGTGCACGCAAGTTGCTTCTTCAAATTTAGACAGCAGACTCTTCACATTCTTATACCTGGGTAGTAAGTCAGGGCTTCTAACCTTGTATTGACCGCTGATTTGCCTAATGGCCAGCTGACTGTCCATATGGACGTGAATCTTCTTAACGCCGGCCTCCAGAGCCCGCTCCAGCCCCATTTCCAGAGAGTGATACTCGGCCTGGTTGTTGGTAGTGATACCCATGAACTCGCCGCCTTCTTCTAGGACGTGGTCGTCCATATCCATTAACACAAAGCCGGCGGCGGCCGGGCCAGGATTACCCCGAGAGCCACCGTCGCCGAAGAACTTTACCTCTGTTGGCAAATCACCGGTCGGAGCCCGATCTTGGACTAGGCCGTCTACTTGTTCAGCCAGATTCTTGTCTTTGACGGTCACCTTGCCAGCTGAATGAGTCGTGAACCACAGCTCAACCTTGTTGTAATCAATCTGAATCCTCGGGTGGTGATCTACCTTCTGAGCCAAATCCGCCACTTTACCCACAAAGCGCATGGCCTCGGCAAAATCTTGGAATTCGTATGATTTGTGTATCTCTTTTTGGATTGCCATTACTTAATGGTATCACGGCTACGGTGGTTATTGTTTAGCCAGCCGATTCATCTATATCTGGTGCTCGGGAGATAAGGTCACTCAGCCCTTTGACGACATCGTCAACTGAGGGACTTGGGTCTGGCAGAGCATCGTAGACTGGCCCGGATATAGCCGTCGCCACTGTAAGTGCCAGCCCCGCGGCAACACGTCTGACCTGACTGGTATGGGCAGGATTGGCACTTTCCATGTTTGAAATCATGGCTAGTATATTAGCATTAGCACCTTCTTTTGTCAACTTCTCTTCAGCAATGTTCTCTGTTACAGTAGACGGGTTCGGGGTGTAGCTTAGTTGGTAAAGCGCGCGGCTGGGGGTCGCGAGACCGCAGGTTCAAGTCCTGTCACCCCGACCAGAGTTATCAGCCAATTGACGGCGTACACTCAAGTTGCATAAGGTCTTTGGTGCCTTCTAGGCTTGGCTCAAACGAACCGATTGCCTCTACCAGAGAATCTCTGGAGCCTTCAATAGTGTAAGCACACATATCAACGTCTGTGTTTGTTGTGTCTATAGTTATCATCAACACCATCCCCGTAAGAATTGTTGCGGAGCGTAGCATCTGCCCCCTGTTGTTTTCGCGCAACATCCTTCGTCCGGCCCATAGCTGTAGGTGATCGTATGCCGATAGTTGCTCACTCATATGTAGTATTATAACATCTTAGATAGCTTATATCAACTCCGCGTAGCGAATAAAAAGCTGAGCGTGGGCAAGCCGTATGAAAATCTGGTTAACCCAGGTGGATCCTCGCATTCACCCGCCTAAGGCAAGATCTGATATTGAGATTCCTCAATGATAGTGTTAGATAATCATTGTTGGCTCGCTGCTTAATACTCAGCTACCCCAATTATACACCTATCCTAAAAGTAGAGTGTAGAAAAACTCATTGATATTTATCACAAGCGGCCCGAGTAACGGGAATAGCAGGAACATGAAAACGACGATAGCCGTCAAGCCTAGGCTTTCAATCTGTTGCATCACCTTTTGGACTGGCTCGGGGGCGAAAGCATACAATACCCTTGAGCCGTCTAGCGGTGGGAACGGAATCAGGTTGAAGACGAACAAGGCAATGTTGATCTGAATGAAAGTAGATAAGGCAAAGAATACATCTGTGCCCACAGCAATGCCAGACAATTGAACGACAATGGCCGTCACAGTCGCCAAAACCAAGTTAGTGGCAGGACCGGCCAAGCCAATAATAGCCACTCCGTACTCAGCATAACGGACATTCCAGGGATTGAAGGGCACCGGTTTGGCAATGAAGAATGGTGGTAGTCCTAGCAGGATTAGACCCAAAGGGAGTAAAACTGTTGTCAAAATGTCTATATGTTTTAAGGGGTTAAGCGTCAATCTGCCGGCCTGGTGAGCAGTTGTGTCCCCTAACCAATATGCGGCATATCCGTGCATGGCTTCGTGCAAACTGACCGCGAGTAACAAACTTATTAGTAGTACCGCGATTTGAAACAAGTTTATACTCTCAAGCATTAGCCTATTATAGCGAAGTATCTGCCCAACGGATAGGAGTTGACTCTAGAGGTAAAAACAGATACAATTGATTCTCGTTATGCAAAAGTGTGATCTAACCGGCAAAGGCAAGCAATACGGCCACAATGTGAGCTTTTCTTTGCGTCGCACTAAGAAAGTCTGGAAGCCTAACCTTCAGACCAAGACTCTAGTTATCGACGGCCGAAAAGTTAAGATGAAGCTTAGCACCCAAGCTATCCGTACCCTTAAGAAAAAGGGCGTTATCGTACCCGGCAGTAACGTTGCCAACCTCAACCCTGTAGAAAAATAACTTATTGTCGCTCGACAACAATCAGCTGAGTTGCCTCGGTCAAGTCGCTGGCTTTGAGCTTTAGCTTGGGCACAGTCTCGTGGACTTCCATACTGAGATTCTTGAGGACATCGGCTAGTTCAGCCTGAGGTACCTCGTATTTGATCTTGGCGTCGGCGTAGTGGACCGGCACGATGACCTTCGGCTCAATCTTCTTTATTACTTGCAAGGCTCCTGTAGCGTCCAGGGTGTAGCCACCGCCACCGACTGGGATAACTAGTAGGTCAACTGTACCAATAGCCTCTAGCTCGGCTTCGCCTAGGTCGGGATGGATGTGGCCAACCACGGCAATACGCATTTCAGGGGTAGTCAGTTTGAAAATAGTGGCTGTCTGCTTGCCTTCCTCGTCCATGTGGGCTCGAGCTGGAATTCCTTGGATGGCCACTTTGGACACCTCGTATTCACCTGGCTGAGCAATAGTCAGAACCTCTTGTTTGTCTTGCTTGTCTTGATACGTGGTGCGCAGAACAATGTCGTCACTCTTAGTAATTGACTTCAGTCCCAAAACCTCCAGGTTGTCGTCGATAACGATACTAGCCTCTTTAGTGTTGATTCTGATGCAGTTGCCACCGTAGTACTGTAATTCCATCTATTTCCCTCTCTTATTTTTCTAACAGTTTATGTTTGTCGATTAAGACTTGGCTTTTGGCGCCCAGGACACCATTGATGAACCGATCCTTTACCTGTCGTCGATATTCAAATTCCTTACGTGACATAGTGGTAAAACGCAGTTCCTTGCCTTCGGTGACTTCTAATTCGTCTATGAACTTCTGGGTCTTGGTCTGGTTGACGTCACCAACTATCAGGATATCGATGCCTGCGCTTTCGTCCCTGGTAAATTGACCAGTATAGATGGCTAGCTCGACGTTTCCGATACTGGTGATATCCGAGCTGTCGTCCATTTTAGGCTTAACTGTCTTGGCTGGAGAAACTTTCTTGCCGCCGAATATAGCTGACAAGGCCTCGTAGTAGTCGTAGTCCTGATTAACTTCGTAGTACAGGCGGTTGGCGTTGTCCTCAGAAGAGATTATGCCAATGCTAAGCAAGTTAGCTAGCTCGCGCCGTACAGAGTTAATTTGTTCGTCGATCTTGCGGGTTATCTCCCGAACATAGAAAGATCGGTTAGGGTTTGTGTAAAAAAGCTGTAGCAATTTGACGCGAGTTTTGGACCCAAACAGTTGTTCAATCATGCCTATAGTATAGCAGACTACTTAGACAAATTGTTCAAAAACGTTGTTGTAATTGCTACGACTTTACTGGGGTCGTTCAGCCATTGAATACTTTTGTTGCGCTTGAACCAGGTCCGCTGTTTCTTGGCGAGTAACATATCGCCATGAACGAATTTTTCGGTAGCCTCCTCCAGACTCAGGCGTCCTGCTAGGTAGTCGGCAAAATATGGATAGCACACCCCGCTTAACACCTGCTTGTCCTGCCCATACTTACGAACTAGAGCCTGAACTTCCTTGATGAGTCCGGCGTCGAGCATGTTTTGAACTCGCTGACGAATGCGTTGTTCTAGATCCTCTTTGTCGCGCTGGACGCCAACTATCAAGGTTTTGGCACGTAGCGTTTTGTTCTCGGGAGCCAGTCCGGTAGCGGTGTGGCGAGGGTTGATAGTATCCCTGGCCTTCTCTGGCGAGAATGTATAGTCATAAATGACCGAATCGATATAAAGACCGCTACCGCCGACCATAATGGGTAACTTCCCCCTGTTAGCAATGTCTTTTATTAGCTGCTTGGCATCGTGTTGAAACTCGGCGACATTGTAGTTCTCATCGGGATCGCGGATATCTAACAGGTGGTGAGGCACCAAAGCCTGCTCTTCCTTACTTGGTTTGGCAGTGCCGATGTCCATACCCCGGTAAACAGTCCGACTGTCAGCGCAGATAATCTCGCCGTCGAATTTCTGAGCCAGCTGAATGCCCAGAGCCGTCTTGCCGGAGGCCGTCTCGCCAACTATGACAATCAAGGGATTTACGGTCGCCACAGGTGCTTCTCCATATCAACGCGATAATTCGTGTCGATGTCGACACCTTCACCCTCTAGAACCTGCCTGTGACCCTCTGTGCCACCCGGATAACCCTCGGCCAGGCCGCCATCCTTCTTGACAACCCTCTGCCAGGGCAAATCCGGGTCGCCAAAGTGAGCCACTCCACCAACAATCCGAGCCGCCCTCGGCCGCCCACAAAGATAAGCAATCTGGCCGTAGGTCATGACTTTACCTCTGGGAATCTGGGAAACCAGCTCGTAGATTTGGGCCTTAAAGCTACCGGATTCCATGAAAGTATTCCTCAACAGCCGGCCAATCCTCAACTCGAACCATATTCTTGGGCAAAACTTTGGCCTTATTCCAGGGGTAGTCGCCGAATAATAAGGTCTTAACCCCGGCCTTAGCACAGTCGGTAGCCGTCTCTAGATTGTCCTCAATCATGTACTGTGCTCCTACCCTCTGACAAATCTTAGACTTGGGCACTTTAGAACCCTCGCCCTGGATATACTCTGTGAACTGAACTTCATCGAACACCGAGGGAAAGTGCTGAGCCAGCCAGGCGTGGGTTACCTCCTCAAAGAAGTCCTGTCTAGAGGTGATGATAACCAACCGGAATCGCTTTTGTAGCCTAGCCAAGACTTCAACCGCATATTCGAGGGGTAAAACATTCTTAAAAACTTCGCTCTCGACAAAGTCTTTTATCTTGGCAAGCACTTTATCTTTGGGCTCGTCGGTGTAATCGTGCAAGAAATAGCTCCCAGCCGGATCTCTTAAGGGGTAATCTGTACCGTAGACCTGGTTATGATGAGCAAACAGCAGGTCGTGCAGAGGTGATAGGACTTCGTCGATATCGATAGCAATGGTTGGCTTAGCCATGGAGTGAAGTGTGGGTTACCCGAGCTTTGGCTTCGTGGGCCACTGTTTTTAGGAACTCATCGACGCTGATAGCTTGGCTGCCCTCTTGAACTGAGAGATCTTTGCGAACCCGCGGCACGACATTGCCAGATTCAACTTCTTTCTCACCTATTACCAGGGTATAGGGCACTTTCTGGACTTCGGCATCGCGAATTTTCTTGCCGACTGACTCGTTGCCGTTATCGACTGTGGCCCGCAGACCCATCTCTTTAGCTTTGGACAAGATGTCTTCGGCGCACTTTACGGTGATATCCTCTTGGTTAACTGAGGCTATTCTAATCTGTTCTGGGGCTAACCAAACTGGGAATTTGCCGGCAAAATGCTCGATTAATATTCCGATAAAGCGCTCCATCGATCCATAAATTACTCGATGGATGGCGATTGGGGTCTTCTCGCTACCGTCAGAGTCGACGTAACTAAGCTCAAACCTCAGGGGCTGTTGGAAGTCTAGCTGGATGGTGCCCATCTGCCAAGGTCGACCCAGTACATCAGTCATCAGGATATCAATCTTGGGCCCATAAAAAGCGCCATCGCCCTCGAGAATAGTGTATTCCTTGCCGCTCTCGTCCAGGATTTCCTTCAATGTCTGCTCGGCTCTGTCCCATAATTTAGGGTCTCCCATGAACTTATCTGGTCGGGTTCCCAGGCGTAAAGAGTAGCTCATGTCAAAAATCGAATAGAACAGCTCGGTTATCTCGAGAATATTCTTGTACTCCTCCTTGATCTGGTCTTCGGTAACAAAAATATGGGCATCGTCTTGTCGAAATTCACGTACTCGCAAAAGCCCATTCAGGGTACCTGACAGCTCATTACGATGCAGAGTGTCGGTATCACTATAACGGAGAGGCAGGTCGCGGTAAGAATGGCTTTTGTGCTTGAAAATCAGCATAGCATTTGGGCAATTCATAGCCTTCAGGCCGTACTCCTCGCCCTCGCCGGTCTTGGCCACAAACATCTCTTCCCAATAGTGGTCGAAGTGTCCAGAGGTCTGATACAGCTCCTTCTTATTTATCAGAGGTGAAATTGTCTCTTGGTAGTCTCTTTTGGCGTGCTCTTCCCGCCAGAATCTAATCAGTTCGTTATATAGAATCGTACCTTTCGGTAGCCAATAAGGCATGCCCGGTGCCGTTGGATGCATGAAGAAAAGATCGAGTTCCTGCCCGAGCTTGCGATGATCTCGCTTCTTAGCTTCTTCCAGCATAGCCAGATGTTGGCGAAGCTCTTTATCATTAGCAAACGCCACCCCATATATGCGCTGCATCTGGGCGTTATCTTCTTTGCCGCGCCAGTAGGCCCCAGAAACTCTCATCAACTTGAAAGCGCCAACTTTGCCGGTGCTGGCGACATGTGGTCCCCGGCATAGATCACTGAAAGGGCCGTTTTTATAAAAAGAGACTTGGTCGACTTTGCTATCGCCGTCAGTAATTGTACCTAATTCTTCTTCGTTTAGGTCCTTGGCAACAGTGGTGCCGGCCCTTTTTAGGTCGTTGAGCAACTCGTGCTTGAAGGGCTGATCCATCTCTTTAGACCAAGCTAGGGCTTCCTCTATTGTCAGATAGAACTGCTCAAACTTTTGATCAGCAGCAATCACCTCTTGCATGGCTTTTTCAATTTTCGGGAAATCTTCCTCAGACAAAGTGACGTCACCAAGGTCAATATCGTAGTAAAAGCCATCATTAATAGCTGGGCCAACCCCTAGTTTGACCTCCGGCCACAGGTGTTGCAGGGCCGTAGCCATAATGTGAGCCAGTGAGTGTCGCATTGCTTGTAAGTTGTCTGGGGCTTCGGCCATAAAAGTCTCCTAATGAGTTAATAAAAAGAACGCGCCACTTACATATTCTCGCAAATACATGTAAGTTGTAGCGCGTTCCGGGCCCGTTTCCAGGCTGTTCCACCGAAATCTTTCACTCTTACTAGCTCTGTTAACGTGAGATCCAGGACTGTTCACGAGGCTCCACGGGTGGTGAGTCCGCCTCAATGCCTAGTAACAGTATATCAAACCTGCCTCAAAATAAAAGAACCCCTGTCATCTCGCATGTGACACGGATTCTTTCATCGGCTTCTCGGAAGTTACCACTGAAGTTAACACCTCTGGAAACTTCACCTGTAATAAGAGAGTATACGGAGGCTAGTACTATAATGCTAGTACTTTCGTGTTAGTTTATCCACATCGGTGTGGATAGTTTTTCTCACAGAGTTAACCTTGATTTAATTTTGTCTTGATACCATTAAAGTGATCATGAAATCCAGGTGGTTCGAGTATAAAAATCAGGCAATGACTATGCGTCAAACAGGCGTGTCAATGACGGTTATTGAACGGCAGCTGGGCATCCCCCGATCCACCCTTTCGGGTTGGTTTAAAGCCATTCAGTTAACAGAGGCACAGCGCACTAGATTAATACAGAATAGTCGAGATGGATGGCAGAAAGCTCGAATCAAGTCGGCGGAGGCTCATCGTGCCCAAAAGGCACTACGCCTTCTGGAAGCAAAGTCAGCAGCAACCGAAGTTTTAAGCCGTATTGAGCTAAATGACGATGTCCTGGACCTGGCATTTGCCATGCTCTACTTTGGTGAGGGTGCAAAAAAAGACGTAACATCCTTGGGTAGCTCGGATCCTAAGATGTTGCGATTTATGCTTGCTGTGCTACGACGCAACTACGGGGTTACTCCAGCTATGTTACGTTGCGACTTACACCTTAGAATGGATCAAAATGGAGAGGAGTTAAAGTCTTATTGGTCGAAAGAGCTCAAAGTTCCATTGAAGCAATTTAAGTACGTCGCTTATGACCATAGAACAGAGGGTAAGCCAACCTATAGCCATTACAAAGGCGTGTGTCTGATAGCCTGCGGTAATATTGCTATTCAAAGAAAATTGATATACCTTTATAATCTGTTCTGTGACAAAGTTGCCGAACTTGATTCGGGCACGTAGCTCAGTTGGCTAGTAGCGCTTCCTTGACGTGGAAGAGGTCGGGGGTTCGAGTCCCTCCGTGCCCACCAATTATTTGTTTTTCCGATACTCCTCACACAACCTCTCTAGGTAACGAAGGTTGTGGATCGATACTAACGAGCCAGCCAGCGGCTCGCCGACCTTGAATTGATGGCGCAGGAAGCCCCGCGAATAGCCTTCCCGGCAGGTATAACAGTCACACCCGGGATCAATTACGGAGGTGTCTTTAGTGAACTGGGCATTGGTCAGCTGAATCTTTTTGTCACCAGTTATCCAGGCCGAACCATGCCGAGCATTGCGGGTCGGCAAGACGCAGTCAAACATATCAATTCCATTAGCTATCCCCAGTCTCAGATCCTTGGGGTCGCCTACCCCTAGTAGAAAATGGACTAGCTTGGGGTCGTACAAGGGCGCCAGGAACTTCAGCATGCTATATAAATCCTGGCGACTCTCGCCCACAGACAGGCCGCCGATGGCAATGCCGTCCACGCCGGAAGTCTGGACCATTTCTAGGCTCTTACGGCGGAGTTCTTTATCTAGGCCGCCTTGGACTACTCCAAACAGCAGAGGGCGCTCTTGGGCGGGTATTTTAGCTGTCAGGCGCTGAAACTCAGCAATCGATCGGTCCAGCCAGCGATGTGTCCGCTCGAAGGCCTCCAGAGTCCGGCCGCGGCCCTTGGCGTCCAGGGCTGTCACATCATCAAAAGCCACCATCATGTCGGCGCCTAGGTCCAACTGGATCTGCATGGACTTCTCAGGGGTCAACGTGACGATATCTCCATTCGAAGGGTCGCGAAAGACCACCCCTTCCTCGGTAATCTTGTTAACATGAGCTAGCGAAAACACCTGGAAGCCACCCGAATCAGTCAAGATGGGCCCAGAGCGTCGAGCAAACTCATGCAAGCCGCCCAGAGATTTTACGACCTTCTCTCCGGGGCTCAGGTGCAGGTGATAAGTATTGGCTAGCACCACTTGAACGCCTGTTTCAGTGACCTGGGCCGGTGTTAACCCCTTAACAGCACCCCGCGTCCCGTCGGGCATGAAGGTCGGGGTCAGGACTTTGCCAGCCCGTGTGGATAAAACTCCAGTCCTTATACCATTAGTGGTATCAGATAGCTTAAAAACAGGGGTAGATATTGTGGGTTGTTTCACCAAATAAGTATACCATCCGCCCCACTGACTATTGACATGAATCACCCACTTTGATAATGTTGTTAGGTTAAACGAGGCTCATGTGTGAGTAACAACAGACGTAAGTCTTCTTTAGAAGATTTTCAGCTGTTCTATGAGGAGCTCGTGTTCGTTACCGGCATTCGCCGTGCTAACCGAATACGTCGCCCACGTAGTTCAGTGACTGCCGTTAAGTAACAGAGGTGGTTTAATAGAGCTCCTGCCCTAATAAGCAGGAGTTTTTATTTTGCCCTGGAAACTTACCCGCAGATCCCCGCCAGTTTATCCACTAGCTTTTTGATCAGCCATATGTCAACATGTAGTCATGGTTTGTATATATTGTGGCTCAAAACTTGCTGTTAGTAACTCCCGCCCCCAGAAGCGGTCTAACTCGGTCTGGCGTCGGCGCAACTGCCCATCTTGCAAAGCCATCTTTACCTCAGTCGAATCGATAGATCCGACCTCCACTCTGATGTTTCAGGGGTCTGGAAAGCACACAGAGCCCTTCTCGCGCGATAAGTTATACATAAGCGTCTACGAGGCCTGTCGACACCGAAAGACGGCCACAGAGGACGCTAGGCACCTCTCAGACACCGTTGTTAGGCAGTTGGTGGGTGCTAAACACTCGGCAACTGTCCGCAGGCACCACGTGGTCACTGTTACTACAGGGGTGTTAGAGCGCTTTGACAGAGCAGCTGCTATCCAATACCTGGCCTACCACCCCTTATAGCTATTTGCGGGTGCCCTTCTCGGTCAGATCAAACTTCTCCAGATATCGCCCGAACATCAAACGGGTTTGCGATGTCAGGGCCGCCAAGGCGTTATACAAGATAGTGGTCACCGGTAATAATACCCACTGAATGATCATGAAAAACGACCGATGCCTCTTATAACGAGCTGGCTTGGGAGGCAGAGTCTTAAAACTTAGGAAGAAGGTGATAAAAATACCGGCCAGAGCGATGGTCTGGATGCGGCTGGCGATGATCGGCAGTTGGTTGGCGGTGTAGCTCTCGGAGTTAAAGAACACCGGTACAAAGGCTGCAAAAGCCAAGATTAACGGCGAAGTAGCCCAGGAAACGTGCCCCTCTAATAACCTCATGAACTTGAAAAAGCGATCCATCCGCGGCACTTTATTAGGGGTGTAGAAAGCTTTCTCAGCAACGTAAGCAATATCCGAAGCCCCGTAAGCCCAACGCCTCAGTTGGATAAACTGGGCTTTGAAGGTTTTGGCGTAAGTATCAGACAGCACGGCATCCTGATAAATTGGCACATATATGGGGTAGACTTCGTAGTCGCCGTCGAATTTGAAGTAACTGCGCCAGAACTGATGGCCATCCTCGACGATGCTACGTACCGACCAGTAGTCCATGTCGATTAGGGCTTGCATGCTCTGGGAGTGCGATGAGAAGTTGCGGAGCATATGGGGTCGCAGAGACAACACCAAGTTCCAGAAGGTGTTACCAGTAGCAATAACCCGCATCGGCGCTGGAGCGTCCCAGATGTTGTTGGTATAGCTGATATTGGGCTGATATGACACTCGCAAAGGGTCAACAGAGGCAGCCACCGTATAGGTTAGTGCCGAGTAGTAATGTTTGTGCGGCCGATTATCGGCGTCCAGGGTCGTAACTATGACGTTATAGGGGTCAATCCCTTCTTGTTTCAGATACTTTTCCAGCTGACGGGCGGCATGGGTTATATTTCCGCCCTTACCAATAACCTCGTTAACCTGATCAACGTGCTGGGTGGCCGTCATATAGCGGAAGTACTTCTGATACTTCTTAACAAGGGCTTCATTTTGGGTTACCATCTTCGGTCCGCCCCGCTCTTCGTAAGCAATGTAGACGATCATCTTCTTAGAGTCATAGCTGGAGTCAATCAACGATTGCAGGGTCGGCTCCAGAATTTCCGGCCCCTCATTCCAGTTGGCAATAATCGAGGCATGGATAACTTGGCTAGGCTTTATCGGAGTGGGATTGGCTCTCAACCGCTCTATAATCTCGTAGTGCCACTTGGGTATGGACTTGATGTGCGAGGAGTCGTCCAGCCGTTCTAGCTCATCGATCATCCTATTCCAATCAAACTTTTGGTGTTTCTGTCGAGTCTTATACCCCTGTAAAACCCGCACGTTCAGGCCAATAGCCCGAACAAACCACAGCAGGAAATAGGCAATGATGATCACAGCCGTAATGCTGGCGTTAATCAGGCTCAGCAACACCGGTGCCAGCAGGATTGTCCAGCTCAATGCCCCGGGCAGGATCTCATAAGCCCGGTATCGCCGAGACTTCTCTGATTTCAGCGGTATTTCGATTTTGTTATTGGTCATCTCAGCACAAGCAGAGCGTTAGTCACGATCAAAGACAGGACGATAACTAGTGTCGATAGAGCCAAAATAGTGACGGCATAACGGCGGTGGCTAGGGTAAATCCGCATGCTAAGCAGAGCGTTGCCGACAAGCACCATAACTGAGAACAAGATAAACGACCAGAAAGTAGCACTACCGCCGACTTCAAAGCCACTGAGTCCCAGATTCGCCCGGTATTGAACGATATAGCTGTCGGTACGACTGCTGTCCAGGCGCAATAAAATCAGCACTGTATTAAGCAGGACTACAAAGGTATTTACGCTGAGAATCAGCAAAATTAGGCGGTCGTGAAAATACTTCTCGGGGACATTCATCATCTGTACAATAGTATACGGTTTTGGCTTTTGCTAGTCTATCCGAAAATTATCCGGGCCACCTTAGCTCAGTTGGTAGAGCGTATCATTCGTAACGATAAGGTCAGCAGTTCGATCCTGCTAGGTGGCTCCAGCAAAGTTGTCCAATCAAAAAGTCGCCGCGGTAGGAACATACTGCTCCGTGCGGTGACTTCACATTAATTTTATCAAGGGATTTCGCCGACGTCAATAACTTGTCGTTTGCGGTTGACGAACCACAGTCGCCTTATGTTTCTTTGCTGCCTATACTTATGTACAAGTAAGTTTTGAATGGTTGAGTCGTGTATTTTAACCATGCGCTGAGAGTCAATGATAATATTGCCCGACTGCTTGCTGGCCCTTTTAAGATTACGCTCAATAGCTGTCAATTTATCTGTTTTGGGCGATTTCAGCTCCCACTTAATGCCGTTAATCGAAATGTCCGGAGACTTCTCGTATCGTGTGTCGCTAGTCGCCAAAAACTTCACGACAAAACCCACACTAGCTAAGGCGTTCGCTGTTCGTAGTTCATGATGCCAAACTGTAACTCCTTGAGGGATGATAACTTCTCCAGCATTTCGTTTGGGACTCATTATTCAACCAGGCTACCAAATGCTGATTAACTAATCATTAATTATGCCTATCTTGCCGACAACAGAGAAAACTGCTAAGATTGCTTGGTTAGATTTAGGTCATGGGCTCGTGGTGTAGCTGGCCTAACACGCCTCCCTGTCACGGAGGAGATCGCCGGTTCGAATCCGGTCGGGCCCGCCAGGATAAATGAAATGCCGCCGATAGGTGGTTTTTTATTTGTACTGCTGTCCTATCGAGTCAAGCGAGGCGATCAGCGAGCGAATGCGAGCCAGATCGCCGATTCGTTCGTTGACGAAGTCAACGGGCGTCTATCCGGTCGGGCCCGCCAGGATAAATGAAAAGACCCCCGAGTGGAGGTCTTTTTTAATGCTATCTGCGACTACTGAACGGGCTTGTCAGCGTTCTCGCCTTCACCAATATTAATAGGCGCGACTTCGATAATCTTGTTGGTTGATGGCCGGTACAAGTAGGCCTTTTTAGCCTTGGTGAAAATCAGCACCTTGTCGCCGTTTTGAGCGTTAATGAAGAAGGCTTGACCTTGCAACTTTGAGGCGTCGTTAACAGTGGCGATGGTTGGAGTCTCGTCGGCGGGAATATCGGCCAGTTCGGCTACTAAGTCCTTAACTCGTGTAGCTTCGTCCTTGGCGGCTTGCTGAGGATCCGACAATCGTTCGATCTTAGCGTTCTGGTCCTGGACATAGTCATAGGCAAAGTAGGCGCCAACACCTACGACGGCCAAAACTACCAGCAGGATTACTAACATTTTGGTATTTTTTGCTGATACTACTGGTTTCTTGGTTTTCTTAGGCTCTGTCTGACCCATTTGATCTTCGTGCACGGATTTCCCCTCTCTTAACTAACTTATGTTTAGTATACTAGCAATTTACGCCCAGTGGTTCAAGGATTATTAAGGAGAAACTGTAACCTTGGCCTGCTTGACCGACAGAGCCGTCCAGGACATCTCTACATCAGCAACAGCTGGATCCTTGAGAATGATAGTAAAGCCGTCTTTGGTCAGATCCTTGTAGGCATAGTCTATGAACTGGCCATTCTTATTGGTCAGAGTGACTACTGGCACATCAGCGTATGGCCGATCGAAGACAATCTTGACTTCTTGTTTGCCGGTCTGGATGACTGCGAAACCGCCACTATCTTTGTTGAAGGTAGCTCTTCCTGCAAAGTTAGCATCACCAGTGAAATCCGATGGCCCGATAAAGCTGACTAGGCTGTTAAATATGGCATCACCCATGAATTCTGATGGCCCAGCCACCTTTAGACCACCGTTAGCGAATAGCATACCTGTGACATTTAGGTCTAGGGTTATAGTTGCCGAGTCTATAGTAACCGACCCTAGATTGCCAGATTGGTCATCGCTGACTCCCAAGACACCGCTCTCCTCGCCAGTGGCTTCAACTTCGTCAGCGACCGGGTCTTGTTCGCTAAGGTCAGATATCAGATCTTCAGCATCTGGAATCTCGTCATCGGCAATATCTAGTTCTAATGATTCTGCGTCTTGGTCAGGCGATTCTGGTTCTTCTGGTAACTCGTAATCCAATCCCGAATTGCTCTGCGACTTAGGCGGATCATCAGACCATACACGGACATAATCGATATCCACAACACGACCAGAGTATGTCGTAGTCGTCGGGGTGTTCATGACATTCCAGCCAAGACGTGTTGAAGTAGCGGGTACGGCGGTGCTATGTGTAGCCACAATCGAATTATTTACGTAAAATTTAACCGCATCATTAACTTCATCCAGTTCGACGCGCAGTAGTTGGTAGCTACTGGTACTACCAACACTAGTAGTAACTTGTTCCGTTCCGGACCCAGCTCTACTCACTGCCTCCCATTGAGTACCGGCAGCAGTTTTTCGGAAGAAAGCCTCATTGGCTGATAGGTTAGTGTCCGCAGACACAGTCGTATTAGCTGCCACATCGGTAAAGCCTACTACAGCCCGCTGGTCGGTGTTGGAGCTAGCTATTACTCTAGCTTCCATTACTGGGTTTAGGGATCTCTCGGTGAATAGTATCCCGGCTGTACCCCAGTTGCTTCCCCATGGTCCGGTGCCAAGCGTACCAGTAAAGGTAAGTCGGGCCGCGCCAGAAACACCTGTGGTGTTTACGATCTGGATGGAGCCTGAAGGCGATGTACCACCGGTACCCACAATTTCATCGAAAGAGCTGTTGCCCCAGTTGCCGTCGGCCGCAAGGGTAGCTATATTACCCAAGAAATCTTGGAAGAACATCTGATAAGCTGTATTGAATCGTCCGTTGACATACAGTTGGTCCAAACCGTTGCCGGCGTTACCTATTTGAACTCTGGCTCTGTCGAAACTGTCGGCGCTGGCTTGGCTGACGGTTATAAGAGAGCCAGCTGTATCTTCCACTTCAAACTTTCCGTCGGGGGTGCTATCACCTATACCAACGTTGCCAGCGGACGTTAGGATCATCTGAGCCGTTGATGAACCACCGGCGGAGAACAATATGTTACCAGAGGCATAATCATTATGTATGACAATGTTGCCAGCATTGTTATCGTTCCATACTAATGCGTCATTTGCAGCAAATGTTTTATATCCTGCGTGTCCTGAAGACATCTTTGCAAATGAAGCACCATACCCAGAGTTGTTAATAGCCTGGAGATCTGCTGATGCGGCATTACCTGCATTATTGTTTTCTATTCTGACTCCCCTCGAGGCATTTTCCGAAAATTGTACGTCCAGGTAGTCGTCGGGGGTGGTGTCGTCCCCAATCCCGACATTTCCATTGTTGTCGATCCTCATTCGTTCAGTGAAACTAAAAGTATTTCCGATCGTTAGGCTTCCTCTTGTATTAAATGTAATTCTTCCGTCTGTGAAGGCAATTCCTGAAGCTTCTGTAGAACGGGCAGTGAAAGTGCCGCAATCACTCGTGGCCCCGGCAGTTATGCATGCGCGGTCAGCAGAATCATCGTAGCCACCACCACTTAGTTGCAATCCACCACCAGTCAGTCCGGTGGTTAGGCCATCACTTTGCAGTAACAAGCCGGCGTTGCTGTTTGTACTCTTTATACTCAAGAGTCCGCTGGCACGAGTGAATTCGTGACTAACTATGTCGACAGTGTCCAAATCTCCTCCAATGTTTATTGTGTCAGCGTCATCAGTTGCTAAGTTGCCAATATTTACAGTGTCACAGGCTGAGGAGTTACAGATGTCAAGCGAAGTAGCGTTGGCCTTTCCTATCTCCAGAGCGCCTGTCGCGTTAGTATCGAGCCCTTCATCCACAGCAACAGTGATGTTGCCGGCAGAAGAGACATCGAAGTTACTAAAATCAACTACAGCCGTTGTACCGATTATATTGTTATCTCCAACGTTGAGGGCGTTATAAAGGCCACTATCAGACACATCGATAGCATCACCAGCAGTATCAGTAGAACTTGTAGTTATAAACAAGTAATTCCCCACTTTATCGGCCGTAGTTTCTAGGTTATTTAGCCATAAAAGTGCCCCTGTGTTTGAATTTGCTGCATGATCAGCATTCGTAACAGTAACTGCCGCCTGAGCACCGCCAGTAGATTGATTATTCAGCATGAACTGTGCGGCCCCGAAGCTATCCCCTTCTGTACCAGATGTGGCATTCACCATAAGGCCAAAGTTAGTATCAGACCCGCCGTCATCCCCGCTAACAAATGTGATAGATAATCCATCAACACCATTTGTTGTAGTTCCCTGTCCACTATTGGTAATGGCCACCATATCCACCGTGGGCGCAGCCGTGGCCTCGAATAATACTTGTTTTCCTGCCGCCAGATCAACATTGAACAACGCATCTGGTGTTTGATCGCCGATACCTACGTTCCCATTATTATCTACATTGATTCTTTGGTTACCCGAACCATCGGCAATGATGATGTTATTAGACAGACTCGAGCTAAGACCTGTAACGTTAGCACCTAGAATCGTATTGTTGCTACCAGTGGTTATGCCTAGCCCGGTATTATGGCCGATGGAAGTGTTGTTGCTACCTGTTAGCAAATCGCCCAGTCCATAGTAACCAAAGGCCACGTTGTTACCATTATTACTAGATGCAGTTCCAGTACCCGTACCAGCACCTGATGCAGTAAAGACAAGCCCAACCGTGTTGCTGGCTGCACCTATCAGCGTAAAGTCTGTAGTACCAATCGATTGGATAGTATAACTTACTCCTGTCACGAACGAACCAGCTGTAACCCGTTTACCAGTATTACCCAATGCGTCGTAACCAAATGCTGCGTTATTGTCGCCAGTTTCATTATAGGCAAGTGCGTAATAACCGGTTGCGACATTGTTGTCGCCAGTTATATTAGCATTGAGTGCGTCGTAGCCAACCGCTGTATTGTATTCACCCGTTGTATTCTCCTCAAGGGCCGCATATCCGAAAGCTGAATTGCTGTCGCCCAATGTGTTAGCCGCTAGAGCGTATGCTCCCACTGCAGTGACACCGTCGCCTACTGTGTTGAGGGTTAGCGCCTTTATGCCGACAGCCACGTTGTAGGATCCGTATGTATTTGCTCGAAGCGCATCGTACCCTAAACCAGTATTCGCATACCCGGAGCCCGGAGCGTTGGCAGTTGGGTTACTAAGGCCGGCTTCATGCCCAATGTATAGATTCCAAGTATTGTAATTAGCAAAGGTGGGGTCTGGATCGGAGGCAAAAATGCGTAACAGCTCATTGCCAGAGGCATCCTTTATAAAAATACCGGAATTAGTAGGGGTGTAATTACCTGCTGAACCATTTGTATTAACAACAAGCGGATTAGTATCAGAGCCAACGTTGTTAATCTCAAGTCGAGCATTTGGTGTAGCATCTCCTACGCCGACAAACCCCGTTGATTTGTCTAGGTATAAATCGTCGGTAAAGAAGGCTATGTCGCCGTTAGTTGTTGAATCAGTGCCAAAGTGCAGGACGTTGGTTGTGGTGTTGTAAGAAAGCGTTCCCTCGTCTGAGGTACTGGTACCGATATGTAGAGTGTCACCGCCCAAGTATAGGTCTCGCCATCTATGGGTGTTGTCACCTAGGTCGATAGCATCGTCTGAGGCTGGTAGTAGTGATGTATTTATGGCTACTGCAGATAGGTTAGATAGAGCAGTGTTGGCTCCGCCGCCACCGCCGGTTGTACAGTCCCAGGTATCGGTGGACTCTACCCAAGCAAGAACTTGGCCGTCACTACAGCCCTGTAGTAGTCCTACCCCGTCGCTTCGGATAGTTAGACCAGAACCAGAGGAAGTACCAGCTCCGCCATCTGCAGCAGCAATTAGTGTCAAAGCGTCGCCGTCAATCTTTCCAGTAGACAGGGTTAGAACTGTGTCGGCGGAGCCGGCGGTTAGCGTACCCAGGAAGTCAGCGTTACCAGAATCACCTTGTAGTGTTAACAAAACGCTACTTCCGTTATGAATCCTTAAGTCATCTTCGTACGCGTCAAATACTAATGAACTAAATGATGTGTCATAGTCTGCCGCCAGGTATAGTCTAGCTTCTCCGCCCTCTGCGGTACCTGTTCCATTACCAAAAATGTCCAAGAATCCGCCTGTTGTATCATTAACCCCGATAGAGGCAGTTGTTCCCTGAACAGACAGCGTACCGGTTATAGTAGTGTTGTCCTGAAGCTCTATGGTTCCAGCCGAGTTAAGTACGATGTTTCCACTGGTTGTAGTAGTTAGGTTAAGATTGCCTGAAGTGACGTTTAGGGCAGCGCTTAAATTGGTGCTGGCTATGTTAGACAAAGCTGTGTTTGCACCACCACCAGATGGTGTGGAGCAGTCCCAGGTATCCGTGCTTTCTACCCAGGCTAGGACTTGGGCATCTGAGCAGCCCTGCAGTAGCCCAACTCCATCACTGCGGATCGTTAGACCAGAACCAGAGGAAGTACCGGCTCCGCCGTCTGCGGCAGCAATGAGAGTCAGAGCATCACCGTCAATCTTTCCAGTAGACAGGGTTAGAACTGTGTCGGCGGAGCCGGCAATAATAGCTCCTTCAAAGTAATTCTGCGAGGATGCCCCAGCAGAGTAAATGTTGTAGCTGTCACTAGCACCAACGCCAGACTGGTCATTGATGTATAGGCCATAATTATCGGTAATCGTTCCGAAGTTTATCGGAGTAGCAATATTGATGCCACGTGCGGCATTAATTGTGCCGCTTGTTTGTACGATAGTAGCATTCACTCCGTTGGTTATATCTAGTGTGCCACCGCCGGAATTAACTACAGCGCCATTCACTCCAGATGTGTTACCGCTAATTGTCCCACTACCTGCGTGAATAACACCTCCATTAAACCCGTTGGTGCCACCACCGGTTGAAATATTCTGGGCGTTTCCCGAGGCCACTGTTAGGAAGCCGTTGAGGCCGTTAACCTGACCATAGCTTGCCGTCCCAGATGGATTTAGGATGTTATTAACCAAAAGGCCATCATACCCCACCGAAGCAGACCCGGTGGTAGTGGTTGTTTCGTAAACACTCAGTATTGTACTGTGACTTGATACACCTATTAATGAATCTACCACTGTTAAGGCGCCATTTACAGTTGCGCCGGAGCCAACAGCGACGTGGCCCTGAAAATCAGCCGTGCCATTCACGCTCAGGGTGTTGCTCGGACTGGCTGTGCCTATACCTACCCTCTCGTTAGTGGTATCTATATTGAGTATCGGAGTACCACCATCGGCATCGTTAATAACAAAGCCACCCGTGCTATCTGTAGCATTTTGGAACGTAGTTAGCCCACTGTGAGCAATTTTAAACAGTGGAGTCCAGTTTGAACCGGAGTTACTGCTACTAGCAATACCGAAAACTGTTTCAGAACTACCGGGTGTGTCTGCGAAAACCAGAGCCTGACGATAAGTTCCCGTCTCTGATGATAGGACGATTTGACTTCCGCTGTTAGTACCTAAGTTATAAGGGTTAGCAGTCAGAGCTGTTCCGACCCTAAGCCTAATGGTATTTGAAGTCGGACTATTAACGTCAAATATTTGAGTCGGGGTCCCGCCTATACCTACAAATTCATTCGTTGTGTCTATTGTAAGAATAGATGTACCACCATCTGCATCAAGAACCTGGAAGCCGGTTGTCGAATCAACCGTATTCTGGAAAGTCACCGCCCCTGTATTGTTCAGTAACAAGACATCGGAACCGTTATTTTCTAGCTCTAGAATATTACCGCTGGCCCCTGTTTTGTTGATAAATATACTGGAAACCAGTGATGCATCGGTTTGCGATCCTTGGGCTAGTTTTACGAAGTCGTTGGCCGTTAAACCGCCCAAGGCTTTGGAGTTTAGGGCATAGGGGCTGGAGCTTAGGCGATTAAAGGGCTCCATTTCACCGTCCCAGCTGGGCGAACCAGTACCACCGATGTTTACTGACAGCCACAGAGTGTCTTGATTCCAATCAACACTGCTACTAAACGGCGTCACCGACCCCAGATAAACCGAAAAATAACCGTTTTTAACGGTAACCTTGTCAGCTCCTGTCCTAGTTTCGGTCCATTCCACCGTTCCTCCGCAAGGAGGTGTACCAGAAGTCGGATTACATCCATCGCCGTCCTGGATAATCTCGAACTCCATGTTGTAGGTTCCGTCTGGAACCACCGCCCCTGTACTTGTCAGCAGTCTTCCCTGGTAGTTGATCTGCTCGTTGATGCCTGTGGCGGCCTGGACTGACGACTGAGACTTAAGGCCTATGCCCAACAAACCAACCAAAACCGCTGCAATAAGCAGTTTTAATATCGGTGTTCGTTTGTGTTTAGGTATGTGCACTTTTTTGTTCAGTTTTTATTTGTTGTTTAGTACCTAAATTATAGGCTCTAACAGATGAAAAGACAATCAACAAACACATTTTTTAATCAAAAACTCTGCTTGGGGTTTTGCCCCAATAACCACTCTTACATTATCCTAAAACAATCAAAATATCGTTGCTGTAAACACAACGATTTGTTTTTGACCGCTGGGACCAAAATTCGGCTACTACAAAACATAAGCACGATGCAAAACCTATAAGTTGTATTTGATACAACGGTTATTCTTAAGTCTTTTACTTATCCACAGATGTCAGGCACTTTTGATAATATTCTTGTACTTATGAAGCACTAATCTCTCGCCCATCCAGAAGCTTATGGTCAATGCCGTGGCCAGCATTAGGATTGGCCAAAGCATATTGGTGCTGCTGATAATTGTACAGATAATGGTCTCGCCTTCTTCACAAACTATTGGTCCAAAAGTACTGTTGACTGTCCGCGTGACTGTGCCGTTGACGACTACAATAGTTTGGATAGTAGCTTTGTTTTGCCTGCTGTCGGTGCCACTTAAGGAAACAACAAATTGTCCGGAGCTATCATAAATATGGGTCTTATCAAATATACCGCTCTTTGTCAGGGCAATTATGTCTGGTTGACTACCGTCCCCCCAATCTATGGATACGGCATAGGGCGACACTCCGCCATCGATTGTATAGGCCAGAGACATGAGTTGCTTAGGGTAAACTCCCCTTTGAACAGGCTGAGTGTAAATCAAGAAAGGTAACGCGGCCACTGTCGAACCCCCGCCAGATGAAGGACTCGGTGGAGTTGTTGGAGTCACCGAGCCCAAATAGACCTTAACAGGGGCAGAATCTGGTCCATACTGACCAAGTGAGTCACTAACTCTGGCAACTAGGGTGTTTATACCAGGGATAATGGTAATTTCCAAAGAAAAAGTACCGCCGACCCCACAAGTCTGAGAACCAGCAAATGCGCCATTACGCATTATTTCGACTAATAATCCACTTTCACAGGTACCAGAGACTGTGATAATACTATTGGTAAAATGAGTCTCGTTGGCTGGCACAAGAATAACTGCCGGATTGGCTGGCGGCGACCCGGGTACCAGGCCACTAATATTTATGTTGCCTTGATCAACTATCGGGGGGCCCGCTATAACTGCCTGTTGACCAATAGCAAACAGGAATACCCCTGTTAGAACTAGTAGAAAAAATAAGACTGCATAAGAGGTGCTGTGAATTGGCAGCTTCCGACCAGTATGACGACGATGGCTTAGCTTAATATGCGCTCTGTTTGGCTGCTGATGTTGTTTGGATGTTTCGACAGCGACTACTATTTTAGTAGCACGGGCCTGTCGCCGCTGAACCCTCTTTTGTGAGTCACGATGTATCATCGCCTACTTCTTGCCGGATTTTTTGCTGGCCTTCTTAACAATATGGCGGTTGTAGCGTTTTATCAGGAATATTATCAGCACAATGGCTGCAGTCGCCATTAGTATCAATTTGTAAGGAATCACCCAGAACGTAGATGAGCCTGTGGTGATTTTGCTGTCTGATCCATAAACTGCGTCAACTTGAATGGTATACCGCCCAAACAGCAGTTTCTTATCAAGTTGCTGTTCAAACTTGCGAATACTACTTGGCAGGACGTTCCCGCCCTTTTCATTTAAAGAAAAGCTGGCGGTTTCTTGCCCGAACATATTAGTTACTCGAACTGTGCCAGAGGGTTTGATGTGTACGTTGCCAGTGTTTTCAATCCGTTCAACTATTGTAATCGGCCCATACTCAAACCAGCCGCTACGTTCGTTATTTTGCGACGCAAAGATTTCGGCAATCTTGGCACTCTCAGTCACGTCGCCAGAAACATTAACCAAGATTAATTGGCCGATGCTAGCCGACAGTGATACTCCGGTACCTTCAAGTCCTGGTGGCGTTCCAGTAAATCTAACTACACCATAGTGTCCACCCGGGCTAGCATCACCTGGAACTGACAGCGTGATGGTTACTGGCTTTTGCTCGCCAGAATTTAAGGTCACTTCTGGAATCGTGCTAATCCACTCTTTGACCGAGTAAGGGCTAGACTCGCCTTCTTCTAACAACAGTTTGGGCTGACCATCCTCGCCGTCAGCTGTGAAATCATTTACTTCCGAGCTAACTACCAGTGTCTGCTGGGTCACATTACGGATTTTAAGCGTAGTTTGAATAACTTGGCCCGGGTCAGCTTTAAGTTCGGCTAGTGGTGGCGAGATCTCTAGACCCTGCCCCTGACTAGCTTGTTGAGCATGAATAATAGGCGTAATTGCCAAGACCGCAAGTACTAGAACAATAGTGCTTATTCTCTTAAACATACATCCCCATTTGCTCTAGTATAGCAAAGAAATCTAGAAAGTCGCTGTACAAATATATGTCAGAACTGTAGAGTAACTGCCCGGTTCGGTGGCGGTAGTGATGTTAGCTATATAGCTGACAGTGAATCGCCGAAAGAGATCTGCTCCACCGTTACTGGCTATACTATTACCAGTAACAAATTTGAAGTTGTCGACAGTGTTGTAATCAGTTGTCGGTGCGCCTGTACCAGAGCCGTCGGGGTTGGAACCGATGACTGGTACAGTGTTAGCCCGCAAGTTAATACCAAATTGTTCGCTACCTTGCGATGAAGCTGTCGGTGTACCCAGGGCTGTGACTGTGTTACCACCAGAAGTTAGGGTGGTACCATTCATAGTAATAGAATAGCCGCTACCAGCATTGGTTCCCACTCCTAGCTGAGAAGTGGCTGCACCAGTTGTACTTGAGGTCAGCGTGCCTAAGGCGGCCGTCGAACCGGTTGCGCCAGAACAACTAGAGGTGGTAATTCCCGATGTACCGCTACAAAATGTCAAAGTCTCATCAACAGAGGCAGTCACTGTTATTTGCTGGGCTGTGCTAGCTGCGACTACTCCGCTGTCTAATTGGCCGGTGAAGTCGTCGCCTGTGTAAGTTAGAATCCGAACGAAGAAAGTCTCGTTAGTAGTGTTGGGATTTGTAACGGTGTTAAAAGTTGCCACAATGGGGCCGGTTGCAGTGGCTGCCGAGCTGTTATTCTTGGCTCTGAGATATCCTGCTGAGTTGTCTAAAGTCCAGCCGGTCTGATTAGAACCATTGTAGGTCAAAGTACTAAAAGCCGACCCGGCGTTAGTCCAACTGGTTGGTATAGTGCAAGCTCCAGAGGCTGTAGTACAGGGTTGGAAGGTAATGCCGTTCAAGGCCGTAGTTACATCGGGAGTAAAGGTGAAGGTCCAGGTTGCTGAGGTGTTACCTGCTGAAGTGCTAAGATCAATCTTACGGCTTGTTAGCTGACCGGCTGATACATTGTGTGGCACGAGTAGTATAAGCATACTCATTAACAGAGCTAAAACGAGAGCTAGACTTGTCAGTCTTTTTTGAAGTAATAGCATGTTATTTATCATCTTGATGCCATTTCAATTAGAAGGTTGCTGTGCATATATAAGTCATTGTGGCCGTATAGGTTCCAGCCTCCGTAGCACCACCGATGTTAACAAGATAACTAACTGTAAATGTCTGAGCGTTGGTACTCCCCGCCCCGCCGTTATCGCTGGCCGCAACTTGGTTGCCAGTGACAAATTTAAAGACATCGGCAGTATCGTAATCAGTTGATGGCTGGCCTCTCAAAGTCGTACCGTTTGGCGTCGGGTTGACATCTGCGCCCACGTTGGGAGTGGTATTGTCCATCAAGTTAAGACCAAACTGTTCGCTTCCTGCCGAAGAAGCGGTTGGAGACGTCAGGGCTGTAATCGTGTCCCCACCCGAGGTCAAGGTCGCCCCGTTGACAGTTATTCCATAACCACTGTCGCCGTTGGTCGATGCCGCCATAACAGATGTTCCTGTGCTAGCAGTACTTGATGAAAAGCTTCCGAAATCAATAGTAGAGCCAGCTACTGAGCCGCAATTGGTACCAGTTATCGAAGTTCCTGTGCAGAAGGTCAAAGTTTCAGCTACAACACCGGTAAGTGAAATGGCTTGGGCAGTTGAGGCAGCAGTAACACCGGTGTCAGTGGCGCCTGTAGTTCCGTCAGTGCTTGTATAGGTAGTTATGCGGGTAAAGAACGTGGTGTTGTTAGCGGTTGGGTTCTCCGGTCCGTTCGATGTTCCTGCGCCCGTACCAAACGGAATAGTCACAGCCGTTGAGGCTGGTAAGCTGGTGGCCGATCGGGTAATAAGGATGTTATTGGTGGTAGTGTTGGCATGAACCGTGAAACCAGTAGCTCCAACTTGCGTACCTATGGCTAGAGTCCCCTCTTCACTGTCAAAACCAGATGGTGCCGAACAAGCTCCAGAGGCCGTGGTGCAATACTCGAAGCTAATCGAACCAATGTTGGCGGTTGAGGCTGTCGTGAAGTTAAAAGTATGCACGTTCCTAGCGTTCGAAGCCGAGTTAGACAGAGTCAGTTTGCGTGGAGTAAGTGCCGCTGCGTTAGCGTTTTGAGGAATAAACATCCAAATAGCACTTGCTAGGATCACAAGTGTAAATACCGCTGACTGTAACAGCGCGTATACAGATCTTAAACGGAGGCCTCTCTGCTTGGTTGTTCTCATTTTTACTTTTTGATTACCTTATTAAAGTGTAATATTCCGTTTTAGTATAGCATAAGAACAATATATCAACCACAATTTCCCCTAATAAGTACCGGTGCAAACTAATACCTGAGAACCAGTGTACGATCCACCTGGTGTGGTGTTGGATATGTTGGTTATATAGGAGATGGTGTAATCGGTCTGGCCAGAGGTTTTAGGCGCCAGGGCAATGGTTTCGCCCTGAACGTACCGGAAGCTATCGGCTGTATCATAGTTAGCCCCCGCTTCCCCGTAGGAAAAAGTGGGGTTGGGCACCTGTTGAGGATCTGCACCTATGTTCGGCGTTGTATTGTCTACTAAATTGATGCCGAATTGCTCGGTTCCCGGAACAGAGCCAGCATTCGATGACAGACTATTCAAAGTATGGCTACCGTTAGAGGGTGCCGTGCCAATCGTCTGGACAACATAGCCAAAAGAGGTGTAATTCAGTACACTGAAAGTAGCTGTAGCCGTGGCAGCTACAGAGGTAGATAAGGCTCCGAAGTTAACAGACGAAGTATTGGTGATACAAGCCAGCGATGGATCGCTGGTAGTAGTGGCCCCGGACTGAGCCTGGTAGTTGGTAGAGCCACTATCGCCTGCTCCACCGGTGTTGCCAATCGATTGTCCGCCCGGCGCAGTTTGGAAGTTTGTCGAACCACTCTCCAAGGTTCCGCCTGGTCCTATAAAGCTCTCATCAATCTGATAATTGGGCGATTGCGATGACTGGGCTTGCACCACTGGCATAAACACCACTAGGCACAACAAGGCCGCAACCAGTCCCTTTAACTTACTCCGCATATGCTTATAGTATAGCTCATATAAAAAGCCCCAGGAAAACCTGGGGCTTTTTGTTCACGGAAGTACTCTTAGTAGTTTCGTGGGCGCTCTTCTTTAGGGCGCGCTTCGTTGACACGGATGCGACGACCACTTAGTTCTTGATTATCAAGAGCCTTGATCGCTGCTTGTGCTTCTTCGTCGGAGCTCATCTCGACAAATCCAAAACCTTTGGATTGTCCAGTATCGCGATCCTTAATAACAGTTGCTGAGACTACTGTTCCGTGCTCTTTGAAAGCGTCAGAAAGTTCGTCATCACCCATGCTATAAGGAAGTCCGCCGACATATAGTTTACTAGCCATTGTTTACTTACCTTTTCTTATCTTATCTTTCCAGGTCGACCCTTCTACATCGCACACAGTGACTAGTAAAAAACCTGTTGCACGAATAGTACCACTTCGCCTCTGTAAAGTAAAGCTATGGAGCTGGCGCTGGAGCCGGTGTGGTCGGAATATAGACACGTGAAGGTTGTTTTTCCTTCATGTCATTGGTAAAACTACTAGGATCTTTGAAGTTAAACAAGATATGAGCACCCTTAACGGTCTCGCCCTTCTTCTCGATGAGCTTGAAGATTTCTAGGCTGTAACCGGTGTTAACCACAGCTGAATACTGCCCTGGCTGAAGGCTAAACAGTGTATTGGTAGCCTGAGGGGTAACGTCGCGACTAGTCTTAGTAATATCAAAGCCGTAAGCACCGCCCGTACCCTTACCCGACTGGTCGTCAGTATACTTATTAGCCACGTCTTCGAAGGATGCACCAGCTTGCAACTCGGCGTAAGCGGCATTGGCCCGATCCACCGTTTCAGTGTCCATGGCGGCCACTACCTTTTGAATCAGGATCTCTTGACTCAGATATCGTTTGAAGTCGGCCCTGGACCAACCAAAGTAGTCCTGAAGAACATCTTCGAAAACCTGGTCGCCATTACCCAGGCGGTTTTGGTCTTTTAACAGGGTTATTTGCTCTTCAACCTCTTGGTCGCTGACTGTAATCCCCTTCTCTTTGGCAAGCTTTTTAACGTAGGCCAAGGTCACCACGCGGTCAAGAGCTCGGCGTTCGAATTCCTCTAGTTGCTGTTGGCCAGATTCACTGTCAAAATCAAGTTTTTGCTGGGTTTCGTAGTAATGCTTATAGCGACGAAGTTCAAATAGGTAGTTTTCATAGGCTACAAAGTCCCGGCCAACCCGGGCAATCGGGAATGGTACGATTTGGGTGACTTTGTACATAAAGTTAGTACTTGAACCCAGTCGATACAAGGAAATTGTGGCGTAAGAGAAGAAGGCAATCAGAGCTATAACGACTAAGCTGATCGATATTAGAACAATCTTGTGCTTGGAGTGCTGCAGAGGATAGATAAACTTCCGAGCCGACGATAGCACCTCTTCGCGGTGCTCTGGTATGGCTGTATTGGTGATGTTAGGAACCTTTTTAGGTGGTTCATTTTCCACCCGCTTAGCTTCAACATACTCTTCGCCCTTGGCTTTAACACCAGCGGCAGTTTTTTTAGCTTTTCTGAAAACTCTTTTCATTATTCTCCTGAATTGGCCATCTGCTCCATCTGTTCGGGGCTCAGAGCTGCTGTGCTAATCCCTTGATCGCGCAGGATGTTGGCGATGGTTTTTTGGACCTTTTCCGGGTGGTGAACTTCATGAATCACTAAATCACCCATGTAGGTTTGTATCATTATTGTACCAAACTTAAGCAGTGTTTCTTGAATTCCGCTGACTTGGTAATTCATAGACTGGATCTGGTTCAGATTCATATCTACCACTGTCTTGTGAAAGAGCCCCTTCCTAGCAATTTGGATGAGCCGTTTGTCGGTGACGATGAAAATACTGTAGTACCAAGCTATCCAGCTTGGGAAGAACACGATAAAAGCTAAGGCCATACCAAATCCTAAACTGCTGAAGAAAGCTGGTATTGAAGGCGGGTTGTCAGGCTTTAGGAATGTCAGCGCCCCAATAAATAAGACTGGCAGTAATATAGCCACACTGGCAATAACCAGGCCTTTGCGCATGACCACCGGGTGTTTGCGGAAAACATACAGCACTTCCTCGTCGTCAAACTGATCATCGAATAACTTTTCAGGCTTTTCTTGATGCTTGGACGAATGTTTTTCTTTTGACAGCTTTGCCATAAGCTTATTATACCCTTATGTACTGCGTTTTCGAGCGATTTTAAGGTATCATCAGAGAGGTGCGCCTCGGTAGCTCAGTGGATTAGAGCGCCGCCGTCCTAAGGCGGGCGTCGCAGGTTCGAATCCTGCCCGGGGCACCAACGGAAGAACTGGTCGAAAGGCCAGTTTTTTCGTTGGTCATCTTGTAAGATACGGTTCTGCGACGTGACTGCGCTAGCAGGCAATAGTCGCAGGTTCGTTCGTTACCGAAGGTAACGGGCGTCTATCCTGCCCGGGGCACCAGCTTTATTTCTTGCGACTTCTGGCTTGAGTGTAAACTTCGTGAACAGCTTCGTATTCAAATAGCTCAGCTTCCGAAAACCAATGAGCAATCTCCACCTTGGCCTCGTCAGCATCACCGGAGGCGTGAATCAGATTTGGCACACCAATCCTCTCTTTATTGGAGTGAGCAAAGCCCATGTGGGCGTAATCGCCACGAACCGTACCTGGCAGAGCCTTCTCGGGCTCGGTGTCACCTACCATCTTTCGCACCAAACTTGCGGCATTAACACCTTCTAGAACAAACGCAATAACAGGCCCTTCTTGCATCATTTCCAGGGTAACATCGAAAGCCTCCTGCCCTCGGCGAGAAATCATCTTACTGATACCCTCGTAATGCGTGTGATAATGATCATAATCCGGTTGTAACATCTTGGCTCCAACAATTTTCAGGCCGGCTTTTTCAAAGCGGCTGATGATTTCGCCGACTATACCGCGCTTAACGGCATCCGGTTTTAAAATTATGAGAGTTCGTTCCAAGGCTGTCTCCTTTTACTGATTATTGTATACATTTTGTATTCTTGTGGGCAGTATAACAGATTAGAATGCCAGTTGGAAGCATTAGTGTATTACAATAAGAGTATGCGTTTTTCCAAAGCCAAGACCGATTTTCTAGAATACTTAGAGATCGAGCAAAACCGCTCCGGAAAAACCATTCATAACTACGACCACTACCTCACCCGTCTAGAAGACTATGCCGGCGATATCAACGTTTCGGATATCACTCCTGAACTTATCCAAAAATGGCGCCTGTGGCTGAACCGCCTGGGCACCAACACCTCTGATGAGTTGGACAAAACTACCCAAAACTATCATCTAATTGCCCTCCGTTCATTTCTGAAATTCTGTGCTCGGCGGAGCATCCCTGCCCTGTCAGCTGACAAAATTGAACTAGCCCGCACTCGACGAAAGCAAGTAACCTTCCTTAACCCTGAAGAGCTAGAACGCCTGTTCGCCCAACCCAAGATCCAAGAAATCAGCGGACTGCGCGACCGAGCCATCTTGGAATTGCTATTCTCCAGTGGCTTGCGGGTCTCGGAACTGGTCAATCTCAACCGCGACCATGTAAACATGCAACGCCGGGAGTTCATGGTCCGAGGCAAGGGCCAGAAGGACCGGCCGATTTTCATAAGCCCTACCGCGGCTGATTGGGTTCAGGGCTATTTAAACCGACGTGAGGATAGTCTGCCACCCCTGTTTATTAGCTATGGTGGCCGCTCAACTGCTGATAATAGCGGCAACTATAAACGCCTAACTGCCCGCAGCATCCAGCGGATGGTGGCCCGCTACGCCAAGCTAGCCGGCATCACCAAACACGTCTCCCCGCACACCCTGCGCCACTCTTTCGCCACTGACTTGCTTATGAATGGAGCCGATCTGCGGTCCGTCCAGGCCATGCTGGGCCACAGCAACGTGGCTACTACCCAGATATACACTCATGTCACTGACCCCCACCTCAAAAAAGTTCACGACCAATATCACCGCAAAGCTGAATAAAGCCAATCAAAAACAGCCCCGAAGGGCTGTTTAAGTACTAGTTGTTAGCTATTAGCCAGCAATACACTGAGAAGGTTCGGTTGATCCACCTTCAGTTTTGTAGAGAACGACAAATTGTCTATCTTGAGTACTGGTTACGGCTTTACCGATGTTAACGTCGCCGGCCGTAGTGTTGCAGGTTGCCCTTTTGGCCACAGCTGGAGCGGTGTCAGCGGTAGCAACTGTTTGGTTGGCTGTCGCGTTACCAATTGCGTCACCGTCTGCTGGCAGGGTGGTATAGAAAGCCATGTTACCTAGGTAAGGCTTGATGTTACCCCAAGTAGTTGGCAGGCTACCGTTAGTATTGTTGGTATACTCACTAACAGCTGCGCTAATACGAGCGGCGTCGCTCTTACGTTGGTTGTTTCGAGCGTTACGTTGCAAGGCTGGAACCGCCAAGAAAACGATCAGGATGATCACCGCAGCGATGACCAAGACGATCATAACTTCGATGATTGTGAAGCCTTTTTGCTCTTTTTGTAGTTTTTTCATTGTTATTTTACCCCTTTATTCGATGCCCGTTTATAGATTGATACTTGTATGGTAACCATAAACACTTTGAATTGCAAGGCTCTTTTAAGGTCCGTTTACCCCGTTGTGGAAAAATACTTACAGGACTGGCGGCAGACTGGTGATGAAATCGTACTTCTTGAGAGACTGACCGGTTTGGAAATTTGCTGGCGGTGTCGCCAGATAAGTCTCGGGGCTAAACTTGAATACCTCAGCCACATTGCCAGTATCATTGACTCCTTCAGTGGCGCTGGCGGCGTTAGAGTCACCTTTTGTGCGCTGGAAAAGTACGCGGTGAGCAATAAATGCTCCATTAACTGTCAATGTATTGTTACAGGCGCTTATGGTTGTGAAGTTTCCACCCGTCGAGCTGGCGCAGGTGCGGATCTGTCCGGTGTTGGCGTCCATTACCCCACCGGTGAACTTAGGTTGGGCTATGAACACGCCGTCTAATTGAGTAACTCCCGGAGCTATGTAGATATTTCCCTCCACGACCAAGTAGTAACTAGGGATCTTATTCGGTGATGACCAGCCACCCGCGTTATCAAAGGTGATATTGCCATTGATATAGACGTCGCCGCGGATGAATCTAGCCTGTCTACAGGTTGCTGCTGTAGCAGTTGTGCATTCGGGGACTGATGTGGTGTTGATTGTACGATTGCCCGTCTCTAACTGACCAGCAAAAGCCTTGTTCATGAAATCTGGTAAACAGCGGCTTTGAGCACCTGAGCCCCCGTAGTCAGTAACCTGGGCCGAGCCGTTGAAGTTACCGAAAGTTAAACCGACTCGCGGATTAGGAGGACCTGTGGGCGGATTGCGCAGGTTCGAGCTATAGAAGCCGTCAATTTGGCCCAAAGCCAAGAGCGCAAATTGGCCGGAGGCCCCAGACCAAGTATTACTAGTTACTGACCTAGCGCGAGCTCGGAATGTAGCATCATTATCACGAACGTCACAACTAGCCCCAAAAGCACTACCCACCGCCAAATCGTTGCCGTAGGCTCTTAGATAAGGCGTAGCTGGTATGACACAGTCTCCAGCGGAGTTCTTGACGTAGCCAGTTGGCACAGCCGTCTGGCTGCCGGCTATGTTAGGGCAAACGTCCGGTGGTGGAGGATTACAATTGGCGTGGCCAATGGGCCAGGTGGAGCCATCAGGAGCCGTACAGAACGGGTCTCCAGTAGTGGCACAGACTGAACCATCGTTTTGTTGGGTTGAGGTAGCCGATTTCCAAGGTGGCTGGACTGGCAAAAGATTGCCAGGACCGTAGTTTTCGATACCTAGAAACCTGTATATTTGTCCTGTGTTGTCATAGGAGTAAAAAGCGGTGCCACTGCTAGTTTGGTAGAACCAGGCTACACCGTGAGGATTGGCTGTATAGGGCTGGCTAATATTAGTTACTGTGCCGCTACTTGGGTCAACTCTTACAAAAACCCCTTGGTTCTGATCAAATCCGTAAAGCTTGCCGTCCTGGGGACTAAAGGCGACATCGTTAAGCCTGGTAGTTCTGCTAGTAGTAACGGTTGCAGCTATTCTGTTGGTGGCTGCGCCGCTTACAGTTCCCAGATTAATCTTGTAGATCTTGTTGCTGTTTAATTGAACTACGTACAGGTAGTTATCTTGGCCAGGAATGCCAGCTCCTCGAACATCACCGGCAAACCAACCATCACCGTAGGTTGCTGAAGGCAGGACTATTCCCAGACTTCTAGAGCCACCTTGACTATCGAATTGGTACAAAGTACCGGGCGTACCGTAACCAGAACTAGGCGTAAAGCCATAGAAGTATTGGTCGGTCTTATTATAACCAGAGCCGTTTAATTGGGCTGTATAGGCGGCTCCGCTATTCACAACTGTCGCACTCGACTGGGACAAGTCTAGATAGGACATTCTGCTGGCCGAGCTAGAATTACCCTGCTGAAACCAGGCTGTTGGCGTGCAGGCAGTTGTATTGACGGTTCCGCTACTGCCGCCACTGGTATTGGTGTTAACTGTCACTCCCCAGCCGTTAGTGCCATAATTGACACCAGAAGCTTGGCAATAGGCGGTAAATGTTACAGATTGGCTTTGGTTGTTATTCCAACCGGTGACGGTTATAGTGCTGGGGTTTTGTGACAGCGTCGGCGCAGCAATTTCTAAGTTGCTAGCCGAACCGGTAATTGAGCTGGGATTTGTAGTCACATTGGCACCATTAACTTTAACTTGTAGGCTACTTATAGTACCGCTGGTGGCGTCACGAAATATTTTGACATTTACAAAGTCTCCGGAATTTACCGAAGTAGTACAAGAACCGTTCTTCAGTACCTGGAACCTAAGGCCTGGCGCCTGGGCAAAAGCCTTGCTAGCCTGGAACAGCAGCGAGCCAGCCACACCTGTCAAAAATAATAAACTCACCGCAGCAAGCAGAACTAGGCGTTTTAGCTTTCGGGCGATCATAAGTTGCTCTCCAAAATCTTTATTGTCTCTTGGTAATCGGCAATCATCTTTTGATTCTCTTCAGCGTTGAAATCTTTGGGTGGATTTTCTTGCCTTTGTTTCAATTGGTCAATGACCTTTTTGTAATTGTCGATAGCTGGAACAATTCGGGCCCCGCCATCGGCGCTCTTAGCTAAGCCTAAGGTCAAAGTGTACTGATCGACATTTTTGCATGATTCCTGCAGGCCGACGAGGTTATCGTAGGCATCATTGTACTTAAAGCTATCTAAAAGGGTTATGCCATAGCGCAAATTAGCCTCACACTTTACGTCTGGGCTGAGTGGTTTCTTTAAGAATGCCTGCCACAGGGCTATAGCTTGACCATACTTATAGTCCGCCACCAAAGCAGCCGATTGTTCACTGAGGGCATTCATATCAGCTATGTCTTGCTCGTCTTGAGAAGGCTGACTGATAATTATGGCGGCCGCTACAACTATAGCCAAGACAAGTACGCCAACGATCACTAGCATCCGATTGCGCTTTGAACCAAACACCTGACTCAGCCGAGAGTGTTTATGTTTTTCCAGGTCTGGTAACTTCTTAACCATTTTTCTTGTTAGCCCCGTAACTTCTTATGCTTTGATTATACCTTAATGTTATCATCTTCTACAGTCATATTCTTCAATCTCCTAACCCGCCTTATCATGGAGTGCAAGGACTTGGATATTGCGGCCACGTACCATAGGCTGGCAACCACCAAGCAGGTGCGGGTTCACAAGGGGGTAAAACTGGTGGTGGCGGTGGTGGTACCGTACATTCACCACTACCGTTAGAGACATAGCCTGCGGGCACAGTTGTCTGAATTCCGGCAATGTTTGAGCAGACGTCTACGGCTGCTGGTGGTGGCGGTGGTGGTGGGGTATCGGAATCGGTATAGCATTCGCCGTCCTGGACGGTATCGGGAGGAATGGCTAGCAGCAACTTACAGATGTCGTCAGCGGTTTCCACCGCAAATTCTGGATACATAAACTGGTTGTTAATCGGTACCCTAACCTGTATACGGCGTAAAACATCGTTGGCTTTGCCGGTAGAGTCAATTTTGGCCTGGGTCCCCAGTAATGGCAGCTCCGTCCCACCAGCATTGTAAGCCTTGATAGATACATTGCTATCTTTGTAGATTGACTTAACTCGAAGGTAGTAGTTGTTTGTACCCGGCAGGTTGGTGATCTCCGCCGAGCAGTATGGGGTATTGGCAGAATTACACTTACCGTTGATGATGTCTCCCTGCGCAGCGGGGCTAGCATTATAGTTACGCGTGTTTGGTGAGCCGCTTCCGGTTTGCGGGTATAAAAACATTGTCTGAGTGTTATTGGTTAGAGTGGACCGACTGACATCGCTAGTAATTGGCATGGCCGAAACCCGAAGTACTCCAACATCGCCAACGTTGACATTAGAGCCATATGCTCCCTGGGGAAAATTGAAAGTAGAACTAGTGGCGGCAAAGGCCGTTTGACCGCTTTCCGCCTGCCAGCTAATTCTAATCTTACTTATAGGTTCTGACGTCAAGACTGGTACGACTCTAGATTCGTTTTTAGGGACAGAATACTCAAGTGAGCTCGGGGTCTTATCAATCAGCACACAACTGATTGATAAACCGTCACCAAGGTCGGTTGATCCGCCTATTACAGAAGTCGTGTTGCTGCAGTCCTGACTTACGGCCGTGCCAGCACTAATGTTCTCGATGGCATCATTGATTCCGCTCTCGGCGGCATAGAAGGCTTGGGCGCTGAGTTGACGGTCCAGAGCTTGGCGTTGTTCACGTCGCATAAGCAAAGCAAAGCTAGTGGTTATCAAGGTCAGTATGATAATGAATACCATAGAGACCAGGATTGACACTAGACCGCTTTGATTAGCCCTGAGTTTATTGGTTGATTGCTTGCTCATATTAATCCTCTACCCTTCTAAACACTTGCGTTTTAATTTCCGATATCGCGCACCATTGACCGCCAAGAACCGAGCCCTTACAAGAAACTGGCTTGCCCATACCATCAAGGTTGAAAAGGTCGGTGTCACCGTAGGCCACGCCTACTTCTACGTCGTAAACGTCTGGGCTACCTGCCGACGGAGTCACCGACAGCTTAGTCAGACGCATATGCGGGTCGAGCAAATCCTTGCCGTCAAGCCCGCCTGGATTCGGCGCCGTCAGGCTGATTGGGCTAGCCGCACAGCTGCCCGGTCCAGCGATAGTATCCTGCCACAAGGCATGGGCAATATTTTCCGGGGCCTGGACATTCACGACAAAGGTAAGCCGGGTGTCAGCAAAGCAAATTGCTGATACGGGAGGGCTGCCACCCAGGTTTAGAGTTGGTACGGTACCGCCGCTAAATTGTAAACTTCGGCTGATGTCATCGGTAAGAGTTCGAGCTGTATCCTGGGTCCTGGAAGCAATCACACCCTTGTAGTACATGCGTCCAACCTGAATCAAGGTGGCTGTAGCCGCTAATAATATTACGGCAAAGATGGACGTAGCGATTAGTAGCTCAACTAGAGTAAAACCGGCCTGGTTCTTTTTCATCTATTGATAAACCTTGTACTTAATTTTTACTTCCTCACGTTTGCCGGCACCAAGGCTTTCCCAGCGCACCACAACAGCAAACTGGTTAGGGGTTGCCGTGTCCTGGTCAATAATTACCTTGTAAAGCCCTTGAGTACAGTCAGCTGGATAGTTGGTAAGATCGTCGCTGTCTAAATTCTTGATGGTGGTGCCGTAGGCACCAGGAAAGGTGACGACTGCGCCAGAGCTATTCATACAAAAAACGTTGGTGGACTGGTCTGTAATCTTATCCTTTTCAGCCGTGTTAACTCCAGCCAACACACCTTTAATCCTCTCGACTTGGCCTTCAGCGATTTTAACTGCCTCGGTGCGCTCTTGAGCTTGGCGAGCGGCTTTTAGACTACGCGAGGCGATGCCGTAGCCAATGCCTATAGCCAGCCCGATAATCATCAGGCATATTAGAACTTCGACGATGGTATCGCCTCGTTGATTGTTGATGTGGTGGTTTCTATCTAGTTGTTTCATGCTGGGCACGTATATCCGCTGGGCGGAGCTCCTATTATTACTTCCGTACTAAGTTGTCGGCCTTGCGACCCAAATACAATTGCTCCTTGGGCACCGCCGGTCCCACCTTGTCTTACGCATAAGACGATCGTTTTAGCACTGCCAACGTGAACTTGCTGCATCCCGCTTATACCGGTTTTGAAGTCATTATCGTTAGGAGCTGGATTAGGCAGTGGCACCAGACTGATAGCCTGAGCCCCGGAAACCAAGTCACCACCAGAGGTCTTGCCGACCGACATCATAAACCCAAAAGCGTCAATTGTTGTTTGCACGCCGGCCGTACTTATGCTGACTACCTTAGTTATCTGGATGTCGGATGGCAGATTTACCGTCTGAGTTACATCCGGTGTATTTACCGGATCACCACTAAACCGGGCCACTGGCCTGGGATTAGCGTCTTGTAGTTGCGTCACCTCTGTACCACTGACTAGTCGGCGTCCGGCGATGGTATAAATACTATAACTCGTGCCTCCAGGATTAACCCTGACTACTTTGCCCAGGAAAAGACAGTCTTCGTTTTGGCCTTGTTCGGTTGCTGTAGCGCTGGTAAAAGTCGGTATGCCGCCCGGGCTGACTGTGCAACTAAAATTGCCGTTGTTGGGATAAAAACCACTGGCCACCTCGTTGATAGTAGTCTTAAACTGTGATTCGTTCTCGCGGATTGATTGCCTAAAGGCCGTTCTATTATGCTGACCGCTCAATAGAGACATGGCGGCGACGAGCAACACGCCAGTGATGATTAAAAAAATCATCACCTCTAAAATCGTGAACCCGCCAGTAAGCCTGCCGGACCTGCCCTCTTTCATAGCTATAAGTATAGCATAAGCTTTGTTTTTTATATGAGAAGGAACCGCTGTTTATACTCGGCTATAATACTGGCTCCAAATAGGTAAACGATAATGGTGGCAATTATCAAAAAGGGGCCAAATGGTATTTGCTTACCTCGGCCCTTGCCCATAATAACTAGCGGTAACGAGACAATCGTCCCCAGCAGTGAAGCAATAAAGATTAGTATAACTCCCTCTATAAAACCTCCTGCAAAAACCCCTAGGATGACTGCCAGCTTGACGTCACCACCACCAATCAATAATGAGAGTTCGTTCCAAGGCTGTCTCCTTTTGCTGATTATTGTATACATTTTGTATTCTTATGGGCAGTATAACAGATTAGAATGCCGGTTGGAAGCATTAGTGTATTACAATAAGAGTATGCGTTTTTCCAAAGCCAAGACCGATTTTCTAGAATACTTAGAGATCGAGCAAAACCGCTCCGGAAAAACCATTCATAACTACGACCACTACCTCACCCGTCTAGAAGACTATGCCGGCGATATCAACGTTTCGGATATCACTCCTGAACTTATCCAAAAATGGCGCCTGTGGCTGAACCGCCTGGGCACCAACACCTCTGATGAGTTGGACAAAACTACCCAAAACTATCATCTAATTGCCCTCCGTTCATTTCTGAAATTCTGTGCTCGGCGGAGCATCCCTGCCCTGTCAGCTGACAAAATTGAACTAGCCCGCACTCGACGAAAGCAAGTAACCTTCCTTAACCCTGAAGAGCTAGAACGCCTGTTCGCCCAACCCAAGATCCAAGAAATCAGCGGACTGCGCGACCGAGCCATCTTGGAATTGCTATTCTCCAGTGGCTTGCGGGTCTCGGAACTGGTCAATCTCAACCGCGACCATGTAAACATGCAACGCCGGGAGTTCATGGTCCGAGGCAAGGGCCAGAAGGACCGGCCGATTTTCATAAGCCCTACCGCGGCTGATTGGGTTCAGGGCTATTTAAACCGACGTGAGGATAGTCTGCCACCCCTGTTTATTAGCTATGGTGGCCGCTCAACTGCTGATAATAGCGGCAACTATAAACGCCTAACTGCCCGCAGCATCCAGCGGATGGTGGCCCGCTACGCCAAGCTAGCCGGCATCACCAAACACGTCTCCCCGCACACCCTGCGCCACTCTTTCGCCACTGACTTGCTTATGAATGGAGCCGATCTGCGGTCCGTCCAGGCCATGCTGGGCCACAGCAACGTGGCTACTACCCAGATATACACTCATGTCACTGACCCCCACCTCAAAAAAGTTCACGACCAATATCACCGCAAAGCTGAATAAAGCCAATCAAAAACAGCCCCGAAGGGCTGTTTAAGTACTAGTTGTTAGCTATTAGCCAGCAATACACTGAGAAGGTTCGGTTGATCCACCTTCAGTTTTGTAGAGAACGACAAATTGTCTATCTTGAGTACTGGTTACGGCTTTACCGATGTTAACGTCGCCGGCCGTAGTGTTGCAGGTTGCCCTTTTGGCCACAGCTGGAGCGGTGTCAGCGGTAGCAACTGTTTGGTTGGCTGTCGCGTTACCAATTGCGTCACCGTCTGCTGGCAGGGTGGTATAGAAAGCCATGTTACCTAGGTAAGGCTTGATGTTACCCCAAGTAGTTGGCAGGCTACCGTTAGTATTGTTGGTATACTCACTAACAGCTGCGCTAATACGAGCGGCGTCGCTCTTACGTTGGTTGTTTCGAGCGTTACGTTGCAAGGCTGGAACCGCCAAGAAAACGATCAGGATGATCACCGCAGCGATGACCAAGACGATCATAACTTCGATGATTGTGAAGCCTTTTTGCTCTTTTTGTAGTTTTTTCATTGTTATTTTACCCCTTTATTCGATGCCCGTTTATAGATTGATACTTGTATGGTAACCATAAACACTTTGAATTGCAAGGCTCTTTTAAGGTCCGTTTACCCCGTTGTGGAAAAATACTTACAGGACTGGCGGCAGACTGGTGATGAAATCGTACTTCTTGAGAGACTGACCGGTTTGGAAATTTGCTGGCGGTGTCGCCAGATAAGTCTCGGGGCTAAACTTGAATACCTCAGCCACATTGCCAGTATCATTGACTCCTTCAGTGGCGCTGGCGGCGTTAGAGTCACCTTTTGTGCGCTGGAAAAGTACGCGGTGAGCAATAAATGCTCCATTAACTGTCAATGTATTGTTACAGGCGCTTATGGTTGTGAAGTTTCCACCCGTCGAGCTGGCGCAGGTGCGGATCTGTCCGGTGTTGGCGTCCATTACCCCACCGGTGAACTTAGGTTGGGCTATGAACACGCCGTCTAATTGAGTAACTCCCGGAGCTATGTAGATATTTCCCTCCACGACCAAGTAGTAACTAGGGATCTTATTCGGTGATGACCAGCCACCCGCGTTATCAAAGGTGATATTGCCATTGATATAGACGTCGCCGCGGATGAATCTAGCCTGTCTACAGGTTGCTGCTGTAGCAGTTGTGCATTCGGGGACTGATGTGGTGTTGATTGTACGATTGCCCGTCTCTAACTGACCAGCAAAAGCCTTGTTCATGAAATCTGGTAAACAGCGGCTTTGAGCACCTGAGCCCCCGTAGTCAGTAACCTGGGCCGAGCCGTTGAAGTTACCGAAAGTTAAACCGACTCGCGGATTAGGAGGACCTGTGGGCGGATTGCGCAGGTTCGAGCTATAGAAGCCGTCAATTTGGCCCAAAGCCAAGAGCGCAAATTGGCCGGAGGCCCCAGACCAAGTATTACTAGTTACTGACCTAGCGCGAGCTCGGAATGTAGCATCATTATCACGAACGTCACAACTAGCCCCAAAAGCACTACCCACCGCCAAATCGTTGCCGTAGGCTCTTAGATAAGGCGTAGCTGGTATGACACAGTCTCCAGCGGAGTTCTTGACGTAGCCAGTTGGCACAGCCGTCTGGCTGCCGGCTATGTTAGGGCAAACGTCCGGTGGTGGAGGATTACAATTGGCGTGGCCAATGGGCCAGGTGGAGCCATCAGGAGCCGTACAGAACGGGTCTCCAGTAGTGGCACAGACTGAACCATCGTTTTGTTGGGTTGAGGTAGCCGATTTCCAAGGTGGCTGGACTGGCAAAAGATTGCCAGGACCGTAGTTTTCGATACCTAGAAACCTGTATATTTGTCCTGTGTTGTCATAGGAGTAAAAAGCGGTGCCACTGCTAGTTTGGTAGAACCAGGCTACACCGTGAGGATTGGCTGTATAGGGCTGGCTAATATTAGTTACTGTGCCGCTACTTGGGTCAACTCTTACAAAAACCCCTTGGTTCTGATCAAATCCGTAAAGCTTGCCGTCCTGGGGACTAAAGGCGACATCGTTAAGCCTGGTAGTTCTGCTAGTAGTAACGGTTGCAGCTATTCTGTTGGTGGCTGCGCCGCTTACAGTTCCCAGATTAATCTTGTAGATCTTGTTGCTGTTTAATTGAACTACGTACAGGTAGTTATCTTGGCCAGGAATGCCAGCTCCTCGAACATCACCGGCAAACCAACCATCACCGTAGGTTGCTGAAGGCAGGACTATTCCCAGACTTCTAGAGCCACCTTGACTATCGAATTGGTACAAAGTACCGGGCGTACCGTAACCAGAACTAGGCGTAAAGCCATAGAAGTATTGGTCGGTCTTATTATAACCAGAGCCGTTTAATTGGGCTGTATAGGCGGCTCCGCTATTCACAACTGTCGCACTCGACTGGGACAAGTCTAGATAGGACATTCTGCTGGCCGAGCTAGAATTACCCTGCTGAAACCAGGCTGTTGGCGTGCAGGCAGTTGTATTGACGGTTCCGCTACTGCCGCCACTGGTATTGGTGTTAACTGTCACTCCCCAGCCGTTAGTGCCATAATTGACACCAGAAGCTTGGCAATAGGCGGTAAATGTTACAGATTGGCTTTGGTTGTTATTCCAACCGGTGACGGTTATAGTGCTGGGGTTTTGTGACAGCGTCGGCGCAGCAATTTCTAAGTTGCTAGCCGAACCGGTAATTGAGCTGGGATTTGTAGTCACATTGGCACCATTAACTTTAACTTGTAGGCTACTTATAGTACCGCTGGTGGCGTCACGAAATATTTTGACATTTACAAAGTCTCCGGAATTTACCGAAGTAGTACAAGAACCGTTCTTCAGTACCTGGAACCTAAGGCCTGGCGCCTGGGCAAAAGCCTTGCTAGCCTGGAACAGCAGCGAGCCAGCCACACCTGTCAAAAATAATAAACTCACCGCAGCAAGCAGAACTAGGCGTTTTAGCTTTCGGGCGATCATAAGTTGCTCTCCAAAATCTTTATTGTCTCTTGGTAATCGGCAATCATCTTTTGATTCTCTTCAGCGTTGAAATCTTTGGGTGGATTTTCTTGCCTTTGTTTCAATTGGTCAATGACCTTTTTGTAATTGTCGATAGCTGGAACAATTCGGGCCCCGCCATCGGCGCTCTTAGCTAAGCCTAAGGTCAAAGTGTACTGATCGACATTTTTGCATGATTCCTGCAGGCCGACGAGGTTATCGTAGGCATCATTGTACTTAAAGCTATCTAAAAGGGTTATGCCATAGCGCAAATTAGCCTCACACTTTACGTCTGGGCTGAGTGGTTTCTTTAAGAATGCCTGCCACAGGGCTATAGCTTGACCATACTTATAGTCCGCCACCAAAGCAGCCGATTGTTCACTGAGGGCATTCATATCAGCTATGTCTTGCTCGTCTTGAGAAGGCTGACTGATAATTATGGCGGCCGCTACAACTATAGCCAAGACAAGTACGCCAACGATCACTAGCATCCGATTGCGCTTTGAACCAAACACCTGACTCAGCCGAGAGTGTTTATGTTTTTCCAGGTCTGGTAACTTCTTAACCATTTTTCTTGTTAGCCCCGTAACTTCTTATGCTTTGATTATACCTTAATGTTATCATCTTCTACAGTCATATTCTTCAATCTCCTAACCCGCCTTATCATGGAGTGCAAGGACTTGGATATTGCGGCCACGTACCATAGGCTGGCAACCACCAAGCAGGTGCGGGTTCACAAGGGGGTAAAACTGGTGGTGGCGGTGGTGGTACCGTACATTCACCACTACCGTTAGAGACATAGCCTGCGGGCACAGTTGTCTGAATTCCGGCAATGTTTGAGCAGACGTCTACGGCTGCTGGTGGTGGCGGTGGTGGTGGGGTATCGGAATCGGTATAGCATTCGCCGTCCTGGACGGTATCGGGAGGAATGGCTAGCAGCAACTTACAGATGTCGTCAGCGGTTTCCACCGCAAATTCTGGATACATAAACTGGTTGTTAATCGGTACCCTAACCTGTATACGGCGTAAAACATCGTTGGCTTTGCCGGTAGAGTCAATTTTGGCCTGGGTCCCCAGTAATGGCAGCTCCGTCCCACCAGCATTGTAAGCCTTGATAGATACATTGCTATCTTTGTAGATTGACTTAACTCGAAGGTAGTAGTTGTTTGTACCCGGCAGGTTGGTGATCTCCGCCGAGCAGTATGGGGTATTGGCAGAATTACACTTACCGTTGATGATGTCTCCCTGCGCAGCGGGGCTAGCATTATAGTTACGCGTGTTTGGTGAGCCGCTTCCGGTTTGCGGGTATAAAAACATTGTCTGAGTGTTATTGGTTAGAGTGGACCGACTGACATCGCTAGTAATTGGCATGGCCGAAACCCGAAGTACTCCAACATCGCCAACGTTGACATTAGAGCCATATGCTCCCTGGGGAAAATTGAAAGTAGAACTAGTGGCGGCAAAGGCCGTTTGACCGCTTTCCGCCTGCCAGCTAATTCTAATCTTACTTATAGGTTCTGACGTCAAGACTGGTACGACTCTAGATTCGTTTTTAGGGACAGAATACTCAAGTGAGCTCGGGGTCTTATCAATCAGCACACAACTGATTGATAAACCGTCACCAAGGTCGGTTGATCCGCCTATTACAGAAGTCGTGTTGCTGCAGTCCTGACTTACGGCCGTGCCAGCACTAATGTTCTCGATGGCATCATTGATTCCGCTCTCGGCGGCATAGAAGGCTTGGGCGCTGAGTTGACGGTCCAGAGCTTGGCGTTGTTCACGTCGCATAAGCAAAGCAAAGCTAGTGGTTATCAAGGTCAGTATGATAATGAATACCATAGAGACCAGGATTGACACTAGACCGCTTTGATTAGCCCTGAGTTTATTGGTTGATTGCTTGCTCATATTAATCCTCTACCCTTCTAAACACTTGCGTTTTAATTTCCGATATCGCGCACCATTGACCGCCAAGAACCGAGCCCTTACAAGAAACTGGCTTGCCCATACCATCAAGGTTGAAAAGGTCGGTGTCACCGTAGGCCACGCCTACTTCTACGTCGTAAACGTCTGGGCTACCTGCCGACGGAGTCACCGACAGCTTAGTCAGACGCATATGCGGGTCGAGCAAATCCTTGCCGTCAAGCCCGCCTGGATTCGGCGCCGTCAGGCTGATTGGGCTAGCCGCACAGCTGCCCGGTCCAGCGATAGTATCCTGCCACAAGGCATGGGCAATATTTTCCGGGGCCTGGACATTCACGACAAAGGTAAGCCGGGTGTCAGCAAAGCAAATTGCTGATACGGGAGGGCTGCCACCCAGGTTTAGAGTTGGTACGGTACCGCCGCTAAATTGTAAACTTCGGCTGATGTCATCGGTAAGAGTTCGAGCTGTATCCTGGGTCCTGGAAGCAATCACACCCTTGTAGTACATGCGTCCAACCTGAATCAAGGTGGCTGTAGCCGCTAATAATATTACGGCAAAGATGGACGTAGCGATTAGTAGCTCAACTAGAGTAAAACCGGCCTGGTTCTTTTTCATCTATTGATAAACCTTGTACTTAATTTTTACTTCCTCACGTTTGCCGGCACCAAGGCTTTCCCAGCGCACCACAACAGCAAACTGGTTAGGGGTTGCCGTGTCCTGGTCAATAATTACCTTGTAAAGCCCTTGAGTACAGTCAGCTGGATAGTTGGTAAGATCGTCGCTGTCTAAATTCTTGATGGTGGTGCCGTAGGCACCAGGAAAGGTGACGACTGCGCCAGAGCTATTCATACAAAAAACGTTGGTGGACTGGTCTGTAATCTTATCCTTTTCAGCCGTGTTAACTCCAGCCAACACACCTTTAATCCTCTCGACTTGGCCTTCAGCGATTTTAACTGCCTCGGTGCGCTCTTGAGCTTGGCGAGCGGCTTTTAGACTACGCGAGGCGATGCCGTAGCCAATGCCTATAGCCAGCCCGATAATCATCAGGCATATTAGAACTTCGACGATGGTATCGCCTCGTTGATTGTTGATGTGGTGGTTTCTATCTAGTTGTTTCATGCTGGGCACGTATATCCGCTGGGCGGAGCTCCTATTATTACTTCCGTACTAAGTTGTCGGCCTTGCGACCCAAATACAATTGCTCCTTGGGCACCGCCGGTCCCACCTTGTCTTACGCATAAGACGATCGTTTTAGCACTGCCAACGTGAACTTGCTGCATCCCGCTTATACCGGTTTTGAAGTCATTATCGTTAGGAGCTGGATTAGGCAGTGGCACCAGACTGATAGCCTGAGCCCCGGAAACCAAGTCACCACCAGAGGTCTTGCCGACCGACATCATAAACCCAAAAGCGTCAATTGTTGTTTGCACGCCGGCCGTACTTATGCTGACTACCTTAGTTATCTGGATGTCGGATGGCAGATTTACCGTCTGAGTTACATCCGGTGTATTTACCGGATCACCACTAAACCGGGCCACTGGCCTGGGATTAGCGTCTTGTAGTTGCGTCACCTCTGTACCACTGACTAGTCGGCGTCCGGCGATGGTATAAATACTATAACTCGTGCCTCCAGGATTAACCCTGACTACTTTGCCCAGGAAAAGACAGTCTTCGTTTTGGCCTTGTTCGGTTGCTGTAGCGCTGGTAAAAGTCGGTATGCCGCCCGGGCTGACTGTGCAACTAAAATTGCCGTTGTTGGGATAAAAACCACTGGCCACCTCGTTGATAGTAGTCTTAAACTGTGATTCGTTCTCGCGGATTGATTGCCTAAAGGCCGTTCTATTATGCTGACCGCTCAATAGAGACATGGCGGCGACGAGCAACACGCCAGTGATGATTAAAAAAATCATCACCTCTAAAATCGTGAACCCGCCAGTAAGCCTGCCGGACCTGCCCTCTTTCATAGCTATAAGTATAGCATAAGCTTTGTCTTTTATATGAGAAGAAACCGCTGTTTATATTCGGCTATAATACTGGCTCCAAATAGGTAGACAATAATGGTAGCAATTATCAAAAATGGCCCAAATGGTATTTGCTTACCTCGGCCCTTGCCCATAATAAATAGCGGCAACGAGACAATCGTCCCTAGCAGTGAAGCCATAAAGATTAGTATAACTCCCTCTATAAAACCTCCCGCAAAAACCCCTAGGATGACTGCCAGCTTGACGTCACCACCACCAATCCACTGGCCTTTGGATATCTGAAACAGGGCGTAAAACACCCCGCTGGTTACCAAAATGCCGCCTGCAGCGCCAAGCAAGGGCTTAAGCGAACCGGCTTGGACTATGAGTACCACAATTTGGGCAAGTGCCAGGCTATACAGCGGGTAGACCAGGCGATTGGGCAAAATCATCCAGCGCAAATCATAGACCAACAAGGCTACCAGGCCAATCAACAAGATTAACCATATAACCAACAGGGCTATGCCGAAGGCGTCAAAGCCGTATGGCCAGTAAACATAACTGATGAGATACAAGCCTAGGGTTGATAATTCAACCAGTGGATACTGCCAGCCGATTGGCCGACGACAGTAACGACACTTCCCACCTAGCCATAACCAGCTCAACACTGGTATTAAATCTTTGACTGCTAGCTCATGTTGGCAATGTGGGCACATTGAACGACCATGAGCGATTGAAAATTTTTTTGATTGTCTTTTTGAAGTCTCTTGGTGGTGTAGGCGCCAAACCAAAGCGTTAACAAAACTGCCCATACACAGTCCCAGCACACCAAGGACAACAAAAATCATACGCTTAGGATATCACTACCAACCAGGCTGTAAACCGGCAGTAATATGGCCACAACTATGAATATAGCCATGGCACCCATAAGAATCATCAAGACAGGTTCGATAGTTGTCGAGATAGCTCGAATCTCGTTATCGACTTCTCGTTCGTAGTAATCAGCGGTTTTAGATAGCATTTGCTCGACCGAGCCAGACTGCTCGCCGATGTGCAACATGTCGGGAACCAGTTCTAGGAAGTTGGGGTCCCCCTTCAAAGAGTCCGACAAGGCCTTGCCGCCCTTAACTTTCTCGGCAGCTCTATCAATTGACTCTTTGATATGGATATTGTTAATAGAGCGACCGGTAATATCCAGCATTTGAATCAATGGAACGCCACTGGCTACCAATGTGGCGCCGACGCGGGTAAAACGAGCCATGTAGACCTTCATGAACAGCCGACCAATTGGCCATGCACGCATTTTCATCTTATCAATCACCCGTTTGCCCCCAAGAGTTCTAGCCCAGCGACTAGTACCAACTATTAGCAGAGCGATAATAATCAGTTCTAACCACCAAAACTTGATGGTGAAGTGTGCAATGGCCAGCAATATCCTAGTTACTAGTGGCAGAGTTGCCCCAGGGATACCGGTGTAGACCTCTTCGACTGCCGGAAGCACCTGTACAATCATGAAAGTTACCACGCCCAACATGACCACCAAAACGATTATTGGATAGACCATGGCGCCTCGGACTTTACTAAGAATTTCAGCGTCTTTTTCCTTCTGATTGGCAATACGCTCGAGGGTTTTATCAAGCGTTCCCGAGGCTTCCCCAGCGGCTACCAAGTTAACAAACACCTCGTCGAAGACTTGCGGGTGCTTAGCCAAGGCGGCCGAGAAAGCCATACCCGATTCAACGCTAGTTATTACGTCGTTAATAACAACCTGCAAATATTTGTTCTGGGTTTGAGCCGAGACATTCCTGAGGCTCTGGACTAGCGGTAAGCCAGCATTAATCAAAGTTGACAACTGCCGAGCGAAAAGAACTTTATCTTTAGCCTTGATGCGGTGCCTAAAGCGCCCGACGACACCTTGGTCACCAGATTTTACACTCAGCTCAATTGGTGATAAGCCCTGGGCTTTAATAAGCTTAGTGGCCGCCTGCTCATTTTCAGCCGACACTTCAGCAGTCACCTTCTTGCCGGTTACTGGGTCACGAGCGGTGTATTTAAAGGCGAGCACGCTTAGCTCCTCATCATTCGATCTAGCTCATCAATATCAACAGCAAAGGTTCGGGCTTCGTCGTAAGTGATAGAACCCTTTTGAACCATACCGACCAAAGTCTTATCCATAGACTGCATACCGAATTCGGCACCGGTTTGGATAACAGCTTCCAACTGGTGGCTTTTGCCCTCGCGGATAATGTTGCGTACGGCCGGGGTGGCAATCAAAATTTCAGCCGCGGCCTGGCGTCCACCGCCAATGGCCGGTACCAAGCGCTGTGAACAAATAGCCATCAGAATATTAGCCAATTGTGAACGAATCTGTGGCTGTTGATGTGGTGGAAAAACATCAATCATACGATCAATCGACTGTGCCGCCGAGTTGGTATGCAGCGTAGCAAACACCAAGTGTCCAGTTTCGGCGATAGTAATAGCCGCAGCGATAGTTTCCAAATCGCGCATTTCACCAATCAACACCACGTCCGGGTCTTGACGTAGTGAACTACGCAGAGCTGCCGAGAATGAGTAGGTATCGTAGTGGACTTCACGTTGGACGACTACTGATTTCTTGGATTTATGGGTAAATTCGATCGGGTCTTCGATAGTCACGATATGGTCGGCCCGCTCGTTGTTGATACGATCGACAAGAGCGGCTAGAGTTGTTGACTTACCAGAGCCAGTCGGTCCAGTCACTAACACCAAACCACGCGGATAATCGGCGAACTTATTAACAATTTGTGGCAGTCCCAGTTGTTCGACGCTTAATACTTCGTTAGGGATCAAACGCAGGGCCGCTGCCAGGTTACCTCTCTCATGAAAGGCGTTTACCCGAAATCTTCCCAGGTCGCCGTAAGCAAAGCTAAAGTCGAATTCTTTATCTTTAAGCAAAATCTGCTTTTGATCATCGTCTAATATTGCAAAAATCAGTGATTCGATGCTCTCTTCGGTCAAAGCATCGGCACCGGAAACTGGGCCTAGCTTTCCGTCGACACGAATAATCGGTGGTAGGCCTACTTGAAGGTGTAAGTCCGAACCTTTTTTCTTGATAACTTCATCCAGCAGGGGTTCTATACGAATGCCCTGGGTTGGTGCTGGTGCGTCTGCCATATTTTCCTCTGTTCTTTCCCCTTTATGCGCTTTCTGTGCCGGCCACCCGGTTTACTTCAGCCAAAGTGGTCTGTCCAGCTAAGGCTTTTAGATAGCCATCTTGGCGCATTGTGACCATGCCTTTGGCAACAGCCGCTTTTTGTATCTCGGCGCTGGTGGCTCTTTTAAGAATCAGATTTTGTATGTCATCACTTATACTGAAGACTTCATACAAGCCCATTCGTCCCTTGTACCCACCGGGCGCATCGGGGCTATCCTTGCCCTTGAATAAAGTATAAGCGCTTTGCCCCTTTAGAGGCAAGCTTTTATAGCCAAGTTCGGCCGCCACTTTGGCCACATCTTCGTCTTTCTCTGGTAGTAGATGGCCAATAGTGGCTTGAATGGCAGCGGTTTCGGCCGCATCGGACTTGTACTCTTCCTTGTCTTCACCGATTCGGCGAACCAAACGCTGGCCGATTACGGCCCGCACAGTACTGGCAATCAAGAAAGGTTCAATACCCATATCAAGCAAACGTGGCAAGATACCGGCGGCTGAATTGGTGTGCAAAGTCGAGAACACGAGGTGTCCGGTTAGGGCCGCCTGAACGCCCAGCTGAGCAGTTTCTTTATCACGAATCTCACCAACCATGACAATATTGGGGTCTTGGCGCAGGACAGACCGCAGGCCACTGGCAAAAGTCAGTCCAACATCATTGTTAACCTGGATTTGATTAATGCCGGGCATCTTGTACTCGACCGGATCTTCCAGGGTGACAATGTTGACTTCATCACTCTTCACTTCTTGTAGCAAGGCGTACATGGAAGTCGATTTTCCTGAGCCAGTTGGACCCGAGGTCAGCACCATGCCGTTAGAGAACTTTAGAGCCGCTCGGATGCTCTTTAATGCCCGGCCTGTATAGCCCATCTCCTCCAGTTTTAGACTGGTGCCAGATTTATCCAGTAGACGAATAACCACCTGCTCGCCCCATACCACCGGCGCTATAGCGATTCGTAAATCAATGTCCCGGCGAGCTACCCGAACGGTAAATTGGCCGTCTTGTGGAATGCGATGCTCGTCAATTTTCAGGTTGGACAAAATCTTTATTCGCGACACCAGCGGAGCCTCGGTACTCTTTGGCAAACGCATGATTTCTCGTAGAACCCCGTCGATACGTGCCCGGATTTTAAGTTCTTTTTCCATAGGTTCGATGTGCACATCACTGGCTCGGTTGTTGGCGGCGTATTCCAAGATGGCTGATAGAGCTTTACTAATTGGCGAGTCGGCGACCACGGTCTCGATCTTGTTCTGGGCCTGCAAATTATCGGCTTCTTTTGCTGTGGGAGTAATTTCATCAACTTCACCTTCTGTAAAAGCCTGAGCCACAGACTGATCGATTTTAGCGTTGTATTGACTAAGAACTCGGCGGATTCCCTCTTCTGAGGCGGCATAAACTTTAAGGGGCCGCCCAATTTTGTTTGACAAGAAATCTACAGCCTGAATGTTATCAGCATCCAGCATAGCCACCACCAGGCGATGCTGCATCTCCCCTAAGGGTACGGCCATATATAGTTCGGCGGTTTCTTGGGGCAAAAGCGCCAGTATATCTGAGTCAACTTTGGCATTGCTGAGATTTACATAAGGCACGTTGGTAACATTAGCGATGGTTTTAGTCAAAACCTCGTTTGAAATACCACCTTCTGACACCAGCAGTTGCAAGAAGGGCGTACTCTGGTCCTTAGATTTTTGGCGTAGCCGTTTGGCGTCGTCTGGTTTCAATAACTTGCGGTCAACTAAAGCTGCTTCTACCTTATTTTGGACCTCTTCGGATAAGACACTCACGCCTGGTGCCCCCTAATTATCTGTCTGGAATGGCTGTTGATTTTGCCCATCGCCGATTGTAATGGTTTGGGTGGGGTTAATTGAGTTCGTGTTGAAGTATCGAGTATCGGGCTCTGGGAAATCGGCAGTGATTGGCTCAACCACTTCCACTTCAGTCGTCAAATTATCGGGCGAAGCAAACAAAGCATTAGAAATGAAGTAAGACAGCAAGCCGCTAACGAAGACTACAACGATAATGATAGCTATATCTTTTTGTTTCATTACTCGACCACCTTTGTTTGGACTCTAAGCGCGCGCTCGGGCTGATAGTAAGTCAAAGCGGTCAGGTTTAATACTAATTCGCTGTTGCTGCCCGAGACTTCTAAGGTCTGGACTTGGATTGGGCGAATCGAGCGTTGCAATAAGGTGAGCAGGTCCTGAGTAGACTGGTAGTTGCCAGCCGCTGACATCTCGAAGGGCACCTCGATCGGTCCACTTGATTGCTGATCGCCCGATTGAGCGACTTCATCATCAATACCACTAATGCTGTTGATGTTACTGCCGTTAGCCTTGATGACCTTTTCTAGACTAGTGGCTAAGCCTGGGAAATCGTATTTGCTAGGCAGGGCGTCCAGGACAATCTTAGCGTTGTTGCCATCTTTATCGCCCGAACCGGCTGGATTGCCACCGATGACGTTTTGATTAGTCTCGACAAAGGTGTTGTAAGACGTCTGCAATTCATCAATAGTTTCTAAGTTGGTTTCCAGTTGGTCACGGGCTATCTCTTTCTGGTTGATGACTTCGGCCTGATGAGACATGCGCACCCACAAGGCTCGAGACGCTACTAGCGAGAAGACTACCACGAAAGCCGCTACTGCCACGGTAATTACCATGCGCGCATTGGCTTTGTCGAGCTGACTACGTTTTTGGGATTGTCGAGTTTTTGCCATAATCTTGTCCTTTATTGCCCCTCTGTTGGGTTAGGTGGCGTCGGTTTGGGCTTAAATAAGTCAGATGGTTTTTCGGTTTGTGAGCGAGTGGAAATAATACTGGGAATGATAAATTCTATCTGTTGCGTGTTGTCAAAGATTTTTGGATCAAACTTGAAGTCGATTTGGTAAGTAGCCTCGTTGTTGGTGACACTAAATGAACTCAACACTACGGCCGAAAAAGCTGGTAACTCATCACCTTCCTGGGCAACTTTGTATTTGGTGAACTTCAAGGTATCAACAAACTTATTAACAGTAACTAATGAGTCGGCCGTACCATTAATGCTCATGGTGCTGTCGGTAAAGCTAACCGTCGTCTGGGCAATGCTAGCTGACTGCGGCGTGACTTTGCTGAGTAGAGGCAGAACCCGTTCGGTAGCCGGCTTTTGCTCATGCAACGCCGTTAAGGCCCCTAGTTGGTTTTGAACGGTCAAGACCTTATCAATATCCTCAATCGCCTCTAGCTCGGTTACCTTCTGGTCGATGTCGGTAGTTAGATTGGCAATGTGACGTTTCTGAACAAAGTTCACGTTCACGTACAACAAAACCATGACGGCTAGAGCCGCTAGCGAGGCAATGATCGACACTGTGGTTACCAAGCGCTTGGTGCGTACGGCTTTGATATATTCCTGTTTAACTGATGGTAATAGGTTGAACTGAACCATTATTCTACCCTCTCCGCCAAACCTGCGGCCACACCAAAGCTACTGCTGGCTCCTAGTAGTTCGTTTTGTTTATCCTTAGAATAGGTAATATTGCGCCAAGCATTGCCGATCTCTACTTTTAGGCCGGTTTTGTTAGCAATATACAGCGGGAATTCTGGCAAAGTAGCGGCACTGCCGGTCACGACAATGCGGTCCAGGGTCACGCCGACATAGCGAGTCCGGAAGAATTTCAGAGACTTCTCAATCTCATTGACGATAATGTCTATGGTACCGATGATGGCTTTATGAATTTGACCTTCCAACTTGGCCTCGTTAAGTCCAAATTTGAAGACGAATTGCTCGGCCTGTTTTTGGTCGATAGCCAGGTTCTGGGTTGCCGCCCGTAAGATCGCCTCTGTTCCGGTTGGAATGGAACGGGTCAGGCGTGGAGCTCCGTTCATGGTGATGACTAAGTCGGTAGTCTTATAGCCGATATCCAGCACTACTTGAGGCGTGGTCGACTCTGGAGCTATCATGGCACGCACTAGGGCCAGGTTATCCGGCTCGAAGGCAATAACATTGAGGCCAATTGACTCCAACATATCGAGTTGTTTCTCAATAAATTCGTTGGTTACGCTGGTAAGCAAAATTTCTTGCTTGGTTTTATCTTTAGGTGAGTCACCGAGTACGGCCCAGTCAATTTTTGAGTCGGCCAGTGGCGTAGGAATCAAGGAGTCGGCCTGCAACTGGATAGTTTTAGCCAGCTCGCTCGGCGATAGCCGGTCAATATCTACTACTGTTGTAAAGACTTTATGAGATGGAATGCCAACCGCCACATTGCGAGTAGTGATTTGAGAAGAAGCAATCAGATCGCGCAGGGTCTGCAGGACCTTCTGCTGATCGGCATTTGCATCGCTGGCTGCCAGCGTACTGTCAATTGGTGCGGCTGCATATCGGACCAGGATTTTACTGGGCCCGTTGCCCTTCAGCTGGACGATCCGGGCCGCTGTGGTGCCCAAGTCTAATCCAAAAAAGTCGCTCACGCCACTGAGAAGACCCATTATCTGCACCTCGCAATGATTTGTATTTTCTGTACTTTATTCATGCTTTTCCCTATGATGTTTGGCCTAGCGCCCACCGAGGACATATGCCAACATTCATCTTAGGCCTAGTATAGCATAAGCGCTGCTGTGCAAAGCAAGTAGATTATCGAGTACTTTGCAAGAGTTAAACACTAACTGACATCAATGGAGTGCCAGATATGATCCGAGTGATTTGGCGGAAGCTGTGAAACAGAGACCTTCCTTTTAAAGTCTTTGTTGGTAAAAACATAGTCTATGGTACGTTCTTTCAGAGACTTCGGTACAAAACTGTATAGGTTGTGAAAGGTTGCTTTAGTGTGGTCGGTAACTTGTCGCCAACGACGGTTACACTCTTGAATGAACTGACTGTTGGGTCGTACATTGAAGTCGCCACTAATAACCACGTCTCCTTCTAGTCCGTTTACAATTTCAAAGACTTTCTTCCACTCTCGCCTGCGTGCTAATGGATTTATGCCCGGGTAAGAAAGATGGGCATTTACAACGTGTAGAGATCTATCAGCTTCGGTAATTGTCGTAATAAGCAAGGCCCTGCGACCAATAGGTCGAAATAGGGTATGTATGCGTTGGCTGTTGAGTTCAACTTCACGAGTTTCCACGTCGTTCGCTATTTCGGCTCTGACTAGCGTTGCTAAACCGCTATGTATATCACCGGAACGGCTGTGAAAATGACGCGTTTGTGCAAAAGTTGGTTCTAAACCATGCTCGGTCGCAACTGCCCCTACGTAGCCGCTTGCCGCATCTCTTAATGTATCCACGGTTGCTTCCTGCAGACAAATTATATCTGGATTACAGGTTTCTATTGCCCTATTTATATCTTCCAGTGCTACTTCACGAGGTAGACTTTGTCTTATGTTTCCAGAAATTATTTTCATTGATTTCTATGTAACCTGCTCTACAAAAGACTCTCGAGCACTGTAAGCTTCAAAGTCTTCAATAGCCATTACTGGCACTTCATAGCCGGCCTTTACCAGCATCTCTTGGGTCTCAAGCACCCTAGCTTCGGGTACTTCAATATGCGTTAGGTCGTCGAAACCAATAGGGTCTGTGGATCGTACTTCGTGGACAGCAACAGAGTCAGAAGTTTTAGCGGGAGCAACAGCGCTTTCTTTGACACCGAAGAGAATTGGGTAGTTACCATCAATGTCTGAACCGCGTGCAAAAATACCAAGTGTACCCGTAGGCTCTTGGCGTACTTTTTCGTACCACCTAGCGGAATTACTTGCTGCGAAATGTTCTTTAACTCTTTGTCGGTTAGCCGAACGCCAAACTTTTTCCTCTTGTGCAATTTTCATTGCCAATGGTCCGATAAACGCAGCAGACCAAAGCAAGGCGGAGCCATTGCGCTCGCCTTTTTCGCCATTTTCGTGCATATCAGCGTAGGCGCGAGCGTATGTCCTGCTCCGTGCTAAAGAAACACTATCCATAGTGCCAACGAGATCAATATCATCAGTCTGTGGCAATAAGCCACCTTGCTCAATCATTCCCTTAAGAACATCTTCGACTTTGCCGTCACGATATTGGTAGCGACCCGTGCCGTGCCAGTATTCGGTCTGTTTAGACACTACTTCAACTTTCGCCATAGTTTCGGGCGCAACCTTACGACCAGCTACGGTTGAGTCTTTTGCGATAATTCGCTTAGCTACTCGTTCGCTAAGCGCACCATTTTTTCCTTTTACGGCTCTCAGGGCCATTACGCCCAAAACGGCACCCTTATAGACTTTCGTATTATCAAACCTGGTTTCTGGGCTACTTGTAGTTTTTTCTGTTTTTTTCTGTTTTGACATATGTTTATTTTGGATTCTACAGATTACATACTATCATACTTGAGTCTATTTGTCAATAATGATCACCTCTGTTATAGTATGATCCATGAGTTCACTTCAGATCGGCATCGTTGGATTGCCCAATGTAGGCAAATCTACGCTGTTCAACGCCCTTACTAATAACAGCATTCTGGCGGCTAACTACCCCTTTGCCACCATCGAGCCTAATACGGGTATAGTACCCATTCCAGACGACAGACTAAATAAGCTGTCAGAGCTGTATAACGGCGCACCGATAGTGCCAGCCACCGTAAACTTCGTGGATATTGCCGGTTTGGTGGCTGGCGCATCAAAGGGCGAAGGCTTAGGTAATCAATTCCTCAGCCATATCCGCTCCACCAACGCTATTTGTCATGTCGTCCGAGCCTTTGACGACAGCAATGTTGTCCATGTCGATGACAAAGTTGACCCAAAATCAGACATTGAAATTATTACTACCGAGCTTATTCTAGCCGACCTGCAAACCGTCGAAAAACGCCTGCCGATTGCTGGCAAGGAAGCTAAGGGCAATCCCAAGCTCAAACCTATTGTCGACACCCTAGAACGAACACAAAATTTACTCAATGAAGGTAAAGCAGTCTCCTCTGTTAGAGACCTTGAAATGGAGCATATTCAGGACCTCCACTTGATAACTGCTAAGCCAATAATCTATGTCTTTAATGTTGACGAAATGGGCCTGAGTGATCAAGCCAAACAACAGGAGCTAACCAGCCTGGTATCCCCCGCTCAGGCTCTATTTGTGTGTGCTAAATTGGAGGATGAGTTGAAGAATTTAGACTCGACTGACGCTGCCGAGTTGCTGGAAAGTTATGGGCAACATGAGTCGGGGCTGGTCCAGGTTATTCACGCCGCCTACCGAACCCTGGGCCTACAAAGTTACCTTACGGCTGGCGACAAGGAAGTCCGAGCCTGGACAATTAAGCAAGGTTCGACTGCTCCCCAGGCCGCCGGGGTTATCCATACAGATTTTGAAAAAGGCTTTATCGCCGCCGAGGTGGTCAGTTTTCCAGATCTTCTAGAGGCCGGCTCCCTAGTAAAGGCCAGGGCCGCAGGCAAGGTTCGTTTAGAGGGTAAAACCTATGTTATGCAAGCCGAAGATGTCGTGGAATTCCGCTTTAACAACTAGAGACGCGAGATTCGTTGCCTCATTGTCAAAGATGAACGAGCATAGGGGTTGATGGTTTGTCTCATGCTGGTAATTGGCCTAGCATCGGTTACTCGGGATGCGCCGTCGAAAGCAGTTAGAGCAATATTCTTAATGGACCGGTGCGGAGGCTGTGCGGTGTTGGCTTGAGGTATGTCAGCAATTTGCTCGATAAACCGTTGGGGTTGCCACGATAGTTGAGCTGGCTGCGGCGGTCGGTACTGCTGGTACTGGGAATTTGTCTCATATTGGACCTGATTGGCTTGTTGCTGGCGGTCGGCTATGATCCTATGCTGTATATAGGTCACAAGTTGGCGAATTTCATGATTCTTATAACTGGTAAAGTGCAGGGTCTTATTAGGCGTGCAAACTTTGATAGTGGCGTTGAGCAAACGGTGAGAAAAATCTACCTCTACAACCATGTCATAGCGAATGTCTTCAAGGGTTAAATAAAACGGCTTTTTGTCGATTAACAAAAGCCGCAAATTAGTGGCACACAGAACCGCGAATCCACCCTCATAGCGGCCCAGAACACAGTGCTCTATAACCTCTCCATCGACAAGAATGTGGCGAAGTTCGCGAAGCTCAGCATTGCCCAAGAACCAGAAAGTCACCCCTATATTTTTTAGTTGGCGATCGATTTCTTTAGCGCTTACCATCTTGGACCTCCTCGCACTAGTTGACCCTGCCTCTAGTCTAGGCCGTCATAGAAAGTTTGTCTGTAATTCTGCTCGCCACCTTGCTGAGATTTTTGTCACACAACACCTTTTGCCCTATAATTAATACATGTTTGCTACAGACGCTCAACATAAGGAGTTGGTGAAAGCCTTCCATGGGGGCTCACCACTCACCTACACCAAGGGTGAGTTCATCATTCGTCCGGGGGACACTCCTTCGGGCGTTTTTTATATCCAGGAGGGATTAGTTAAAGCCTATGACATCACTAAGTATGGTGAGGAAAACTTGCTAATCATCCGTAAACAGAACGAGGTTTTCCCACTGATTTGGTCGATTACTGGCCAGGGGCGTCACATTATTTACCAAGCGCTCTCTGAAGTTAAGGTCTATCGGCTTGAACAAAAGGTATTTCAAGAACTTTTGCGCAATAATCCTTCGCTGCAAGCACCATTCATGGACATTGTGTTCGAAATGTACCGCATCCACAGTGAGCGTATTATGAACCTAGAGTATCGTACAGTTCGCGAACGCCTGATTTCGTTTCTACTCATCATGTCTAACCGCTTTGGCACCAAACACCCCTTAGGAGTCTGTATAATGGCCCCTTTGAAGCAACAGGACATTGCTAGTTCAATCAACGCCACCAGAGAGACCACTGGCCGTGAGCTAGCTCAATTGGCCCGTAAAGATCTAATTGTTAATCAAGACGGCCACATTATTATTAAGGACGAGCAAAAGCTTCACGACATCCTCGAACCATAGTTTTTTAGTGCCAATTAAGAACAATGGTTTCTATGGTCTTGACCAGCTCATCCCGGCTGGGCATCTTATTGTTGTCGTAGTAATGGCCGATATCCATCAGGTTGTCGGGTACGCTTAGGCAAACGATTTGATCGGCCAGAAGGTGCATGCGGTCGACCGCCGCCACACTGGCTAGCGGCGTGGCTACAATCAATTTTTGGATCTTGATAGGCTTCAAGAAATCAGCGGCGGCATCCAGCGATAAACCGTTATGCAAGCCATCTGACACCAGAATTACATTTCGTCCATACAGTAGGTCTGGGCGAATTAAGCCGCCTTCGCCCAACAACCGGTTAATGGCATGGAATTTTTGCTCTTTCTCTTGCTCTAGATAGGTATGATACTCAGCCGCCCAACCCTCCAGCTGCCCGGTCGAGAACATCTTGTTATAAGTGAAGCCGCCATCTTGATTTACTACGGCTACGGCGTTGTGCTCTCCCGGCAGTTTTATCTCTTCGGTCAGAAGCATGGTCAGCACGCAGTGCAGAGCTTTGGCTATCTCGGCCGCCACAATCACACCGCCGTCAGATAGAGCCACTGCAGCCGTATTTTCATAACGATAATCTTGGAGTTTAGCCGCCAGTAGTTGGCCGGCTTGGTTGCGATCTCGGAAATACATCTACCCCTAGTGTATCAGAGGCTAGCTAAGTAGGTAAAAACGCTCGAGATTACCCTTGGTGCCTGCCACCTTGCTGTCGGCCTTGTCCCTGATAACAAACTTCGGCTTAACCCAATCCTCGAAGTCCTTTAAAATCTCACGCCGCAGGCGCTCGTTCTTAATAACTCCCTTGTGTTTGATGTTGTCTGGAGCCTCAAACTGCGGTTTAACCATAGCGACTATCTGAGCTTTCCCATCTGTAATTTTAGCTATGTGAGGCAAAATGTCTCGCAGCGACACGAAAGACACGTCGATAACAACAAGGTCTGGCTTAGCCGACAATTCGTCAATATCTCGGATATCAGTTTGCTCGTGTAGCTCTATCTTGTCATTACCTCGCAGACTGGGATGGAGCTGATCCTTACCGGCTTCCACGGCGATAACTTTGTTGGCGCCATTTTGTAAGGCAAAGTCGGTGAAACCACCAGTCGATGAGCCGACATCCAGCACTGTCCGGCCTTTAAAATCTAGATCAAACTCCCGAGCCACCGATGCCAACTTCAAAGCTGCCCTAGAGACATAACGTTCATCAGTGGTAACCTTGATTTTAGCGGTGTCGGGCACAAAGTAGCCGGATTTTTGAATCTTTCTACCATCGACAGTAACTTCGCCCAAGCCAATCATGCTTTCGGCTTGGGAGCGCGACCGCACTAGCCCCATTTCTACCAGTCGCTGGTCCAGACGGCGCTTGCCCATGCTAATCTTTCTTGCGTTCGCGGTAGGCACCCGACTCGGTGTCGACAGAAATAATGTCGCCAGTCTTGATGAAAGCTGGGACTTTGACAGTGATGCCTGTTTCAACCTTGGCTTCCTTGGTGATTGAACTGCTGGTGTCGCCTTTTACGGCATCTTCGGTGTAAGTGACCTTTAGGTAGACATTTTTGGGTAGTTCGACATTGATAACTTGGCCATCAAACATCTGTAAGTTTACGGTGTCGCCTTCTTTTAGATAGCCGGCGTAGTCACCGACAACATCAGCCGGCACCTCAAACTGCTCGTAAGTGTCGTCATTCATAAAAAAGTAGTTAGAGCTATCGTTATACAAATATTGAACCTTTTGGGTTGCAACATCGGCCGGCTCGATTGACTCACTGCCCTTAAAAGTCTTGTCCAACACTTTGCCATCAGTTAAACTCTTAATTTTGACATTGACCACGCTGCCCTGGCGCCCCATAACCTTCTGGGCATACTCCACCACCCGGTAGGGCGTACCATTCATCTGAAATATCGTACCTTTTCTAAGATCTGTAATTCCAAAAGCCATCTACTTATCTCCTACTAGTTGCCTAAAGCAGGCTGCGGTCCCTGGAGTCATGCTGTCTAATTGTTTCATAGCTTGCTCCTTGGTCATTTTAACTAGCTCACCTTCTTTAGCCTTAAATTCAAAATCCTTGGCCACTTTGATATGGAAAATTTGAGCGTTGACTACCACCTTCTCTAGGTTGTGGTCGGAAGTAACGTCTACTTCGCCCCAGTGAGTGGCATCCTCTGGTTTTGGAGACATGTTGGTTTCCTCGGCAACTTCTCGGCACACGGCTTCGAGGGGTGTTTCATCCTCAATCTTACCGCCAAAAAGTCCGATCAAATTAGCTCCGCCAATCTTGGGAATATTACCCCGTTTTTGCAGGAGATAATCATCGCCTTGTTGCAGAACCGCCAGTGCAATTTTCATGGCTCGCATATCTGTTTAGCCGTTAGTTACAAATGGTAATAGAGCCATGTGTCGAGCCCGCTTGATGGCCCGGGAAAGATGCCTCTGCTGACTCTCGGTCAGTCCGGTTTTCTTGCGTGATTCAATTTGTCCATAGCTGTTTACATAACGTTGCAGGGACTTGAAATCCTTGTAGTCAAAGTAAGCTACTTCATCTCGTTGTCTAAAAATTTTTGCCATTATTTCTCCTTAAAATGGGATGTCATCTAAATTAATAGGAGCGGAGTCATCGATTTCCTCGATGACTACGTCGTCCTTTTTGCTAGTTTTGTTGGCTTTAGGCTTGTCGGCCGGGGCATCAGAGCCACCATCACCGCCTTCAGCTCCAGCGTCACCGCGTGGGCTATCCAAGAATGTTACATCCTGAGCGTTAACTTCCACTTTGGTGCGTTTCTTACCGTCTTGCTCCCAAGAGCTGCTTTGCAAACGTCCAACCACTAAACAGCGGCGACCTTTTTGCAGGTACTGAGCTACTCGTTCGCCCAGTCCAGCCCAAGCTACTACATCCACGTAGTCAGTAGCTTCGATCCATTCACCACTCTGGTCTTTGTAGGCTCGGTTAAGAGCCAGACTAAAGCTGCAAACGCTCTGTCCGTTGGGTGTTTGCCTTAGTTCGGGATCCCTAGTCAGGTTGCCCATCAATGTTACTTGGTTAATGCTTCGTGCCATGTCTTCCCTCTCTTTTCTTAGTCTTCCTTGGTTTCTTTATCTTCGTCAGTTGATTCTTGACGTCGCTCTTCGCGCTCGGCCTTGTGGGCTCGGGCGGCTTCGGCCTTAGCCAATTCTTTCTCATCCTGGCGAACAATGAGATAGCGGATGACTTCGTTGGTAATGTTTAGGGTGCTCTCAATCTTGCCGAGACTAGTTGGTACCAGCTCGACGATGTAAAACACGTAAACTCCGTGCTCGTTCTTGTTAATCGGATAGGCCAGCTTGCGCTTACCCCAATTATCGTCGGACACGATCTTACCACCGTTATCGGCAATAATTTTCTTGACGCGGTCTTCCGCTTTACTTAGATCCACTTCAAGCCCTGGATCGTAGACTATCGCTAATTCGTAGCGTTGCATTGGAGATCTCCTCTCTGGTTATAGCCCATGCACCATTAAATTGTCATGAACTAGGATTAAATTACAACGATAATTATAGCGTAATACAGGGGTTAGGTCAACGGTTCTTCGTCGTCTTCCTGGTCTTCGTCTTCAGCTTGGGTGACTGGTGCTGGGGCTGGAGCAACTGCCTCGGGAGCGCCGAAGACTTCGTCAACAGAACTGACTAGGACATCACGGGGCCGTGAGCCATCGGCTGGGCCGATAATGCCCTGCTCTTCCATGGCTTCGATTAAACGAGCGGCCCGCGCGTATCCAACCCTTAGGCGTCGTTGCAACAGGCTGGTACTGGCTTTTTTGCTGTCCACCACCACTTTAATGGCGTCCTTCCACATATCGTCGTCAGCATCCTGGCCGCCATAATCGACAACCGAACCACCACGCCCGCCACCCAGTTGAACCGGTTGACTAACCACTTCGTCGTTGTAATTAGGGTCGCGCTGGTTGCGAATAAACTCGGTGATTTTAGCAGTCTCTTCCTCGGTTATAAAGGCGCCTTGGACACGCTTGGGCTTAGGCATTTCGGCAGTCAGTAGCAACATATCGCCCTGGCCCAGTAACTTCTCGGCGCCCATTTGGTCAATAATTGTCCGTGAATCAACTTGGCTGGCGGTGGTAAAAGCTACCCGGGCCGGCACGTTGGCCTTAATTAGGCCGGTAATAACGTCGACTGATGGGCGTTGGGTGGCTAGAATTAAGTGGATACCGACGGCTCGAGCTTTCTGAGCAATCCTCACAATCAGAGCCTCAACATCGCGGGCAGCCATCATCATCAGGTCGGCCAGCTCGTCAATTACCACCACGATATAAGGCATGCCTTCCTCTTTTTTGAGGGCATTATACTCGTGAATATTACGCTTGTGGACCTCTGATAAAGCGCTGTAGCGACGCTCCATCTCGGCCACTGTCCACTTTAGGGCGCTAATACACTTCTCCGGCTCGGTGATCACCGGCGCCAGCAAGTGCGGAATGTCGTCGTATGGTTTTAGCTCCACCCGCTTAGGATCGACTAGGATCAACTTTAGGTCAGATGGACTGTTCTTGTATAGCAAACTAGTTAGAATAGTGTTAATCATAACTGACTTACCAGAGCCAGTCTGTCCAGCGACTAATAAATGGGGCATTTTATCCAGGGCACCGACGATCGGCGTACCGGAAATGTCTTTACCAATAGCAAATCCCAGCGGACTGTTCAGGCCGGCCCACTCTGGTGACTGCAGTATACTGCTGATACGCACGTGCGCGGCTTTGACGTTAGGCACCTCTATACCAACGGCCCGTTTTCCAGGAATTGGGGCTTCAATACGGATAGTTTGAGCCGCCAAATCCAGGGCCAGGTTATCTTCCAAAGCCTTAATCTTTGTCAGTTTGGTCCCAGCGGGCGGCCGCAGGGTATACTGAGTAACCCGGGGACCAATATTTGCGCCTTCCATCTCGACGGCAATATTGAAGTTATTTAATGACTCTTTAATAAGTTCGGCGTTGCCCTCGACATCGCCGGCATCGGCTTTATCCTGTTTTTGGTTCAGCAAATCCAGGCCTGGGAATTTCCAGGACGGGTCACTGGCCACTGTTAGGGCCTCGTGATTTTGACTTGCACCTAGTTTTTCGGCAGTATTTTTTAGACTTGATAATCGAGCACTGCCCTGCTCAACCGGCACGCCCTCGTTCATCTGGAATTTAGATTCTTTAGGTTGCAGAGCCGCCAGTTCGGGGTCCTGCTCTTCGCGTTTGAATATTTTACCTAGAGCCAATAACACTTTGGGCGAAATGCCGGAGGCTAGGAAAAAGGCCAACAGGCCTAGGACCATAAACATAATGGTGGCTGGAATTTGGTTAATGGCGCCGAGAGTGACATTGCCCAGAGTTTCGCCGACCGAGCCGCCGTTACCATTGCTAAATTGGCCATTTTCCTGACTGGCGAAAGCTGTAAACAACCAGGCGGCCGTAAAAGCCAGGAATGCCAGGCTGGCAGCTAGTTTCTCGAGGGGAATCTCTTTTTCTTCGCTGGTAAACTTCTGGATACCTAAGAAAATCAAGGCCGGCACGCTTAGGTAGGCCGCCCAGCCTAGGGCCCAGTAGACGCCGTTAAACAAGCCTTCTGGCAGAGGTCCGCCAGCTCCAAAACCGCCCAACAGCAAGAACAGAGCCAACAACACCATGATAATGGCGCCGGCCAGTGGCCAGAAGTTGGACTCCGGTACTTCTTCCTGTTTGCCTTTCTTGGCAGGCTTGGCGTGTTTAGCTTTTGTGTTTTTCTTTTTAGCCATAACTTGTTTGATTATAACAGTTTAACGTCGGTCATTAAAGCCAGGCATCCGGACAGGACTTTCGGACTCCATTGCCTCAACTTCTTTCTTTAATTGGCGGACGGGCGGTGTCGATTCAGCTATCAACTTGTCGGCCATCAAGTCTGTTTCTTCGCTATCTGCCTCTCTGAGGACTTTCACTTCAGTTGCAGCCTCGTCAAGCCTAGCCTGTCGTTGGGGTTGCTCGGCTTCTCTTAGAAGCTTCTCAATGTCATCTGGATGCCGTGGAGTTTCTTCAACCATAAGCAATATTATAGCAAAATCTACAACACCTGTCAATCCGTTAGTGCTTAGTCGGTACGGGGGTCTTGGTTGAGTAAGCGGGCTCGCATTTCTTCGAAGCGTTGCTTCTGCTCCTCGGCCATATCTTCAGGGGTTTTAGCCGGTTCGGCTGGGTTGGCTGGTGGACGGTCGCCGTTGCGAGCGCCACCTCGGGCTGGCTTGTCCCCTGCTGGCTTGCCGCCGCCAACTACATTCACCACGGGTATGACGATTGGTGAACGCTGGGTCTGGTCAAACAAGTAATGGGTGACATGGTCCTTTAACTCGGCTTTAAAGCGGTCTAGGTCGATACGCTTGAAGCGCTGAGTCACTGCACGGCGTAATTCTAGACGCAGGCCGTTCATTAGCTCCTCTGAATCACGTATATAGATGAAGCCCCGGGTAATGATGTCTGGACTACTCAGCAACTGGCCGGACTTCTTGTCGACAGTCAGAATGACCGCCACTAGGCCTTCTTCAGACAGGATGACTCGATCTTTGACGACCACGCCGCTGACGACAGCTCCAGTTTGGTCAACCAGGATGCTGCCAACTGGAGCTTCGGGGCCCTTCTCGTAGGAGTCTTTGGTGAACAAAAAGCTATCACCGTTCTCGGCCATGATTAGGTTTTCGCGCTTCCAGCCCTCTTCGATAGCTATATCAATGTAGCGCTTGCGGTTCAGGTGGCCTGCATAAATCGGTAAGAAATACTTCGGTCGAGCCAGGTGCAACATCTCACGATATTCTTCACGGTGAGCGTGCCCGGAAACATGCAGAGGTCCGCAACCGTCAAGTTCGTGGGTGGGGGCACGGAAGAGATGCACGCCCTTTGCAGACAGGTCGTTACCAATGTTTTCGTAGCGAACTTCGTTACCTGGAATAGGGGTCGAGCTGACCACTACCGTATCACCGGCGTGCAACTTAATGTGGGTATGGGTGCCTTCGGCCATGCGCTGCAGGGCGGCATTGGGCTCACCTTGGCCACCGGTACACATAACTAGGATCTTGTCGTCTTCAATCTTAGCAATATCGCGCATGGCTAGGAATGTGCCTTTGGGTACTTTCAGTAGTCCTTGACGAACAGCGATTTCGGCGTAAGCCATCATGCTGCGGCCATCCAGAGCCACCTTGCGACCAGCCGCCACAGCCGCATTGATCACCATTTGTGTTCGGTTCATGTTACTAGAGAACATAGCTACAAAAATGCGGCCGTCAGCATTACCGATAACATCATGGAAGCTCTTTTGGAGCGTCGATTCGGTCGGCGTTCGACCCTCTACGGCGGTACTCATGCTGTCGCTCATAAGTAACAGCACGCCTTCGTCGCCGAGCTCTTTTAGCCGCTTAAGATCGGTTGGTTTCTCATCCAGCGGTTCAGGGTCTAGACGCCAATCACCGGTGTTAATGATCCTGCCGACTGGTGTATCAACGATGATCAAGGCTGACTCCGGCACCGAGTGGGTAACTCGGACTAGCTCAACCATGAATGGTCCTAATTTAAGACGTTCGTGATTGTCCATATTCATGATTACCATGTTTGGGGTGTAGACTTCACTGCCTTGGGGCATATCGTCAAAGGATTTTTCGATGACGCCAATAGTAAATCTCGAGCCATAAATCGGTGCTGGGTAGCTGGGCACAATGTGCTTCAGGCCGCCCAAGTGATCGAGGTGTCCATGGCTGATCACATAGCCCTGCAACTTCTTGTGCTTGATAGTTTCTAGGTATGAAGTATCGGCAACGCTGTAGTTAATGCCGGGTAAATCTATGCCTAAACTGTTACCGCAGTCCAGGATGATGTAATCGTTCTGCCACTCTACCACCTGCATGTTCTTAGCACCGACGGCATCCTGGCCACCCAGGAAGGTAATTTTGAGCTTATCGAAGTCATCAGTGATGACATTGGCTCGACGAGCCTTGGGGTCAGACGGTTGAGCAGCGCTGTGTAGATCAACCATCTTGCGGGCATCATCTAGGCTGCGTTTTTGAGCCCTTATAGCTGCGCCGCGTGAGGTACTCAGGCCACTATTATTTTTGTTCGCCGGCCTTTTTTGCGAATTTCGTGCTGGTTTACCAGCTTGAGAATTACCACCCGGGCGGTTGTTGTTCCGTCTCGGTGGTCTTGTATTGTTAGGTTTATTGTTTGTATCCATTATTGGATTTCTCCTTATAGTTTTATTATTTAATCTTTTCTAAAATCATGGGGATCTGAGCAAAGTCGTCAATCAGAGTTTGACGCAGACCTCCGTTATATAGCGCAGCGGCCGGGTGGAACAGCGGCAGGATAACCTGCTTGCGGGTTCCGATAGCTATGCGCTTGGGTTCGCCATGAACGGCGCTAATCTTTAAATTCGGCAGAAAGTATTCCATGCTGTGCCGGCCCAAAGTTATCACCAATTTCGGCTTGATAACTTCGAGTTGGCGCACCAGGTATGGCAAGAAAGCTTGTTTCTCTTCCGGCAAAGGATCGCGGTTGTTGGGTGGTCGGTACTTAACGATATTGGTGATGTAAATGTCGGCTCGTTTAAGGTTAATCATCTCTAGCATTTCGTTTAAAAACTTACCGGTGGCCCCAACGAATGGTAGGCCCTGCAGATCCTCGTTTTTGCCCGGCGCTTCACCGATAAAGACGATGTCAGCATCTGGGTTGCCGTCGGCGAAGACCAGCTGGGTAGCCCCTTCAGCTAGTTCCGGGCAGACTTTATCGTCAATAATTGCCTTAGCGATGTCGTCTAGTTGTTTTTGCTTGTCTGTCATATTAGTTATTTCTTAACAAATTGGTAGAGACCTTCGACGATGCGGATAAATCCCCACACCAGGGCCACTAGAACGCCTAACCACTGCAGTAAGCTGCCGCTGTCGATGGCTAGCATGGCTAGTAGATAGCCGACCAGCCACATGATCAGGCCAGTAATTACGTAACCACCAGGGGTTTGAGCTGGGTGCAGCTTTTTTTGGGAAGTTTTTTTACTGGCGGCCATGTTATTTTTCCTTTTTTACAGCTTTCATACTGAGACTGAGTCGCCCCTTATCGTCAATGGACTGCAATTTAACATCAACTAGGTCGTCAACCTTAATAACATCACTAGGTTTTTCGACTCGTTCGTCAGATAGCTCGGAAACATGAACTAAGCCGTCTTTACCGGGCATGATTTCTACGAAAGCTCCGAAGTCTAGGACGCTAACTACCCGAGCTTGGCGATAAATCTTACCAACTTCCGGCTCGGCTGTTAAGTCCTTAACCCACTGAACAGCTCGGTCGCGGGAATCCTGGTCAGAACTGGCAATCATGACGGTGCCGTCGTCTTTAATGTCGATTTCGGCGCCAGTTTCAGCAATGATCTTGTTGATAGTCTCGCCGCCCTTACCGATTACCTCTCGGATTTTGTCGGGGTTAATGGTGATGGTGTCGATGCGTGGTGCGAATGGACTCATTTCTGATCGAGGTTCAGCAATGGTTTCAATCATATGTTTCAAGATGTGAGCTCGCCCCTCTTTTCCTTGAGCCAAGGCCTCTTTCAGCGTCTTAACTGGCAAACCGTGAACCTTCATGTCCATTTGCAAGGCCGTAATCCCCTTGGAAGTTCCGGCTACCTTAAAGTCCATGTCACCGGCGAAGTCTTCGGCATCGGCAATGTCGCTTAAGATATAGGTTTTGTCGCCGTCTACCATAAGACCCATAGCTATACCGCTAACGGGCCGTTTTAGGGGCACACCAGCGTCCATTAGGGCTAAACAGCTAGAACAAGTGGCTGCCATCGATGTAGAGCCGTTCTGGCTCATTATTTCGGTTACCGAGCGCATAGTGTACGGAAACTCAGCTTCGGTTGGCAGAACAGCGGTTAGAGCTCGTTCGGCTAGATAGCCGTGGCCAATTTCTCGGCGTCCAGGACCCATCAGGCGCTTAACTTCGCCGACAGTCCAGCCTGGTGCGTTGTAGTGATGCAAATAGCGTCGCTCACCTTCGCCTTCCATGGTGTCTACCATCTGGGCGTAGCTGAGTGGTGCTAAGGTTACGATGTTTAAGGCCTGAGTAACGCCGCGGGTGAACAGACTTGAGCCGTGAGTCCGCGGCAAGATGCCGATTTCACTAGACAAAGGCCTGATTTCGGTCAGTTTGCGGCCATCAGGACGAATACTCTCTTCGACAATTCCCTGACGGACATCTTTATGCAAAGCCATCTGGAAGGCATCGTCATATTCATTCTTTAGTTCGTCAAAACCCTCGCCGAGTTCTTCGGTGAAGTGCTCGTGCATGGCCAGTTTCAGCTTGTTGACTAGGTCGTTGCGCTCGGGGTATGGCATGCGTAGCCCGGAGCCCAGTTTGCCGGCTACCCAGCTGTCAACGCGCTCTTGGATGTCAGCATCTGGCAATATTAATTCATATTCCTGGGCTTCGACACCAATTTTCTTGACTAGTTCTTGCTGGAGTTTGATGGCGGGCTGGATAGCTTTGTAGCCGTATTCCAAAGCCTCGGCCACCTCTTCTTCGGTAACTTCGTTGGCGCCAGCTTCCACCATCATAATGCCGGATTCGCGGCCGGCTACTACTAGGTCAAGTTTGCCCTCTTTCAGTTCTTCTGGAGTAGCGAAAGCCTTAGGCTTGCCGTCTACCATGCCGATGCGCACGCCGGCTACTGGGCCGTCAAACGGTGCGCCAGTCAGCATAAAGGCGGCGCTAAGAGCGATCATAGCGATAGCATCTGGGCGGAAATCTGGGTCCATGGATAGCACGGTGGCTACGCCCTGGACTTCGTTGCGATAGCCCTTAGGCCACAGCGGCCTCAGAGGACGATCGATTAGCCGGCCGATTAGGATGGCATCATCAGATGGCCGGCCTTCCCTTTTAATAAACCGCGAGCCACTGATCTTGCCCGAAGCGTACATTTTCTCTTCATAATCGATGCTTAGCGGGAAATAATCGAAGCCCTGAGCACTTTTAGGGCTGACCATGGCGGTTCCCAGGATTACGGTGTCGCCGTAGCGGGCCAGCACTGAGGCGGTGGCTCGAAAACCAACCCGTCCGACCTCTAAGCTCAGCGTTTTACCGCAAAACTCGGTCTCTACTTTAATAATGTCTTTGCCAAATGGATTAATTGTTCCCATCAAGGTTCCTTTCGCTTTCGCAAGGTTCGGTGCATAGTGCAAATATACGGCCACTTGTGCTTATAGGCGCTATATATCTGAGGCTATGCAACGAAGGTTGCTGTTAATGTGCACAAGCTTGAGGTCTCCGCTGAGGCCTGAGGAGTCTATGCAAATTAGCGTCGAAGGCCAAGCTTTTTAATCAAAGCTAGGTATTCTTTACTATCGTGCCGGGCGATGTACGCCAGGTGTCGTTTTCGCTTGCCAACCATCTGCAAAAGTCCACGGCGAGCCATGAAATCGTGCTTGTTGGTCTTTAAATGTTCGGTAATTTCGGCAATTCGGGCTGTCAAAATACCGACCTGAACAGCGCTGCTGCCCACGTCGTTTTTGCCCTTTTGCAAGTCAGTTATGATGGCTTGTTTCTTGTCTTTTACGATCATTCAGCTTCCATTCTACCAGTTCTGACCTCTTTTAGCAAGCCTTTGTGGTCACATTTTGTATTCACACTAGCAGCTCGCCGATATCGCTTTTGTTCAGTGTATCAATTTGGTATGCGAACTAGACAAGTCTTAAAGCTTGTTTCTCTTCGTCACCCAGACCCTGGTAGGCACCCCAGAGTGTTGGCGCCAGTTCAGTAAGAATATCCTGAAACTCTACTATTGTTCGTGTGGCATTGTGCTCCCCTAGCCAACCCTGGCTAAGCGAGTGTTTCAGCACCTGTTCGGGCGTTACATCACCAGTTTTAACCAAGCCCTCGCCCACGAGGGCTAGTAGCTCTAGGGGCGATTCGGCTTCCGGAATAGCCTCTTCTAATGCCTGTAGTCCGCGCACCATTCGATCGGCCACCTCTGCTGGCTCGCCGTCACCAAGCTGTTCAAGGAAAATTCGTGGCAGGGCGTAACCGGCTAGAGTATTCATGGGGTACATCTCAGTTTCGTAGCTGTCTGGTACTGATTCGGGCTCATGTTTTCCCACGGGTTCAAGCGTGTGTCGAACTAATGGAGCCATCAGTTGGTCACCGAGCACTGGGTTGTGGTCTTCTACTTCCCGAGCAATGTAACCAAACCAAAAGTTTACGCCTGAATATCGTTGGAGCATGTTTTCCGGCCCGCGACCTGGAGCGGTATTAGCTGGGTCAATTAGCTCCTCTACCACTGGGCAACCATCTACCCAACCGGCTATCCTAGCCTGTTCTTGGTGCGACAAATCGAAAAATTCTGGCTCACTCATTATTTGGCCAACGAAACTTCCGTGACCGAATTCAAATTGTTCTCGAGAATTAGACATTATCTATATTATATCAGTTAAGTTAGTGATTTGTCAATGTTTTCAACTATAATCTGTCGCGGCTCTATGGCGTCCTCGACAGCAAAATTAGCTATTTTGGTGCGCCGCAGTCCAGTCATATAGGCACCGGTGCCAAGCTTTTCCCCTATATCGCGCACTAAGGAGCGTATGTACGTGCCGCTACTTACCTCTGTTAAGAAAATGATTTTGGGGTAATCATATCTAATATCAGTGATGTTGTAGATGGTAACTGGTCGGGCTTTCATTTCGGGCTCTTTGCCAGCCCGGGCTAGTTTATAAGCGCGTTGACCATCAACCTTTATAGCACTGAAGATCGGTGGGGTTTGGCTGATTTCGCCCAGAAAGCTGTTAATGGCCCTTCCCACCTCCTCTTCCGAGGGTTTTTGACTACTAACGTTAGTGATTTCGCCTTCGGCGTCATCGGTAGTGCTGGTTTGGCCCAGCCTCAGCTCCACCTCATAAGTTTTATCTAGTTTGGAGTACTCGGAGGCTCGCTTGCAGTAGTCACCAACCAAAATAATCAGCAAACCGGTAGCCAGGGGGTCTAGAGTGCCGGCATGGCCAACTTTGGGCCGTTTGAGACCAGTTTTAGCCTTAACTACCCCTCTTACCTTAGCCACCACATCAAAACTGGTCCAGCCTTTGGGCTTATCAATCAACAATATTCCATTCATACGCTTATTAGCGTATGTCAAAAGACTAGCTGGCTGCAAGGTCTGGCTTAGTGAGGGTTGCTGACGGGTGGGTTTTGCGGTGGAAAGGCGGCGGTCATTGGCGGTGGTACCGGTGGTGGTGCAGTAGCCGGGGCGCTGACCCCTGTTTGCTCGGGTGGTAAGCCAGCATCAGCCGGTATCGGCGATTGGGGCGCTGGAGCCGCTATTGGCGGGTTATTATTAACCGTGAACGGCGTTGAAGCCCCAACCGATGCTGTTGGCTGGAGACGTTGATCAGATTGAGACTCGGCAGCGGCGACGGCATTTCGAGCTGGGCCAAGGCTGGCAGCCGGATCTACCGGATTAGGTAATTCTGGCATGACGTGTGGGCTATCGATAGTTTTTTCTATATCGGCCAGGGTTTTGTCTTGGTCAACTACAGCATCTTCAATATTGGATATAGTCTTGTCGCCCAAGTCATTATCTGCCCCGCTTCCCAGGGGACCCCGTTGCATCAAAGGCTGCTCCATGGTTAATCCAAAGGGATCCACAGCTGGTGATAGATCTTCGGGATGAGTATTAGCAGTTAGAGTGCCGCCATGTGCGGGAGCCTGGGCTGGAAATGCTGGGTTTACAGCCGGACCTCGGGCTGAAGGTGTTGATGTCAGTAGATCACTTGGGCTGGTGGTGTGCTCTTCACTACGAACATTTGCGATTGGGTTTCTGGGCTGGGGTGGTGTCAGGGGCTCTAGCCGTGATTGACGAAATTCTGGAGGTACTTCTGGTCTAGCCGTCTTCGGGGGCTCTGGCGGTAGTAAATCTTCTTTTGGTTTCTCAGGCTCGTGACTAATCTCCAGGGTTCCGTCGGCATTGGCCTCTTCTGTAACAACTTTTTTGGAAGAAATCGAAGATTTTGATTGCAACTGAGTGGCAACTAACTGTTGGTTAGCGCCAGCGGCCATCAATTTGGCGCTGATAGTCATTGTTCTAGAAGTGGTTTTAGCGTTACTAAAGCGTTGTGTCTCGGCCACTATACCAGTCAAGAAAGCTGTGGACATTTGAGCATCGAAACTGTCGGCCTTGATGACTTCGGCCAGCTCTACTAGCATTTCGCACAGTGAACTAGCCTGTTGGTCGTGCCAGTTGATCGTTCCTAGATTGCCGCCAACCGCATTATTGATAGAGATAACGGTGGCGTCGTGCAGAATCCGGCCGTGGGCCACAATGGCTTGGTCTAACTCTTCTTTGGAGTGAACTCCCAGAGCCATGACCACGTCGACATTGAAGTCACCTTGTGAGAAATTGAAGTCTTTCTCTGTTATTGACGTACGGTAAGGTGTTATAAAAATGCGCACGACATTGTCTTCGACTTTGTAGCGCAACTTGTCGGCTTTAGCTTTATCCAGCGAAATAATAAAATCTCGCAGTGAATCAGTATTCTTCTCTAGGGTTTTGTCAGGTTGCAAGAATTCAATGGTCGATGGCACATCGCCACTAAAGACAGCTGTGGCGTGCTTGCCCTGCTTGTTTAAGAACAGCGTTAGGGCGATAGCAGCCGCCAGCTGGTCAACAGAAGGACTGGCACTAACTGTAACCAGAACATTGTTAGCCTGGGCTAGGCGGTCTATGGTACTTTGCTTGGCAACTTGATCCATATTTTCTTTGGTTTATTTTTTGTTTTTAGAACTTTCACGTTTCAGAGTACCATAAGCGCATTGCTTTGTCCATAGTTTTTCAAGATTTTTTACAGGGGTGTTTACAAAGACCATGTTTCTTTGTATAGTTAAGGGCTGAACACAACAAAAGACTTAATGGAAAGTAAAGGATTGTTCGAACCATATGCCAATTATTAAATCTGCTAAAAAACGCGTAAAGACGGCCGAGAAGGCCGCTGTCCGCAACAGCAAAACCAAGCGCGCTATCAGAGGCGCTATCAAGTCATTTGAGACAGCTCTAGAAGCTAAGAACACTAAGAAGGCTAACGACTCTCTAATTGAGGCTCAAAGCGCCATCGATACCGCTGTTAAGAAGAACTTGTGGCACAAGAATAAGGGTTCGCGCAAGAAGGCTCAACTGGCTAAGCAAGCCAAGGCCGCCGGCCTAAAGCCAGTCAAAAAGGTCGCCAAGCCTGCCGTTAAGGCCTCCCCTGCTAAGAAAGCTCCTGTCAAGAAGCCGGTTGCCAAAAAAGCTCCAGCCAAAAAAGCTGCTCCCAAGAAAAAATAACCTACAGACTAAGTAAGAAGTGTTTGACGGCATCGTCAGCATTCATAGTACGGCTTTTCATCTGCTCTTCCAGAACTACGGCATGGTGGACTAGCTGTCTTAACTTAGACAGAGCCATATTTCCAGCCAAGGTCATCGACTTTTGAACTACGAATGGATGGACTCCGGCATCTTTGGCAATCTCGGCCGCCGACTTATTTTTACCTGTTTTTACTAAGGCCAACACATGTAACTGCCAACCGATCATGCCGATTATCGCCAATGGTTCCATCTGTTGGCGGCGCTGTTCTTCGTAAAGTTTCACGGCCCGTTCCTGGCGACCGTTAAAGCCGGCGTCGAGGAGCTCAAAGACTGTACTGGAGGGTTGGCGCTCGCTGAGCTGGTCGATTGTCGACCGGGTAATTTTGGGATCAAATAAAACAAGTTTGTCTAGCTCATTGGACAGTCTTTCTTGGTCGGCGCCAACAAAATCCACTAAATATTGAGCCGTCGAGCGGTCCATCTGGCCACCCTTGTCTGCTGCAGCTTCAACCAACCAGTTAATAATTTCTTGGGGTGAAAGCGTCGCAAACTCCCTATAGTCACTGTTTTTCTTCAGGAACTTGCCGTAAGTTAGGCGCTTGTCCAGCTTGCCTATAGTAATAAGTAGCGTGGTGTCTTCCGGGGTCTGCTCGACTAACTCTTCGGTCCGTTCGGTCAGGGCTTTATTGGTTTCAAAATCCTGGATGAAGACTAGTTTATGAGGGCTGAGTAGTGAGGTCGACGACACTGCACTCAAAATTTGTTCAACTTCGGTTTCGGAGGCGTCAAAGCGCTCTATAGCTAAGGCTCCGTGCTGGGTCACAAAGGCCTCAATAACAGAGTTGGCTTCAGCTCGGGCTCGGTGCTGGTTGTCACCTGTTATAGTAATGACCATCACTCGCCTTTCAGGTCGGCGATAACCATAGAGCCATCGGTAATATACTCATGACCGAAGCCATTTCGGGCTTTATAGGCACTAAAGAAGTGATCGATATGACGAGATTTAGATAAACGGCCAGCGTCTTTGAGGCTCTTGATCAGGAAGTCCCTTTCGCGATCAGCGTTGGCGTGAATGGCATGGGTAAATTGCAAGGTAAAAAGTGACATACCAACGTTCTTGTCGTAAGTAGCTGCCCCTACCCAATCAACTTGATGACCACCAGGCATATACCAGTTACGCGGGGTCTTCCAGAAACGAACGTGGTGGCGTACCCTCGGGCTGCCCCCGACCTGAATCTCAAAGCCAACCGAATGTTTTTTTCCAAACATATAGGCCCTGCTCATCGGTGCAGAAGGATAACTTTGATTGAATATAACGGCTTTGATCACTCGCCATAAGGACCCTGGGTTGATATCTTCGGCGATAGTCCAGCCAGCCGCTTCCATAGCGCTTATCAGGTCCTTTCTGCTACCATTTAAGGCCATATTGACGGGGTCGCTTAGGATGCCGTCGGCGGTCCGACTACGACCAATAAAGTGGTCTGGCACATAGATTCCACTCAGGAACCGATGCAGCCTGGGGAGAGCCAGGTAAGCCGTTATAAACCAAACGGCCACAATGGCGACTAGAAGGTTTGTGCGATTCCATATATCCGGTAAAAACGTGGCATACAGGGCCAGAATCACCAGAATTGGAACAATAAGGATTATCAAGCGCTTGAGCAGGATCGCAAACTTACTGATAGTTGTCATGATTTTCCTTTTGGCTTGGGTTGGCAGGTCGGACAAGTATGGGTACCTCGCCCTGCCACTTTGGATTTCTCTATTATTGTACCGCAAACTAGGCAGGGCTGGCCATCACGGCGAAAAACTTTAGCAAAAGTTAAGTAGCTACCCCGCCGGCCCTCGGCGTCAACATAATTACGGTCAGACGAGCCACCCTTAGCAATACTGAGTTTAAGGACAGCTCTAATTTCACGGTAGAGCTTGTTCATCTGGGACTTAGACAGGTCCTTGACCAGTGTTAGCGGGTGAATCCTAGCCGCGAACAACGACTCGTCGGCATAGATATTGCCAATGCCAGCAAGGACCGTTTGATCCAACAAGGCGGCTTTGATATTAGCATTGGGCCGCCTTTTCAGGCGCTGAGCGAAATCAGTAGCGGTAAAATCGTCTGCCAAGGGCTCTGGGCCAAGCTTGCGCATAAAATCGATCTCCGGAACCTCTATGGTTGGCAGCAAGCGCATCCAGCCGAATTTACGCTGATCATTAAAGAACAGCTTGCTATCTCCTAGATCCAGCGTCACTCTGGTAGATTTGTCCGGTAGTTCACCGATTAAACTAGCGTTGGGATGCCCAGCCCCAAAGCGCGACGAGTCATCATTGGCTCGAAAGACTAGCTGGCCGGTCATTTTCAGGTGGATAATTAACGAGTACTGGTTATCAAGATCAATAATTAGCACTTTGGCTCGGCGTCGGACGTTACTGACTGTGCCGCCAATCAAGAATTTATCGACGTCGTGCTTAGCATTGGGAAAACCCTTTGGCCAATCAAAACTGACTTCTTGTACAGTTTTCCCTGGCAATAGTGTTAGCAGACCCAAACGAACTGTCTCAACCTCTGGAAGCTCTGGCATACCCCTATTGTAACTCAGGCCAGGCTTGGCTATGAGATAATAAGCCTATGAGCGATCTCGGAGACATTTTAGCCCAGAAACACTTACCTCAAGAGCCAGCCGAGTTTAAGATAATACGCACCTTTATCCAGGAAAGATTCGACGTCACTCCGGGCCTGCAACTACGTGATAACAGCATAATTATCTCTGTGCCCGGCTCGGCCGCGGCCGGTTCTTTAAGGTTTCAGTTGCACGAGCTTCAAGACTTGCTAGATACCGACCGTCAGTTAGTTGTGGCTTCAGCTTAAAACGGCGTGTCAGCGGTCAGGGCTTCGAATTGCTCTTTAGGTAGCTGTGCATTGAAGAGCTTCTTTACTCCTGATAGGTTGCCGGCAAAGTTACCGATTTTTTTACCGCAACTAGTGGCCCATAGCGATGCTGGTCCGTCCTCACCCGCTCCAATAAATTCGAAGGTATAGCGACTGCCGGTCGGGCAAACGCCATCATATTGTACGCCGGTTGGCGGTAGTTGAGACTTAGTAAACTGAGCATTATGAAGGGCTGATAAGAAGGCTCTATAAGATGTCGGGTTGCTACCGGTACGTTCTGTGCGAACAACGTCACCCTGATAGCCATTTATTAACTCACCGACCGTTTGGTCGCGCCCGACGGTAATATTGAGAACTTGGTGTTCCTGGTTGCTATTGATGTAGCTCCGAGTCGACATCAATACTTTGACGTCTGTATCAGCGTAGTCAGCAATGTTGACGGGTCGAACAATTTCTTGGACGGCTTTGCTACCACCCCAATCGATTCGAAAAATGATAATCGATACAATAACAACAAAGACCACCACACCAATTGCCAGTATTAGTCGCCTTCCATTCATTTCATGTATATAATAACATTCTCGTGGCTATTTAGCAATACCCTGACTGATGCCGTATAATCATAAGCAAGATGGCCAAGCGCAAACCTCAATATGCAGATGATGCCACAGAGAATATAGGACAACTACTTCGTATTCGCCTGCCCTGGCTCTTCCTAGGCCTAGTACTAAGCCTGGGCACGGCCTTTGTGGTCTCTAGGTATGAAGATATCCTGTCGGCCGACACTCGCCTGGTCTTTTTCATCCCTTTGATTGTTTACGTTAGCGATTCAGTTGGCACGCAAACGGCTACTATCTATATACGCAATCTCGCCAAGAAACAGACCACCTTTGGTACGTATGTTTTTAAGGAACTGTTTGTAGGCTTCTTTATTGGTATGGTCTTTGGGGTCGTTACCGGCCTAGCTAGCTATTTTTGGCTAGGCTCGTATGATATCGCTGTAACCGTTGGTCTAGCCATGTGGGTTAGCATCACCACTGCCACAGTTTTCGCCCTAGCCACAGCTGCCACTCTTAATAAGTTTAAGTTTGATGCCGCCAGCGGTGCCGACCCTCTAGTGACCGTCGCCCAGGACGCCATTAGCCTGCTGATTTACTTCGCCATTGCCACGCTGATTATTTTCTAACGACGGTGCCGGCCGTGGCATCAAGAGTTATTAAGTCGCCATTTTTTAACAGCTTGGTGGCATTACCCGTACCAACAATGCAGGGCTTTTTCAACTCCCGAGCCACAATCGCCGCATGGCACAGAATACCGCCTTTATCAGTGATGATGCCTTTAGCTTTTATCATCAAGGGAATGTAGTCCGGTGTGGTCATCGAGCAAACTAATATGTCGTTGGCGGTGATGTAGGCATCGGCTGGATCATTAATTATCTTGACTGTTCCCTCTACCCGGCCCTGGCAAGCTGTCCGGCCTTGCACCAGCCGAGCACTAGTCTTTGGCTGATCATCCAGTACATAATCTTCGTAACGCTGGCCAAGCATGCGATTATAGTCAATGAACCAGGTGCCGACTTCTTTAGAATCGGTAGTCTCAAAGTAGCCCTTGATGTAGTCATTGGCAAACTCCGCACCAACTTTTTTGTTCAACTTGCTTTGGGTAGAATTGTCGGCAACGTGAATATAGCTGGTCATGCCCTTTAAGTAGGTTTCGGCGGCTTTGTTTTGAGGCGACGTCTGCCACTGCTTGGTCTTAAAGTCATAGCCGAAGACGATTGGTGCGGCTCCTTCGTACAAACCCTGAGTCAGAATATGATGGCCGCCCTTATAAATTTCGCCGAAGATACCCTTATTGTTAACCACAAAAATAGTGGCCCAAGAGTAATCGTTTATATGGGGCACGAAGTCAGCATCGTACTGTGCAGGATCAATGTTCAAGCCGTCGAACCACCCTACAGCCTGGCTAATAGATTTTCCGCGGTTACGTAGCTTCTCGACATGCTGACCCTTTTTGGGTATTAACCTAAGGGCGCACAACTCGCCCCCATGCTCTTCTAGAAACTTATTAAATTCCGGGGTGCGCTTGGCAACATCTTCAGCAGGAAAAGTGGTCGGCTTATCATATGGCAACTCGATGATTTCACCAATCTCTCCCAGCCTTTGGCGTTTTATATTATCCTCTTCCCTCAGGACTTTGGCGTCATCGTGATTAATACGAGCCAGCCACTCTGTCAGGCTAATTTGGCTTTCAAGTAATTTTGATAGCTGATGGTCGGCCATATTGGAACTCCTCCTTATAAGCCTATCACGACTTGTTCAGGGTTGTTATCGGGCGAGTCTGGACGATGTAGAGCTTCTGATCTTGGATTGCCCATTCTATGTCTTGGGGTGAATTGTAGATTTTTTCGATTTTCAGGGCTTGATCAATAAGTTCCTCGGCTTCGAATGGTAGTTGTGAGTCCAGGCTTTTGGTTTGCCTGTCCCACACACACGAGTCGGGGCTAACCTCACCGCCAACCAGCTGCTCGGCTAGGCCAGCAACATACTCCATAACTATCTGGTTTGAGCCATCAACTGGGTTGCGAGTGAATAAGACTCCGGCGTAATCGGGTTGAACCATCTTTTGGACAATTACTGCCACCGCAAAAGCCTCGGTCTTATCCCCCGCATAGGCCTTGGCTCTGGCTCCTATGGCGTTATGACAAGACGCAACTTTAGCGACTACCATGTTGGCTGGCACTTTTAGATAGGTTTCGAATTGACCAGCCCAGGACTGTTTCTGCCCGTCTTCATTTAAAGCCGAGGAGCGCACTGCAAACTTGGTTTTGTTGGGCTTGTTTTTTAACCAAGTCTCGATGACCTCTTGAGTCTCGATCAAAAGTTTACCGTCACTAGCAAATCCGGACACACCAACAGCGATTCCCTCGGGCACTGCCACCTTGTGCTCTAACAGTTGGGCTAGATTAGCGGCTTTGCCCCCGAACTTCGAAATGTCTTTAGCATCACTAAGTGACGCTACGTTTTTTGTCACAGTTCACCCCAAGTTTTACCAATATCGGTGTCAACTGTTAGTTTTACTGGCAATTTGTAGACGTGCTCCATGGTGTCTTTCAGTAATTTAGCGACTTTGGCGGCTTTATTCTTGGGGCATTCCACCAGAATGGAGTCGTGAATCTGCAGCAATTGCAGGCAATCGTCGTCGAGCTTCTTATCGACGGCGATCATTGCCAGTTTCATAATATCGGCGGCGGTGCCTTGGAATGGCATGTTGACGGCCGCTCGGTAGGCCCCTTCCCTGACCATGAAGTTCGAGGAGTTAACGTCTGGCGAAGGCCTTCTACGGCCTAGCAAGTTCTCGACATAGCCATCCTTTTTAGCCTGCTCTTTAACCGACTCTATGTATTTTTGTAGTTTTGGCCGAACCTTGAAGTACTTTTCAATGAACTCTTTGGCTTGGCCATAGCTCATGCCGGTAGCCTCGACTAGACCGTGGGCACCTAGGCCGTACATCACCCCAAAGTTCACTACTTTGGCATCGCGACGCATATTCTTAGTGACATCCTCCGGCTCACGGCCATAAACTTGGGCGGCTGTGACCACATGCACATCAACGTCTTTATTAAACAAGTCCATCATTTCCTTGTCATCAGATAAGTAAGCGGCCAGGCGCAGTTCAAACTGTGAATAATCGGCACCGACAAAGACATTGCCATCATCCGGGATGAAAGCTTCACGGATGCGCTTACCTAAATCAGTCCTAATTGGTATGTTCTGTAAATTGGGATCATTAGAGCTGAGTCGACCGGTCTGGGCCACTGTAAGGGCGTAGGTAGTGTGTAGGCGTGAGTTGCCGTCAACTTGGGTTGGCAAGGTGTCGACATAGGTCGACTTCAACTTGGTGACTTCCCGATACTGGGAGATTAGATCAATAATCGGGTGCTGGCCGCGTAGCTTGGCTAGCTCGGTGGCGGCCGTCGAATAGCCGGTCTTACCCTTCTTAATTCCAGCCGTGGGTAGCTTCATCTTGTCGAACAAGACCTCCGCCAATTGCCCGGGGCTAGAGATATTGAACTCTTGGTCAGCGTGGCCGTAAATCTGCTGGGTGATGTCGGAAATCATGTCGTCAATCTCTTTGGCCATCTTTTTGAGATAAGCTGTATCGAGCTTAATACCGGTGTGCTCCATGCGCGCCAAGACTGGGGTTAGCGGCCACTCCACCGTCTCAGCTAATTTAGCGACTTTAGGCAATTTCTTGAGCTCTTTTTCTTGTTTGACCCACAGAGCCCGGACTACGGCTATAACTTCGGCATCCTTCAGTTCGCCCTCTTCTAGGTGGACGTTAATTTCGGCCGCCAGATCCTGCAAGCTTAGTCCCCGACCCAGCGAATTGATCAGAAAGGCCCCAATTAAAACATCATGACCTACTTTTTCGGCATTGATACCCAGGCTCAGCAAAATTTGCAGGGTGGCTTTGACGTCGTAGCCAATTAACTTAGCCGGCTCCAGGTAGTCTTTGAGCTTCTGACCTACGGCCTCGGCCCCAAGTTTGGCAATATCAAACCTGATAACGGTTTTAGGATCTGGTGAGACCGACAAAGTCAGCGGCTCCTGGCCATGTGGGCGAGTGCTGGTTCCGTAGACCACAATTTCCTGGGATTTGGGCAGAGTAAGTTTGTCTAATTTCTCGGGCGTATCGACTACAAAAGATTCTACTAATTTGAGGTCGACTGACTTGACTCGCTCCAGCTCCTCCGGCATTTTCATAATGTCCGGCAACTGCCGAGCTAGTGATTTAAACTCTAGATCGATGAGTTTTTGCTGGAGTTTAACTGGGTCACACTTGCTGCCATCAACCTCTTTTAAATCCAATTTAATTGGTGCGTCCAGCCAGATAGCGGCTAGTTTTTTGCTAAGGTAGGCCGAGTCCTTACCAGCAATCAGCTTCTTCTTGTGGGCGTTCTTGATTAGCTCAATATTCTCATATATACCGTCTAGAGTTTTGTACTCGGTCAGCAGCTCTACGGCTCCCTTCTCGCCAATGCCCGGTACACCAGGAATATTGTCGGAACTGTCGCCTTTTATGCTTTTGAGGTCCAGGAACTGATCGACATCAATGCCATACTTCTCCTTGAAACTTTCGGGGTGGAATAATTCAATGTTGCTAAGGCCTTTTTTTAGAGCATAAACGTGGACGTTGCCATTGATTACCTGTAGTAAATCCAGGTCGCTAGTGACCAGGGCTGTATCAATGCCTTTCTTTCTGGCCTGAACAGCCAATGTACCCATGATGTCATCGGCTTCGTAGTCATCCAGTTCGTAAAGAGGCCAGCCAAAGGCATCCAACAGTTCGTGCAATACTGGGATTTGCTCTTTGAAGTCCGGAGGAGCCGGTTTGCGGCCAGCTTTATAAGCCGGGTACATTTCTAGTCGCTTGCGGATGTTGGTCTTGGACTTATCCCAGGCTACGCAGACATAATCGGGCTGTAACTTACGGATAACTTCCAGGGCCATGGTGGCAAAACCGAATACGCCACCGGTCGGTGTACCATCTTTTGTGCTCAAATTAGGCATGGCGTAGTAGCCGCGATAAAAAACCGACTTACCATCGATAACCACCAGTCGTTTGGGCTTGGTTGACTCCTCACTCATGGGTAATAGTATACTCTAGTGCCTATTTTAGTTGCAGCTCGCGAGCTTCCCCAAGCTTAAGAAGCGCACTGACAAAGACTTGTCGAGCCGAGGCTTGGTCGCGACTTCCGTTCTGATCTCGGGCGGCATGTGCCCTCAAGGCCCTAACAAGTGTCCTTTGCTTGTCTGGGTCAGTTGGTGACTTAACAATCTCGATTAGTAGGTCGGTTTCGACTCTTGATAACTTGCAATCGAGTGGTAGTGATTCGTCGTCAGTGTTACGCTCAACCATGCGTGCCAGATCAGTTTTAACTCCGTTCAAATCGCGAGGCTCTCTCCAGATCTCGGTAGTTGGATGAAATAGCTTACGCAAAGCCCGTTTCTCGGTATCACGAGCAAATCTAAGTTTAGGCATCACCCTTTCCAATACATCCTTGATGTCCTGGTCTGTGGCATCGGCTGCAGCTTCGGGGTGTAAAGGCGATTTGTACCACTCGGGCTCAACTGATGGTGGCTTGGGACGAGCCGAAGCTTCTTCTACGAACAGTGGTTGTTGTTCGGTGATTTCTTCGGGCTGGGGTCGTGGTTTGACTGGCGCATCAGGCATGTTGTCTTTGGCATACTTAGCAAGAATCTGTTCAGTGCGATCTCCTTGTTCCGCCACCACTCCTGCCAATACCCGGGCCAACTCTTCAGATGAGTAATTATCGAGGATGCTGCTTGGTAGAGTTCGGTACAGGCCTGTGGAAGCACTACCATACACCTGTCCATACATTTTTGCTGTTTCGGCCATGGTTTTACCACTTACGTAATGAACGACCTGGGAAGCTCTGATAAATTTACCTCTGGTAGCCATCCCACCCTGCCTCGATATACCCCGATATAAATCGCCAACTTTATCGGCCAAAGCCACCGCCTGAGATTGGCTTAGTCCCTCTATTGTTCGGCTATGCTCGACTCCAAAGATCCTGATCAAATACTCGGCTCTTTTAGTGTCAATCATTTCAGTTTGGGCAGTTTGTGTCTCTGGTGCAACTTCAATCTGCTCAACTTGCTGGGCTTCATCGACCATCACTTCTTCCTCTGAAATGCTAGCTTCAACTGCTCTGGAACTTGGGTCGGGCAAAAATTCGGCCAGCTCCCTTACAGTAGCCCGGGCCGATAATTTCATGTCTAGATACCTTCTAATATGCCCGGTTATTTTAGGGGTAAGTACAAAAGACCTGCCTGGACGATCGTATTCATTATCTTCAAAGAAAGTTGTCAAACTTTCGGCAGCAACCATAGCTCCAACTCTGGCCACCCGCTTAAAATCCAGGTCATCGTATAGCGGTGCGTTATCCTGTGCTACCTCTACAACCATTCCCCACATTGACCTGAAAACTTGTGGCAAATCCTCTTCCCCTTTGGCTGTACGTTGCTGGAGACTGGGGTCTACCTCCAAATAAGCACTTTGATTTTCCAGGGGTAAAGCAATTAAGCGCTCGAACTCTGGGCCGGTTTCAGCCAGCAAGTTAGTCGCTCTTTCGAACGCCACATCTTCACTACCCACCTGAGTAGCATCAGTCATAGAAACATTGTACACAACTTACAATAACTGTGCGTTGTGATTTATACGCGAGGACTAATCTTGGGCTAATTCAGCCTGCAGGCTAACCAGTTTTTGGTACATGACGTGTAATTCCCCTGGAATCTGGTTGATGCTGGTGGCCGCTGGCAACTGGGCCCCGGTGTCAGCCAAGCTCCGCCGGCCGTACATACTAACACCGAATTCACGTCCGGCCTGTAATCCGGCTCTGACAGTGTCGATAGCTCTAGAAGCGTAGGTATTGCTGGTAATCAGCCCCACGCGCGAGGTTTCATCTCCGGCAGCTGATAGGGTGTCACTAATAAAACCCATTAAAGCGGCACTGTCAGGCTGATTTCGATACTTAGATGCGCCTTCTTCGTCTTGATAGTCTTCGCGGTCTACACGCAGTAGAAGTAAGGGCCATTCACCGTGCCTTTTAGCAACCTGGATTAGCTGTCCTGTGGCCTCTTGCACAAATTGATTACTCTCGTGGATATCATAACCAAATGGTAAGACTTCTGGTTGCTCTAAGAGCTCGGTGTCCTCAATCGTTCCTGCTAGAAACTCGGCCACATCGTACTCACTCTTGCCTGTCAGGTCAACTTTGTAAAGCTCCCTCATATAGTCCGCCTCGTCTTGTCCAATGATACGGTGCGGAGAGGCTGCCAAGATATGAGTACCGGCATCAGGAATAATGCCGATTTCTGCAATGATTTTCCAAGGCTTTCCACCTTCAACCAGTTGAACCTCGGCATTATAAGTAACGTCCGCTTCTCCACCCACACCAAATCGTCCGGCGACTTCTCTTAGCTTCGTCTCCTGGTCATCAGTTAGCGGTAGGGCCTCGGCGTCGTCGCGTGTACCGGTGGCGGGTGGCAGAACCTCTAGTGGGTTAGCCTGGCGGTCGCCACTAACTACTTCAACTGCATCCTTAATCCATTCCATGCGATCGCCTATATAGGCCTCTAGATTAGGCTGTTGTTGTTCGTGTTTCGGTTGAGTCATTATTTTCTCCTATTCACTTAAATCTCTGGCATAATAGCTGAAAATGTTACATATGTCAATACTAATTTCACATTTTAGCAGTTTTGTATATTATTCCAAGGAGTTGCAGTACATCATGTGAAATTACTATTCACATATTAGTGATTTTATGTTAGTATACAGCCATGGACCCAGCATCATTCACAGCCGTCGGTTTATCCCCCCAACAAGCCCAGACCTACGCCCTTTTAATTGAACACGGCGAAGTAAAGCCGCCTGTGGCGGCCCGTCAGCTCAAACTCACCCGTACCAATGCTTACAAAGTACTAGATAAATTGGTCGAGCTTAAACTGGCCCGCAAAACTGAGGACGGTAAAAAGCTGACTTACTCCCCTACCCACCCCATGGCCTTGGCTGATTTAGCTTCGCAGTACCGAGCCGAGGCCACAGCTCGGGAAGAAGCTGCCAATACTGCTATGCAGTCGCTCTTGCGGCAATACTATAAACATAGCGATGCGCCTGACACTAAAACCGCCACAGGCCCTAAAGCCGTGGCTGATCTGTACCGCAATCAAATTTCTCTGCGGGAAGAGCTCTACTTTATTCGTACCAATACAGACGTTCCGGCCATGGGCTTTGATACTATGCACGAACTGCGCACTGCTCCAGCCCGTCACGGAGTACAAAGACATGGCATATTATCGGTTGATCAGTCCGGAGTCACCAACCCCGAACCCCACAAACGCAGTAATCTAGAAGTCACCTGGTTAGAGCGGGGTAAGTACAGTGCCCCGGTCGAGTGGAGCGCCACTCAATCTTCGTTGCTGATGGCCATTTACGGCAAGGAGCCTCAGGCTATACTAATTACCAACCCCTTAGTGGGAGCGGCTTTTATCCAAATCTGGCAACTGCTGAGTTCGTTTATCCAAACCCAACCTACCCACAAGCAACATAGCGGCAACTAGCTAGGAGCGACGGCCCAATAGATACAGGGCTAGCCCTCTTAAGAACCGTGTACCATCTTCTGACCAAAACGATTTCTGCTCTTCTAGAGACCTAAGGGCCTCCTGGATGTGCCTTTCAGCGCGGTCCTGGGCATATTCCAGCGAGCCGCTCTCCACCAAAATCTCTTTACAGCGCTTAAATTCTACAGAAGTCAGACGAGCATTGCCTAGCATTTGCATCAGGAAGTTTTTGTCAGTTTGGCTGGCATTTTGCAAAGCGTGAACAGTCAAAATAGTCCGCTTACCTTCGCGGATATCATCCAGCGGACTTTTGCCTGATTCAAATTCTTCGCCGAAGACTCCTAAAATGTCATCAGTAATCTGGAAAGCTCGGCCGGCTTCTAAGGAGTAAGTAGCAATCGCATCAGTCGGGCCGCAGCCTACACCAGCTAAACACATTCCGAAAGTCAGTGGATTAAGGAGTGTGTAATGAGCCGTTTTCCATTCCAAGACGTTATCGACATCGCGTTCGGTTACCTCGCCAGTTACCTCATTGAAGATATCGTTAAACTGGCCGTGACCGGTGGTCACCATGGCATAGTTCAGCACGCTGATGGCTTTGACCAGTAGCTCGGCATCGACATCTAGATTAGCCAGTAACATCTGGGCAGCGTGGTTGCCGGTCAGAGCCGCGTTCATAGCCATAGATTCGCCGAAGTGCTTGCTGTCGTCAGCCCAAGCCCGCTTTTTATGATAAGCCGCCAAGGCCTCATGAGCGGTCGGTCCGCCTCGCCGCGTGGGTGAACGGTCAGCAATATCGTCAATAATCAAAATGTAGGCATGAATCATCTCTACAGCCATGGCGGCCTGCATAATCATCTTGCGGTCCTGTCCGCCAACCATCTCATATCCCAAAATCGTTAAGGCCCCACGGATGCGTTTGCCGCCGCGGCTCAAAATCTCTAGATAGGCATCCATGGCAATTCGCGAGTTGGCTCCAAACTTCTGCAGGGTGCTTTTTTGTACGTGTTTGGTATAGGCCTCGATCTCTTTGTCGATCAAAGTCTTGTACTCGCCCAACTTCTGAGCAAAATACTCGACGTCGGCCTTGGTCTCAACTTGCGTTTTCATACCAACAGTATACTAGAGGTCGAGGGTTTGTTTGACCTTTTTTTCGAAGGCCGCTAGGTCTTTGCCGTTGTTTTCTATTACTTTGGTAGCATGAGCCTTAACGTATTTGAGATTCATTTGAACCTCTTCGGGTATGCCGGGTTGGGGGTCCTGTTGCAAGGCTTCGTTAGTCAGCATTTCGTCCATAGTAACCGTGGCTTCCCCGGGACGAATGTTAGCCAGGCGGCGCTTGAGGCGAACTTCGTCGGTGGCCTCTACCCAGACAAGCTCCCCGCCCTGCTCCAAAATAAAATCTACTTCAATCGGCGCTCGCACACTGTATAGCACTACACCCTTGTAGTCTTCACCGCTGGCGATAGCCTGGTCGTAAGCTTTCAGAGCCTCCTTGAGAATGACGTCTGCGCCGTGTTCGCTGCGCAACCAATTGGAAGTCTCGGTCAGATTTACTACCGATATTGGGTTGGGATGGTTGGCGTGGCGATTTCGGGCGTGGTCTCTAACTGCGTCGCCGAACGAATAGCCAAAGTAGCCATTGTCCATTAGCATTTCGGCGACGGTGTCTTTACCGCTGCGGTCACTGCCGCTGACACCAATGATTTTTCTACTTGATGTAGTCATGCAGCTTTTTACTGTCCTTGTGCTTGCGCAGTTTAGCTAGAGCTTTAGCCTCAATTTGGCGGATGCGCTCGCGGGTGACGTTGAATTCTTGACCGACTTCTTCGAGAGTGTGACTGCGACCGTCTTCTAGACCAAAACGTAGGCGCAAAATCTTCTGTTCACGCTCGCTGAGAACGCCCAGCATGTCACTGACGTGCTCTTTCAATAGTGACCCAGTGGCTGACTCCTCAGGGGTAACTGTGTCTTCGTCTTCAATGAAGTCGCCCAGAACTGAGTCTTCTTCATCTTCTCGCACCGAAGCGTCTAGTGATGAGATGTCCTGCTTAATCTTCATGATGTGCTCGACTTTTTCGACGTCGATTTCCATTTCCTTAGCGATTTCTTCGTTGGTTGGCTCGCGGTTGAGCTCCTGGGTCAGGCGTCGCTGGGTTCTAAGTAACTTATTTATGGTTTCTACCATGTGCACTGGAATCCGGATGGTTCGAGCTTGATCAGCAATAGCCCGAGTAATGGCCTGGCGGATCCACCAAGTGGCGTAGGTGCTGAACTTAAAGCCCTTATCTGGGTCGAATTTCTCGACGGCCCGTAGTAGCCCGGTATTACCCTCTTGAATCAGGTCCAACAAATCCAAACCACGACCAACATAACGTTTGGCAATCGAAACTACTAGTCGCATGTTGGCTTCAGCCATCTTGTCCTTAGCTTTCTTCTTACCAGCAATAACTTCGTAGGCCAGGGCCAGCTCTTCATCTGGCTTTAGCAGTGGAATCTTACCAATTTCTCGCAAATATAGCCGGACTGAGTCATCAGCAATGTCGTCCAGATAGTTCTGGTCGGACAGCTTTACTTCCTCTTCCTCTTCTTCCTCCTCGGCCCATTCCGGCGAAAAGTCGGCAGCATTGGGCTCAGTGGCCTCAACTACTTCAATATCCTGAGCCACTAGCTCAGTGTAAAACTTCTCTAAAATGTCAAGATTCTCGGGTGTATCCGGAATTAGCTTAAAAATCTCTCGTTGCTCAATCTTCTTTTCTTTTAGCGCCTTGGTTGTTAACTTTTTCTTGACGCTTGCCAGTTCTTTCTCTGTTAATTTCTTCTTGCTTGCTTTCGCTTTTGCCATAGACTATGCCTTCTCCCTTGCCCGTTTTAATAAATCGTTTAGCTGTTTGTCTTTAGCTTGCAGTTTTGTTTTCTCAAGCTCATCGGCCGATTGCAATAACTGGCCCAAGATACTCTTCTGATTTTTGACATATCTCTCTACAATTCGCACCTGCAATCGAGTGGCTTCGTATTCGAGCTCAACATACTCGAGGTCGCCGTAGAGTTCTTCGTATTGTACTGTCAGTATTTTACCATAATCATCGTCCTTAAACAATTTTTCACCCGGCTCCAAAGAAGTACTCAGCTTTTTGTAAGCTGCCTTCAACCGGTCATCGCCAAACATCACCTCGTACAAGTCTTCCAGTCGATTGCGCAGATCCGGGTGAGCGTAGACTAGTGCCAATAACTGGTTTTGAGCTTTTAAACTCTCGGCATCGGTCTTGGCTACCTTAGCCGGCTCGACTTTTTTCAATCTTTTAGCTGGGTTACTGACCTGCTTGGCCTGCATCTTAGTACTCAGAGCTGCTTTATCTACACCTAGTAATTGAGCCAGCTGACGCAAGTAGTGGTCCCTCTCTACGCTATCCTTCAATTGAGAAACAACCGGCAGGACGGCATCGGTCAGAGCCCGCTTGCCCGACCCGGAATTCATGTCTAATTGGGCAGCTCGGCGGCCAATCAGCCAGTCGATAGCGTATTCATAATCTTTGATGGCCTCTTGCCATAATTTGGGGTCCTTTTGGATTAACTCGTCGGGGTCCTTGCCCTCGGGCACAGTAATAATGCTCAGCGTAACGTCGACATTGCTAGCCAGCGGAATAATCCGCTCCATGGCGTTTAGGCCGGCTTGGTCCTGATCGAACGCCAGGCGGACATCCTGGGTGAAACGCGATAGTTCCTTGAGGTGCATCTCGGTCATAGCCGTACCAGCACTGGCCACGATGTTGGCCACCCCAGCTTCGCGACTGGCGATAACGTCCAGGTTGCCCTCGGCCACCACCACGAAACCGTCCTTACGAATAGAGTCCTTGGCTAGGTGCAAGCCGTAGACGTGGCGGCCTTTGTCGTAGACAGCGGTCTGCGGCGTATTAATGTACTTAGGGCCGGTATCTTTAGGGTCCAAGGCCCTGGCCGTAAAGCCAATTACCCGCCCCGTAGCATCCTGCAGAGGAATCATAATCCGGCCCCGAAACATGTCGTTAGTATTGGCATACCGGGCGGTGGCCAACCCAGCTTTAGTGATAATCTCCTCTGTAAATCCCTTCTTTTTCAGGAAAGTCAGCAGGGCACGACCAGTATTAGGCGCGTAGCCAATCCGAAAATCCAGTGCCGTCTGCTTTTTGTATCCACGAGTTTTTAAAATGTATTCAAGAGCCGCTTGGTTCTGCGAAAACTGTACTTGGTAAAACTTAGTGGCCGCTTCCAGACAATCGTAAAGCTGATTTTTTAAAGCCGCCTGCTTGCCATTGCCCTTCTGATACTGAGCCAAATCCACTCCAGCTTTGCGGGCCAGGATATCCAAGGCACCTTTGAAGTCCACTCCTTCCAATTCCATGACTAGAGTGAACATATCGCCACCCTTGCCAGATGAGAAATCATGCCAAATCTGCTTTTCGGGGCTAACCATCAGGCTGGCCGTCTTTTCGTTGCTAAAGGGGCTTAGACCCTTCAAGTTGCGACCGGCCCGCTTCAGCTCCATATATTCAGCCGCCACGTCCTCCAAAGCCAGTCTCGACTTAATATCCTCTACCGCATCCATGCCACCAAGTATGAGCCAACCAGAGGTGCCAAGCAAGCATAAGAAAAGAGCCCCAACCTTCCTGGGGTGGTGTCGGCTTGCTGGTTATGGTTAAATAGAGACTATGAATCCGGACAATCAAGCAGGCCAGGCGCCATCTCCCCCGCCGCAGCCTGTCAATTATGATTTCATCAACAACCCGCCCAAGCCGCCAAAGAAAGCGTTGTTTTTAGGTGGTGGCGGAAAAAGCACTTGGGTGCTTTTAGCAGGTGGCCTAGGTTTATTTGCAGTTATCTTACTGCTCGGCAGCCTTTTCTTTGGTGGCGACAGTGACAAAGATGCTCTGCTACCTGTAGCCCAGAAACAGAGTGAGATAATCGCCATTAGCGAACTGGGCGTAGAAGACGCCGGCACTAATCAGACCAAAGGGCTGGCCATGACAGTTGGACTATCAGTAACCACCGAGCAACAACAACTTGTAGCTCTTATGTACAAGAACGGCAAGGTCAAACGCAAGGAATTTGCCGCTCAGCCTAGCGCCGAAGTGACAGCTCAACTGGAGAATGCTCAGAAGAATGGCCGTTTCGACGAGGTCTTCACCAATGTTATTAACGATGAATTAACTGAGTATCAACGAGAGCTCAAGACGGCCAATAACGCCGTCTCTGGGCCGAAAGCCAAGGCTTTGCTGGCCAAAGACTTCGAGAGCGCCGGCTTGCTCCTCAGTTTCCCTTAGAACCGGATGTTCTAGTCGATTTCGGGTGTATCGGCTCCTGTTTTAGCCACCAAATTATAGGAGTGGCGAATCAGGTCGTTGATGTCCTCGTCGCTTAGCTGACCAGTCAGCAGAATGGTATTCCAATGCTTTTTGTTCAAGTGGTAGCCCTCCATGACTGACTCATATTTTTCGCGTAGCAAGTGACTGAGGCGAGGGTCGCACTTTAGGCTCAGACTAACCGGAGTCTTGCCCTCTGGCATAAGAGCAAACATTTTGCCGTCCTCCTTGGGTCCGACCTTGTAGACGGCCACCCCTTCCCCGAACGGATAGTCTAACCAAGTGTTGGGAAAACTCAGAATATAGTCTTCGACTTGCTTATGCGTCATCGCTATCTGAATGTTTTCTGAACCAATCTAGGTAATATTGGAGTTCGGCGATAGAACCCTGAATGTCCTCGAAAGCTCGATGGGCCTCGGGCTTCTGGAAATTTATATTGTGCTTGCCCTGCATGTAGATTTTCCAAGAGGTCACGTCCAGCATGCGGTAGTGAAGTAAAGCGTCGACTTCGGGCCACCACTTGGCAATAAACAGACGATCGTTGTGAATCGAATTACCCGCCAGAATGGCCATTTCGTTGCCGAATTGGGCCTTGATAAAGCCGACTAGCTCGTGCTTAACCTCATCTTCCGGCCGACCTTCTTTGCGGATCAGTTCAGTCAGGCCGCTCTTCGCATGCTGAGCATCGGCCCAAGGGTTCATGTTGGTTAGAATGGCTTCGGGATGCTTGATAACAGCTTCGAAACTGGCAATTTGATTAAACTCGAAGTCGGTTACCTCGACAGCTAGTTCAATAATCACATCTTTGTCCGGATCCAGGCCGGTCATCTCCAGGTCCATCCACAGAATCTTGGTTGGACGAGCGTTTTTGTCTTTCATATCAGTTAGTATACCTTAGCCCGGTTAACTTTTCTTGAAATCCAGCGCGCATGAGTTAATACAATATTGCTGTCCAGATGGGGTGTGAGAATCCGTAAACACATGACCAAGATGGCTATCACAAACGGCGCATTTAACCTCTGTGCGTTCCATTCCATGAGAACTATCATCCAGTGCTTTGATATTCTTCTCGTCTGTCGGCTTCCAGAAATGTGGCCAGCCAGCATTTGGTTCGTTAGGTGCTGAGCTATATTTTGTCTCAGAGCCAAATAATTCAGCGCCACAAGCTGCACATTTGTAGGTGCCTTGCTCTTTATTATTGAGCAACTTGCCCGAAAACGGCGCCTCGGTATCACCCTGACGCAGGACCGCATACTGCTGAGGCGTCAACCTGTTTTTGTAGTCATCATCGGCCACGCCCGATTAGTCCTTTTTCTTGTCTAGCTTATCGAGACGCAACCACTTAAAGGTAAAGTAGATTATGGCGGCGGTGATTACAAAATTAATCATAACGAACACAAATAGTCCCCAGGCAAACACCGCGGTGTTGCCACCAACGGTTACTGAGAATTTTTGAGCTGTTAGGTTCTCGCCTCCTCCTATCATCAGCCCTAGAATTGGGTTGATGAAGCTGGCGCTGAATTGATCGACTAACACCTTAGCTTGGGTGCCGAGGATAAAGCCGATAGCCAGCCCTACTACGCCCTGAGTCCTCAGAAATTCCACGAAACCACCAAACTCCTGACGAGTTTTAGCCTTAGCGTGGTGGGCTACTGATTTTCGGGGCGGCTTCTGGCCTGGTCGCACCCTTGGTCGGTTTGTGTCAGCCACTAGCTCTCCCCTAGCTCCACACCGCTAAAATTGCGCCCATCAGACCTAGTGTTACTACATCAGCTGCTGAGGTTATGACATTGTAGGACAATGGTCGAAGCTCGAATTGAGCCTGCATGACTTTATTGGTCGCCAGAAAAGCCACTGCTACCAGAATTCCAAAGGTTGCACCCTGCCAAAGGCTAGTCAAATCTAAGACTTGAACCAGCACACCCATGGCAGAGGCTGTCACAAAGGTTCCGACTAGAGTCAGAAGGATAGCCTTGGTCATGTTAGCTTTCTTGGCGTCGCTTTCCTTAAGGCCAATCGATTTCATCCAAGCCTTACCAAATAGGGCCGGCGTATACCAGACTGCACCGACACCAAATGCCAATAGTGTTACTGCCACAACTGCTAGCCAATTAAGTTCGCTCACGTAGTCTAAGAGTACTTCCATATCATTCTCCTATTAATTTATAGCTTTATTATAACACCGCTTCTTCAAGTAAGTCTCTTAAGAGCGTGGGCGATGGCGGCTTCTTTGAGAGTCATCTTATGTTTTTTAGCAACTTCATAGGTTGTTCTCATGGCCGGCCGAATGTAGCCTTCCAATTTTTTATTCACCTCAGCTTCAGTCCATTGTTCGTTAGCCAAGTTTTGTTGCCATTCTAGGTAGCTAACAATCACCCCGCCGGCATTGGCTATGATGTCGGGAATAATTACTACATTTTGCGACGTTAGGTATTCTTCGGCGGTGGTGTCTATAGGCCCGTTTGCCAGTTCCAGAACGATTTTAGCTTTAACCTCTCGCATGTTGGCCTCTGTTACGGCGTGATCCAGGGCCGCCAAAACTAGGATATCGGCCTCGCCATTAAAGATATCTTCGGCTGGTCCTGTTGATGAACCCTGAAAATCTTTAAAAGACTTGCCCTGCTCTTTCCAGGTAATTAGCTCGGCGATCGGCAAATCTTGGCTAGTCACAGTTGCCCGTGAATCGCTGACCGCCACAATGTGCCAGTTGGGCTGAGTGGCCTCGGCCACTTGTGCAAAAAAAGCCCCGACGTTACCAAAACCCTGGATTGCAACTTTTAGTGGCTCGTCCGGCTGGCCGTTTAATTCTAAGTACTCAGCCAAGGCCATAACGCCGCCTCGGCCGGTCGCCGCCTCGCGGCCCAGACTTCCACCATTCTTGATGCTTTTGCCCGTGAAGCTGGCTCCATTGGTGTCCCCAGTGACAGCATGATACTCATCAACCATCCAGTCAATAATCTGAGCATTAGTATTAACGTCCGGGGCCGGGATGTCCTTGTCTGGACCGATATGGTCCTGTAGATGCCTGACAAATTGGCGAGATATGTCTTCGAGTTCGGCCTTGGACAGGCTGGCCGGATCGACAGCTATTCCACCCTTGCCACCCCCCAGCGGCAGGCCGACCGCCGCGGTTTTCATAGACATCAGAGTTGACAAGGCTACGGCTTCATCTCTGTCGACTTTGGGATGAAACCTGAGCCCACCTTTATATGGACCCAGTTTATTGTTGTGTTGTGAACGAAAGGCCTTATAGCTAGTGTCGCCTAGCTTGACCTCAAATTCGTGGACGGCTTCGGGTTTTAGAATGGCGGCGACTTGGGCCTCGCTCAGACCAATCTTGTCTCCCACCCGTTTGATTAACTCGTGGGTGGTATCCAGCACTACATCTTCTCCGGTGCTGGAATGTTAAGCAGTTCCAAGCCGTTTTTTAGAGTGTCGGCGTATTGCTTGACTAGAGTAAGTCGCTGTCCTTGGCGAGGGTCGTCAATCACTCGATTATTCTCATAAAAGCGGTTGAACTCCTGAGATAGCTCATACAGATAGGTGCAAATGTGGTGAGGCATCAGCTCTCTGGTGGCTTGTTCAACCGTCGAGGCGTATTCAGCTAATTTTCGGACCAGACTGCGCTCGCCGTCTTCTAGTTGTTTAACTTCGACATCGGCCGACTTGACCTTAGTCAGGATCGATCGGGCTCGCGCGTGAGCATATTGCAAATACGGACCGCTATTACCAGCTAAGTTTACGGATTCGGCTGGGTCGTAGATGATATCGCCACCAATGCGCTGCTTTAAAAAGGCGTATTTGACAGCGGCTAAGACTGAATCCTCATTGTCGCCCTCACGTTCGGCTTGGCTGGCTTCACGGGCAGCATCCAAGATGTCGGCAGCTCGCAAAATATTACCTTTGCGGCTACTCATTTTTACACCTCCCGGCAACTTTATCACGCCGTGGGTGAAGTGCTTGGAGCGGGCTGCTACTTCTGGATAAAAATTACTCAGGGCCTGCAACACGACCTTCATGTACTCGACAATGTCATTGGCCGTCACGATGATGTTTAAATCGAATTTATAATCTTGCCATTTTTTAGCAGCTAGTCCTAGATCTTTGGCTTCATAGGTCGGCAAGCCTTCAGAATTAATGAAAACCCGGGTGTGTAGCCCATGCGGCTCACCCTTAAAAACGATAGCCCCCTCGGACTTCTCAAAGACCCCCTCGGTTTGTCCCCGCTCGACCAGCTCCAGTCCTAACGGTGTGACTTCGCTCTCGGCTATGTACTTCTCGAAAGGATCAATCCGCAGTTCGGCATATAACGCATCGAAGCCCTCGTAACTCCATTCCCGACAGGTCCAGTAAATTTTGGCCAAGTTCGATTGATGGTCCTTGTCAGCATGTAGCTGATAGATTTTTTTGTTTATAGCAATAATTTCGGCCTTGGCCTCGGGATTATCTTCATAGGCGCTATTACCTTCGACATAGCGCTCACTCATCCACTCGGGACGTTTCTTAGGATCAACGTTTTGGAGTTCTTGGGGTTTTTCGCCCCCTAGATGTCGTACTATCGCCCACATTGTTCGGCCAACGTGCAAGCCAACGTCGCCACCATAGTTAAGCCGATGAACTTTAGCCCCGGCATTCTCGAGCAATGAAGCTATGGCATCGCCAGTGATAGTTGTGTACAGGTGTCCAGCATGTAACACCTTAAAAGGATTTGGATCTGAATATTCGGCGACAACCACCTTGCCCTGCAACAGCTTATTTGATCGACGATGAGATTCTTTTATTAAAGCTTGGTCGGTCAGTTTTATGTTGATAAAGCCGGGGCCAGCGATGCTAACTTTGGCCAGTATCCCATTTTTTGGTAAGCCGGCAACAATTTTTTCGGCCAACTCCCGGGGATTATTCCCCAGCTTCTTGCCAAGTTGTAGGGCTACATTGGTAGCGTAGTCGCCAAACTGCTGGTCCGGTACGCTCAGCTCAACCGAAGCACTCTCGTCACAAGCCGCTCGAACTGCCCGCTCTACCAGCTTTTTTATTTCTTCCATAACAGATGCAATTATAGCATGTCGACCATGGACCCAGACGAATAACACTGGTGTTTGGATCGTGCTATATAATAAGCATATGCAGAAAAAGTTACTGATTATTGCCGGCGTGCTGGCTGCTGTGGTCGCATCCCTAGCGCTGTATAAGTACTTACAGAGACAACAAGCAAGCAGCCTAAGTGATGGGGAAATTATGCAAAAGTTCGACTGCTATAGAAGCACCGATGAGGGTCGGCCAACTGATATATACTGCTCCGATCCCGAGCTGTACAGACAACATGCCAAACAAGGCACCGTCGTTGATAGCTTTACTACTTCTGATGCGCCGTGAGGTCCGTGCTTGACATTGCCTAGCGTTTTTTGACGTTGGTGCCCAGTACTATTACCAGCTGGTAGATAACCGCGTAGGTGGTGCTCAGCAGAACAAAAAATATCAGGGTGACTACGTAAGTTTGGAAGTGAATGAACGGATTGATAATGCGTTCACTGAGGTCGAACAGAATGCCAAAGGGGTTGAGCAAGATATCCCAAGTGTTCCAGCGTAGATAGCGACCTAGATAGATGGCAAAGCCACAGGCTAAAAAAACAAAGCCCAAAAAGCCCAGGATCATCCGGTTAGACCATTGTTTGAGTAGTTGCATGTGTACGATATAGACGCTGATATAGCCTAATATTAGTCCGTTAATGATAAAGCTCATCATCATCGCGATGTCGTAGAGTATGGCCGACTCACCGGAGCTTTGCAGGTGGATAAGATCGCTCATTAAGTAAAAGCTGTTGGGCAGGAAGCCCAGCCACAGGACTAACAGGCCCAGGTTTTGCCAACTTTGCAGGCGGTGTTTGGTCAGATTAAGGCGAAAGCCCAGAGCAAAAACCACCGGTAGCCAGGCTAGGAATAGATTCCAAATCATGAATAGGAATCGGGTGTTGCCGGCCACAATCATCCGAACTGCCAGCAAAAGTACACTGACCAATGACGAACCTAGTAAGGTAACTATCAACCTAGTAGTGAATGGTGACTCCTCGTCGAACAGTTTCATCACCTTATTATACCCTGTTATACTTGGGTTATGGATAAAGCTTTAAGTAGCGTCCGTGACGCTGGTCGCAGCATCATGGCAGTGGTGGCTAAAGGCCTGAATAAGATCACCTTCGGTAAACTAGAACCTGACGTGGTGACAATTGTTGGGCTTATAGCTCATGTACCGATTGCCTGCCTGATTGCTACCAATAATTTGCTGTTGGCTGGTATTCTCCTGATTATTTTTGGCTTGTTTGATACTCTGGATGGCGAGCTGGCCCGCTTGCAAGGCAAGGCCAGTGCTCGGGGTATGTTCTTAGACTCAGTTACTGACCGCATAAAAGAGGTTTTCTTGTATATCGGTGCCGGTTATCTGTTCGTGGATTTGGGCCAGCCCTACTACGCTGTCTGGGCGATTGCGGCGGTCGGCTTGGCCGTGGTTGTCAGTTACATCAATGCCTGGGGTGAAGTAGCTCTAAGTAAGCACTCGAACACCAACCAACACCAGCAAAACAAGTCCTTTCGTAGCGGCCTGATGACTTATGATGTGCGAATTTTCCTGCTGATTATTGGTTTGTTGTTCGGCGTATTGGAATACGCAGTCATGGCCGTGGCCCTACTATCCTTGGTGACAATTATCCAACGTATGTCTTTGATACTTAAAAAATTATCATGATAAAAGTCGACTTCCACACCCACTCCATGGCTTCACCAGATGGTGGCATAACCGCCGATCAATATCAGCAAATTCTAGCCGATGGTCTGCTAGATTGCATTGCCATAACAGATCACAACCGGATTGACCTGGCTGTTCGTCTGCAAGCCGAACTGGGCGACAAAATTATTGTAGGCGAAGAAATCGACACCCAGCGGGGTGAAATCGTTGGCTTATTCCTGCGCGAGCCGGTGCCGGGTGGCCTAGACCTGCCCGAGGCCATCGCGGCTATCAAAGCCCAGGGCGGTCTGGTCTATGTCCCCCACCCTTTTGAGACTGTTCGCAAGGGCATTCAGAAGCACGATCTGGATGGTCTGCTCGACCAAATCGACATTGTCGAGGTCTATAATGGCCGGGCCGTGGCCCAGAACAAGGGTCCGGAGGCCACAGTTTGGGCTCGTCTGAACCAATTGCCCGGCGTGGCCAGTAGCGATGCCCATGGCCTCAAGGGCATTGGCACAGCTTTTACTATGATTGAGTCTCTACCGACAGTAGATAATCTGGTGGCTCAGCTAGGCAAGGCCAAGCTGACTATGGAGCGCCCGCCTATCCACAGTTTGCTGTATCCCAAGTGGCATCGATTGCGTACTCGGCTCAAAAAGAGTTAAAGTATAAGCAATATGGAAATGATTTTGTTCGCTATCTGGTTCTTCCTGCCGGCCGGCATGGCCAATATGGCCCCTGTTTTTGCTAACAAAATTCCAGGCCTGCGCAACTGGGACGCGCCGCTAGATTTTGGCTTAAAGTTCCGTGGCAAGCGAGTTTTCGGGGACAATAAGCGCTGGCGCGGGCTACTGCTGGGCATTGTTTTAGCGACAATCACCCTGGGCCTACAGGTCTGGGCTTTTAATAACTTTGGCTGGGCCCAAGATGTGGCCATCAACATCAACTACTTTATCTTGCCAGTTTACATACTGGGGCCGCTGTTCGCCATTGGAGCCCTGGGTGGCGACGCTATTGAGAGCTTCTTCAAGCGCCAACGCGGCATCAAGCCCGGCAAAAGCTGGTTCCCTTTCGATCAGCTGGACTATATTGTCGGTGGCCTACTGGCTAGCTTCCTGGTCATTCAACTTACTCTGGAAGAATATCTAGCAGTTATCGTAGTCTGGTTCTGTCTGCATATCATCGCCACCTATGTGGGCTATATCATCGGTCTGCGCGACGTCAAGATCTAGTCTTGACTTCTTGGCACCTCTGTGACAGAATCTACTTAGCATAAGAAAAACAAACATAAGGATTAAGCCATGACAACAGAAAATATGCCACAGCCATCAGCTGACGAGCTAAAACAACGTAGTGCCGAGCTGGACCAATCTAATCTGCTGGGCGAAGCCTCAGAGCGAGCTCAAGAAATGATGCAATTGAGGGATATGTCTGCCCAGATGGACGCAGCCATGGGTGCCCAAAGCACTGCCCACTACCAAGAGATGGACGATAAGTATCGCCCAGTCGTCCTAGATGAAGAACAAAACCCTTACCGCAACCAAGCTTCAGGCAGCCTTGCCCATAAGCGAGAAGAAAAAAAACATCATCGCCAAATGGCCCAGTATCAGGAAGCTAGGGATAACGTCGACACAGAACACAAAGACATGGCTATAAAGGAGGCTGAAAGAATCCACCCGACGGCCTTTAGGCAACATCCAGCCACTAGCGACCAAGATCAAGTTGCAGCTTAGGCTAGTTCTTTTTTGAGCTGTTCTTGCTTGTCTACCGGGGTTGGGTCAACATTATTAAGCAGGGCAACATAGATACTAACGAAATCGCCAAGCAGTGTCGCCCACAAAACTTGCCGCAGTTTAGTATCGCCGACAGCCGTAACTTCATTGGGGTGCGGCCACTTGCCCGACAGTAACTTTTCGGTAACTTCAAACCGTTTACTAATCTGCGGGTGGTCAAAGGAACTCAATAGATAAATGACGTTGTATAGCTTATCAACCGGTTGAGCCAACCAGCCCGACAGCTCATTATGATTAAACTCAGAAAACTGATTACACCAAGCTAAGTTCTTAGCATTCTCATTAAAACTAATCTTCCACTTGTAAGCTACTGGAAATAACAGGGGTCCAGCGTAAATAACAGGGGCTAAGCCTAGGCAATCCTGAGCCAGTTTCTTGGCCTGGTTTTTAGCGGTAGCGACGTCGGGCAACCAATTCACCATTTTCTCGGCCAGCCAGTCGCCAGCATCACGTAATTCAGGCACAGCTTCTGGCACCAATAAACCATTGGTCACCAGAAGTTGAGTTAGGGCGGCAAAGTTATCAAAAGCCGCCATCCGAGGCATCATACCTCCTGAAAGCTTGTAGAATGGATAGTTCTTGTCGTTAGCAATGTCAGCCAGTCTGCCTCCGGCGGCTACAACCGCCACCGTGGCTCCTTTAGCTTCAGCAAACTCCAGAGCTGATAAGGTTTCTTCGGTATTACCCGAGTAACTGGATGCGATGAACAAGGTCTGGTTGTTAACATATTCCGGAGTATCGTAGTCGCGGACAATCTCGAATGGCTTTTCTAGGACATAGGTACTCTTAGCCAGTTCGGCCGCCAGAGCCGATCCGCCCATACCTGCCAGCACTACATTGGCAAAATCACCCCTGTTAACGGCCGGGACTTTACTGAAATCATGCTTCAACTGCTGCCACTGCTTGGCAGCAACACCCAAGGCGTCGCTTTTGTCCCGCTTGTGAATAATCTTCAAGTCATCCAACATCTATTTCCCCTTATGGTTTTTTGTTCTATACTACCTACTATACAGTATTGCATAAGGGGGGATGATGTTTGGGCACGACGACAAAGACGAAAAAAAAGATGAGCAAGCCTCAGCCGATAGTGGCACCGTAGTACAACCGATGAGCACTACGCCACCAGACGAAAGCCTAGTGGGCGTCGATCCAGCCGGTGCACCAGCCACCGCAGCTGATGAGTCCGACGACGATGGCGATGGTGATATTAGTAAAATTGTTGATGATATTAACGCCTCTACCGATGATGGCGCCAGTAAGCCGTCAGCTCCAGCCGAGCCGGAAGTCAAACCCGCGCCAGAAACCCCGGCCCCAGTCGATGAACCAACTCTAAGCGAGACTCCACCCGAGCTAATGGAAGTTAAAAAGGGCGCCCTGCAAGAGTTATCACCTCTGTTAGATGAACTCGACCAGCCGGCCGATGAGAAGCTCAACATCTTGATGATGACTATTCAAGCTACTGACGACCAGGCTCTATTGCCTCAAGCCCTAGAAACTGCTAAAAAGATTGAAGACAAAAAGGCCCGCGCCGAGGCCATGCTGGATATTATTCAAGAGATCAACTACTTCACTAAGAAGAAGTAATTACTGGAGGCCGCCAGGGCCAGGACCGGTATCAGGAATCTCTGAGCCGGATGGACCAGTGGTTGGCGTAGCAGTCGACGGCGTAGTTGTATTGGCGCTACTGCTTCCCTGTTGAACCCCCGTACCGCCGCTGTCGGCTTCGCTTGGGTTATCTGGTGGAGCAGATTGCTGGCCGCCCTCGTTCTGGCCTTGGTCTGAGGTCTGAGAGGTAGTTTCCTGGCTGGAATCATCATCGCCAGTAAGTTGCTGGTAGACCCAACGTCCACCAAAGAAAAGCAGGATTGCTAGAAGAACGGTTACTAAGAGAGTGCCTAGAGCCAATAGCCAAGCCATGCCCGTGTGTTGCTTTTGACCGGTTTCGTAATACTCCTGTACATCCTCAGGTAAGGCTTGGTCTTGTTTCTTACGGTTGAAGGGCCAAATTGCCATAAACTTTCCTCACTAAATTCCTATTGCACCCTATAGTACTACAGTTCGTCAAGTAATGGTATTGCTTGTGCTTACATTCCCATCATGCCGCCGGGCATGCCGCCACCAGCTGGAGCCGATTCTTCCTTTGGAACTTCGGCCACCAGAGCGCCCATAGTCATAGCCGTACCGGCAATCGAGACGGCATTTTGGATAGCTTCACGAGTGACTCGCGTGGGGTCAACCACGCCTGCAGCCTTGAGATCCACTATCTTGGTTGGTCTATTAACATCAACACCTAGGCCTTTTTTGGCTTTTACTTGAGGTAGCCACTCGTCGGCGTTGAGCCCAGCGTTGCTTAACAAAATCCGGAAGGGCTGTTCTAAGGAGCTTTGCAACAGATTAGCCCCGGCTGTAGCTGAATCGGTGCCAGTTAATTTAATAGTCGAGGCCAGATTTACCAGAGTCACACCACCACCAGGCACAATACCTTCTTCCAGCGCAGCTTTGGTAGCTGCCACAGCATCGTCGACGCGGAATTTCTTCTCTTCGATCTCTGTTTCGGTAGCACCGCCAACCTTAATGACGGCTACTTTGCCTTGCAGAGCGGCTCGGCGCTCGACGAAGTTGTCGCGATCGTAGTCGCTGGAGGCCGCCCCGCCCTGGGTCGTAATCTGGGCTATGCGAGCCTTCAGGGCACTTGGCTTGCCAGCGCCTTCGATGATAGTTGTATCGTCCTTGGTAACAATGACTTTGCGGGCGCTACCAATATAACTTGGGTCAACATTTTCAAAAGAATCACCGCGCTCTTCAGAGATAACCTGGCCACCAGTCAGTACAGCAATATCTTCCAGGACTTCTTTGCGGCGGTCGCCAAACGATGGCGCCTTGACGGCTACGGCATTCAGCACACCCTTCAACTTATTCAGGATGAGTACGCCCAGGACTTCGCCTTCGACGTCTTCAGCAATTATTAGGACATCCTTCTTCCCGGCTTGAGCTAGTTGCTCCAGCACAGGTAAGAAATCTTGGGCTGAGCTGATTTTCATATCTGTTATGACGATGGCTGGTTTGTCGATGACCGCTTCCATCCGGGTAGTATCGGTGGCCATGAATGGGCTGATAAAACCTCGGTCCATGGTGAAACCTTCGACGACTTCTTGTTCTAGTTCCAGGCTCTGGCCCTCTTCAACCGTCACCACGCCGTCCTTGCCGACTTTCTCGATAACTTCAGCGATCAGCTGGCCGATTTCAGCGTCACCGGCACTGATGGTCGCCACTTCGGCCACCCGCTTTTTGTTAGCTTTAATGTCCTCAGACATACCATCTAACTTAGCCATAACGTCGTGGGCCGCCGCCTCTAAGCCTTTGCGTAGCAACATTGGGTTATGGCCGGCGGCAATCAGCTTGTTGGCCTCGTTCAAGATATGATACGTCAACACTGTAACAGTGGTCGTGCCGTCACCGGCTACATCGTTCATTTTGTTAGCCGCTTGTTTGATTAACTCGGCACCAACTTTGTAACCCAAAGTCTCGTCGTCTTTATCTTCAATTTCTACACCCTTGGCTACGGTCACACCGTCGTGAGTCACGGTCGGGTTGCCATAGGCCTTATCGATAATCACGTTTCGGCCTTTGGGCCCCATAGTTGTCTTAACGGCTTCGTATAAAATCCGAGCCCCCTCCAGCACTCGTCGTCGAGCATCCTCATCATAAAAAACTTTGTTAGCCATCTGTTATCCTCCTATTTTACGGTCGCGATTATATTCATATGAAAGACCACCGTGTACTCGTCACCACCGACTTTAACAGCCGTAGCCTCGTATTCGTTCTTATAAATTACCGTGTCACCGACTTTGACTTCTTTAACGCCGGCACCGACAGCCACCACCTTGGCAGTTTTGGGCTTTTCCTTAGCGCTATCCGGCAAATACAAGCCACTGGCCGTTTTAGCATCTGATTTTTCTTGTTTGACTACCACGTACTCGGGCATGGGATTGATGGGTGTTGCCACTTTTTGACCTCCTGATTAACACTTCGTAATCAGCATTCTACCAAAGGAAATTGGCACTTGCAACCCTCGAGTGCTAATGCTCTAAAAAGGCTGTCCGAGCTTCTTACCCCTTGAGTGAGCCTCAATTACATACTGGAAGGTAGCGTGGAGTACGTCAAGGTGTTGACCACCGCGCTTAGTCAGATGGCGAAAATAGGGCAGATGAACTCTTTCTAGAAGGGTGTCGAGATCCTCTCGAGGAAATGGCTGACGATCATCCAACTCCCTACCGGGGTGAAGAATATCCTCGCTGACCGACTTGCAGTAGGCTTCAAAATCCTTACCCATAACCGCAACCAACCTAGCTCTATCGCCGGACGGATGAGCGTTGTACAGGCCGCTTACCACTGTTTCTGGATCAATAATTAAGGGTGTGCCATCCTGCTTGAAGGCCACGTTCTTGAAGAAATAATCACCAAAAAAGATCATTTCGGCATGAAGGGTGGCTAGGGTCTGCAGGCCTCTGTCAACTTCCTGCCACTGTTCTTCGGGCGTCCGTTCACCCCATGAAATGTTATCCATTGTCATAACATTGGGTTCAAATTGGCTCAGCAAGAATAGTCGAGGAATATCTTGGTTCTCATCTGCTTCCAGAGCCAACATACCTAGTGTCCTGAAGGTAGGAAGGCCTCTTTCACGCAAGTACTCATGCATAGCGAATTCGTGAAAAGCATAGGTTTCCTCTTCTCTACCGAACGGCTTAACCGCTACCTGAGTTACATGCTGGATACCCCCATGAAAATAGTCCTCCTTAATAGCCCCAAAGAATACTTTGTGGCGCGAATCGTCCCGACCGGATCTTAAGAGGGGCTGTAGATTAAAACTCCACCTGTTAGGTATGCCTTGTTCGTTCCAACGCTGAGCAAAGCTATCCGTAACAAACAATCCGTTATGCAGTCGATAATCTCCGAAGTTAGTGACATAGCTTTCGTGGTTCAAATGTGGAGCGAAATCAGGCAGACCAAAAATATCGTCGTGTCTGAGGCCATCTACACCTTCGCCGACAGCTTGTTGGGTCAGGATATCGACGGCTTGTGCGTATAAAGTCTCCTCGAATCGACTATGAGGATCTGTTTCTAACAGACTACTCATCGTCTTGAAACCCTGACCGCAAGCTGTTAACCAGTTTGCGGGCTGTTTGGGATGCAACACCGCGGTAGTCCAACTCAGTGTAAGCTTGATCCAGGAAACCCTCGATGGATTGCTCTATATCCAGCTCATAAGGAGGTACTAGGCAAACTTTAGCGCCACGAGGATCCTCCGAGTCAGTTACAATAGCGAACTGGTTTAGAACGGATTTCGGAAAGCCCTGTCCTCTAGCCTCTAGGTCCCGAACGACTTTACCGGTCTCGTGGAATAATAGTGTGCCGTTGTTAGGGTTTCGTTGTAGTCCGGCTAATACATGGCTGAGAGGTCGAGTTCCTGGTGGAACGCTCAGCAATAATATGGAGTCCGAAGCTAAAGCCGAAAATACCGGTAGTCTTGCCTCGGTGAACAGTGTGTGCTGAAGTGCAGTTCTACCGGCGTTTGAGACGATTAAGAAACGGTTCTCGGTCTCGGCAATAATAACCTCTTCCATTGGCTCATTTGGTAGGCCGTGGACCAGCTCGAAGGCCGGATCTACATCAATAAAAGGACCGGATATTACAGCCCTTAACTCGTGTAGAAGGTCTGGGTTTCTAGAAACTGGTGAGGCTCCACAGTCGGTTGACATAGCATATTTATAGCACAAACGTCGTAATTTATCAATGTCTCAAGGCCTGGTATAATTCTTGCTAATGCTTATTAACCAAAAAGTGCTGATGTCCGGCGTCGATTACTTCAACGATGGCTTCGCTATTAACGCCTATATGGACGATTCTGTGCCCGTTGATGTCGAGCAGGCCCAGACCGAACACCAAGCCATCCGCCATGCCCTCGAAGACGCGGGCGTCGAAGTCGTGCAGGTCAAGCCGCCCCATGGCTGCCAAGACGGCGTTTACACCGCAAACTGGGGTCTGTGTCGGGGGGATACAGTGGTCTTGTCGGCCCTCCCGAATAAACGCCAGGCCGAGGAGCCCTACGCCGCCGATGTGCTTAGCCGTTTAGGCAAGCGTCTTGTATATGTTCCTAAGGGCCTCAAATTCAGTGGTCAGGGGGATGCTCTAGCCTGCAGTGATTATCTGTTTATTGGCTCAAATTACCGCACCGACACGGCCGTGCATGATTTTTTAGGCAAGGAGTTGGGCTTTCGGGTCATTGGCCTGCAAACCGTACCAAACACTGATTCAAAAGGCCAACCCGTCATTAATGCAGTGACCGGCTGGCCAGACAGTTTTTTCTATGATATTGACCTGGCTCTGGCGGTGATATCACCCCAGTTAATTGCCTGGTGCCCCAAGGCCTTCACGCCTGAATCTCAAGCCAAAATCCACGCCATAAACGACCTCGAAAAAATCGAAGTCAGCTACGACGAGGCTGTCAAAGGCTTTGCTTGCAACCTAGTCTCCACCGGCGAAACGGTCATTATGAGCGCTAATGCTCCAGAATTAAAAAAGGCCCTGGAAACCAGAGGCCTAAAGACCATTACTCCCCAGATCTCTGAGCTCGCCAAAGGCGGCGGCTATATCCGCTGCACCACCCTTACGCTTGATTAGCTTGTCGATTCAGCTTCTACAACTGCGATTATTTCAACAGCGACGGCGACTGGCAAAGTGAACGGCCCCATATTATCGAGCCGATATGTCACATTACCCTCGCCATCGGCAGTCAATACCCAAGCGGGGTTAGAGTCGGCAGTGGTCTCATAGGTACCGATTGGCCACTGATCTTCAGAATCAAATAGACTTCTAAAAAAGACCGGTCCAGCGGCCTGTACCAAATCCGTAAAAACGGCTTGTTCCAGCGTTCCACCATTAGGCTCTCTGCTGATGGCATCTCTTTTTGTCATTACGGTGTGTATGATACAACAAATTGCTATATTATTCAAGCTACCTGGCTAGGCAAGGCCTAAGTGAGTTCTAATCGCTTCCTCGTCCAGTTTCATTTGACCTGGGTTTTGGTTGGGAATAGCGGTAATAATCTTCTCTTGGTCGTCCATGACTAGTCTAATTTTAAGCTCATGCTCGCCATCCAGCATTGGAACTTTTGAGGTATTCACAATCAGCCAGCCATCGGGCCGCTCTACTAAGTTGTCTTGTTCTGTATCACGATTGTCCCGAGCCATCTGAATAGTCCGTAGTATGGTTAATGGATCGTATTCATCTGGAAACATACTGTTGTCAGCTCGCTTGACACCAGTTTTATCTCTAGTCATACCCATCTTTGGCTTTCCCGAGATAACCACAGGGGTCCTGTATGGTTCATAAGGAAATCGGCGATAATATTTCTTGTGTTCGCTGCTAGCATTGGTGGTATCAACTGGTTCGGTATAGGTGTCGTGGGCGCCAATTTCGGCTGCTTGCAGTATTTGGGCTGAGGCTAGGTGGTGAAAGCCTTCAGCTATTTCACCGCCATCCGGTGAGGTTGTTAAGTTACCGGTCAGCAAATGCATCAACCCATCTTGGCCACTGTTGGGATCGTACTTAAACATATCGATTAGGCCCTGTTGTTTGGCAAATTCATAGTCGGTCCCCAATAAGGCGCGCAGCTTTTCATCTCGTAATTTTTCTTCAATTACTTTGCCTTCGGTCTTGGCAATATCTTCAATTGGTTTTGGTATTTTGGCAGATAATTCTGACATTTGTATATTTTTTGTTATGACTAACTAGTGTTATTGTAGCACAGTATTGGTGTAATTTCAAGTTTGTGTTTGTTATAACTTCTGTCTTAGTGTTTTCTAAGTGCTTTTTGTGCCTCTTTGACTTCGTTCCAGGGTCGCTCGCCATCATTGCCCTCTATGGTTTTCTCGTGGCCCTTGCCTAGCAGTAACACGGTGTCGCCTTTCTTAGCCTTAGAAAACGCCAACTTGATAGCCTCCGAACGGTTGTGAACCAAAAATAGGTCTTTATCACGAACTTTGCCGGCCTTTTCAGCACCCTTTGCGATGTCATTCATGATGATTTCGGGATTCTCATGACGGTCGTCTTCCTCTGTTATAACCACGATGTCGGCGTACTTGCCAGCTAGCTCGCCCTGCAAGGGTCGCTTACCCTTGTCGCCGCCACCCAAACTACCAAACAACACAATCGTCTTGCCCTTAACCACGGTTTTCATGTCCTTGAACAACTTCTCAAAGCTGTCCGGTGTATGAGCATAGTCGACAATGACATCAAAAGCCTGGCCCTCATCAACTTTGGTCATCCGGCCTTCGACATCTTTTAGAGCAGCGATGCCATCCTCAATCTGCTTCTTTTCCAGGCCAATAGCCTGGCCCACACCGACCGCCGCCATGGCGTTGAAAACATTAAAAGTGCCTGGCAAGTTGCAAGTAATCCAGTATTCCTGGTCATCTATGACGGCGGCAAAGCGACTGCCAGTCGGTTTCAGCTCGACATGTTTGGCCAACATATCACCCTCTTTAATGCCGTAAGTTATGTGGCTGTTGATGTCGGTAGTAAACAGGCCGGCGCTGGGGTCCTCGGCGTTGATTATCCCTGTTCTAAGGCCCTTTTTATTGCGATTCGTCATCTGGAAAAGCTTGCGTTTAGCATCACGGTAAGCTTCAAAGGTGCCGTGATAAGCCAAGTGCTCGTGGGTAATGTTGGTCATCACCGCCACGCTGTACGGCACGCCCCAAACTCGGTTCTGAGCCAAAGCATGCGAGGTCGTCTCCAAAATCAACCACTCCACCCCCTGCTGGCGCATGTACTTCAATCGCTTCATCAGCACCGGCACGGTCTGCGAGGTCATGTGTTGCATCTGGGGTTTGATGTCCTTGCCTACGCCATAACCAACAGTGGTCATCAGGCCAGTTTTCTTGCCGGAAGTTACCATCATGCTGTGAATTAAAAAGCAGGTCGAGGTCTTACCATTAGTTCCAGTCACGCCAATGACTTTCATTTTACGGGCTGGAAAACCGTAGGCAATGTTGAAGATGACGGCTTCCATAAGGTGCCCATAGGGCTCAACCTTTTTAAACAGCTTAGTTGGTATAAATTTCTTGACGGTCCCTCGAAAACTCATGACCTCTAGTATACTAGTTTCCAGATGAAGGTTCTAGGCATTGAAACCAGTTGTGACGAGACAGCCGCGGCCGTTGTTGAGAACGGCGACACTCTGTTGTCTAATGTTGTGGCCAGCAGTATGGATTTGCATGCTCAGTTTGGCGGTGTGGTGCCGGAGATTGCTGCCCGCAGCCACATCGAGTCGATTGATCCGGTTATCGTGCAGGCTTTAACAGAGGCCAAATGCACCTGGAGTGACATCGACGCCATCGCCGTAACTTACGGAGCCGGCTTGGGCGGTTGCCTATTAGTGGGTGTCTTAGCCGCTCGCACTTTGGCCATTTTGCACGATAAACCTCTGTACGCCTGTAACCACGTCGAGGGCCATGTTTATGCTAACTTCCTGGCGAAGACTTCCCTACCCGGCTACACCATGCCAGCTTCGGCCCCCAAATTCCCTCTGTTAGCACTAATTGTCAGCGGCGGCCACAGCCAATTAGTGCTGTTCAAAGACCACTTTGATTACAAGCTACTCGGCCGGACTCAGGACGACGCCATCGGCGAAGCCTTCGATAAGGTGGCCAAAATCCTCGGCCTCCCCTACCCTGGCGGACCAAGTATTAGTAAAGTCGCCGAGGGCGGCGACCCAGGCAAGTACCGCTTTCCTAAGGCTAAACTGGGAGAACCCTACAATTTCAGCTTCTCAGGGCTCAAAACAGCCGTTTTAAGGGCCGCTCAGGCCGAAATCGGTGAAGACCACACCTACCCCAGTAAGGACATTGCTCAGCGCCTCTCCGAGGCCCAGAAAGCTGATTTTGCGGCCAGTTTCCAACAATTAGCCGTAGAAACAGTGGTCGACAAGACTGTCCAAGCCTTTGAAGAGTTTTCGCCCAAATCAGTAGTCATTGCCGGTGGCGTGGCCGCCAGCCCAGAGTTACGAGCCCAATTAACAGCCGGGATTCCCCTGCCCATCCAGTATCCGGACATGAAATTATGTACCGATAACGGAGCCATGATTGCCACCCTGGGCTGTTTCAAAATCAAACACAAACAGCCCACTGCCGACCCCTACTCCCTGGAAACCAAGCCCAACCTCAGTATGTAGCTAGCCATATAATACTAGCGTTCTAATGTCAATGTTGCATCTCTGTTATATCTTGGTTATGCTTGAAGTACAAAAACAAACATCGTATGGGGACTATCTGCAAATCCATGCAGTTCGTACTTTCGGGCGTTGGCTCACGAAACAAAATTATCGGTTGTGGTAGCAGTTTACTCCGAGTGAGGACTTTTGTTTGCGAGACTTTGTGAGAAGCCGGGTTATTTTAGTTGTCTCGGTTTCACGTGAATCATCTTTGTATTTACAGGGGTGATTTTTTTATGTTCAAGTGCTATGCTGGTAGGTAATGAAGTTAGGGAAGACATACGAACCATCTAAGTTCGAAGCCGACATTTATAAATTGTGGGAAGCGGCCAAAGCTTTTGAGCCCAAGAACAGGGGTAGCGACGACTATTTCAGCATTGTAATACCGCCGCCTAATGCCAACGGCAACCTCCACCTGGGTCACGGCGACATGCTGGCCATCGAGGATATTATCATCCGTTATCAGCGTATGAAAGGTAAGTCAGCACTACTGTTGCCAGGAGCCGATCACGCCGGGTTCGAAACCCAAGTAGTTTACGAGAAAGAGCTGGCCAAAGAAGGGAAGTCGCGCTTCGATTTCACCAGGGACGAGCTATACAAGCAGATCTGGGACTTCGTGGCTCAGAATAAGGACAATTACGAGTCGCAGTTCCGCAAACTGGGCGCTAGTTTGGACTGGGCTAGATATGTCTATACTCTCGATCCCAAGATCGTTAAACAGGCCCACAGCACCTTCAAAAAAATGTGGGATGATGGCCTGATTTACAGGGGTGAACGACTAGTTAATTACTGCACTTTTCACGGCACCGGCTTTGCCGATATTGAAGTTGAATACAAGAACGCCAAGAGCCATTTGTGGCATATCCGCTATCCATTAACTGATGGCAGTGGGGAAGTCGTGGTAGCCACCACCCGGCCAGAAACTATGTTCGGCGACGTGGCCGTGGCTGTCCATGCAGACGATAAAAGATATAAGAAATTTATTGGTAAAACCGTTAAACTACCTCTGACAGACCGAGAAATCCCAATCCTAGCCGACGAGATGGTGGAGACCGAATTTGGCACCGGCGCCGTCAAGATTACCCCGGCTCATGACCCCAATGATTACGAAGTAGCCGGCCGACACGACCTGCCGATGATTACCGTCATCGACTTCGAAGGCAAAATGAACCACCACGCTCCAGAAGATGTGGTTGGCCTGGAAGTAAAAGACGCCCGACAAAAGACCGTCGATAATCTCAAACAACAGGGGTACTTGGTCAAAGAAGAAGCCTACGAGCACTCCGTCGGACACTGCTATAAATGCGGCACCGTTATTCAACCATTGCTTCGCGAACAGTGGTTCATCGACGTCAACCCATTGGCCAAGCCAGCCATCCAGACTCTAAAAGATAAGAAGATTACGTTTTATCCTGATGCCAAGAGATTGCAGCTAATAAAATACCTAGAAGGCTTGCGCGACTGGAACATTTCCAGGCAAATTGCTTGGGGCATTCCTATCCCGGCTTTCCAAAGTTTGGACAAGCCCGAGGACTGGATTTTCGATGACCGAGTCGACCAAGAAATCATCGAAATAGAAGGGAAGTCCTATCGCCGCGATCCTGACGTTTTCGACACTTGGTTTTCCAGTTCCAGCTGGCCGTACGCCACTCTAGATTTTCCAGATAGCCACGATTTCAAGCAGTTTTACCCCTTAAGTTTGATGGAAACTGGTGCTGACATTCTCTACCCGTGGGTGTCGCGAATGATCATGTTTGGTTTGTACGAAACTGGCCAAGTTCCCTTCAAGGAAGTCTACTTGCACGGCCTAATTCAGGACCAACATGGTGCCAAAATGAGCAAGTCCAAAGGCAACGTTATTGACCCCATGACCATGGTCGACGAGTACGGCTCGGACGCCTTCCGCATGGGCATAATTGCCGACGAAGCTCCGGCCAATAACCGTCCTTTTGATACCAGCAAAATTGTCGGCGCCCGCAACTTCTGCAACAAACTGTGGAACATCGCCCGCTTCATAGAAGACATAGTTGGCGACGATGCCAATGCTCGCCACGAGGCTTCACCTCAAACCATCACCGACCACTGGATGTTGAGCAAGTTACAACACTCAACAGAGAAGATTGGGGCGGATTTGGAGAATTACCGATTTGCCGAAGCCTATGACCAGGTTTACCACCTGGTCTGGGATGACTTCGCCGACTGGTACATCGAGGCCAGTAAAGTTGCGCTCAATCCAGCCTTTTTGGCTTACTGTCTGGAAACCATTCTTAAGCTATCCCACCCCTTTGCCCCATTTGTCACCGAGACCATCTGGCAGACTCTAGCCTGGGAAAAAGACAGCATTCTTGCAATAGCCAGTTGGCCAGAAGCGGCCAGTACTGACGCCAAGCAGACTGCCCAGTTCAAAGCCATACAAGCTCTGGTAACAGAGGCTCGCAGTATCAACAGTAATCTCAGTAAGCCCGTGAAAACCGCTCATACCCTGACTGACGATCCTCTGGCTGCTCACGTTGAATTGGTAGACAAACTAGCTGGATTGACCGTAACTGTCCAAACCAAGGCTCCAGACGGCCTGAAACTGACCTCAGGCGGCCTGTCACTATGGCTAGACATGGATAATGCCAGCCTGAACGACCTAAAAGACGCCCTGGCTTCACGAATCACAGGCCTGGAGAGGGAAGTAGCCAATCTCAAAGACCGCCTGTCTAACAAGTCGTATCTAGCCAATGCTCCCAAGAGATTAGTGAAAGAATCTGAGGAGAAGCTAACCAAAGCTAACGAGACGTTGACTACCGCTAAGCAAGAGCTAGCGAAGCTAAAATAATCTAGCGGTGTTATAATTAGCGAATAAGCAGCGGCAAGCAAAGGAGTTTTTATGCCAGAACCACAGCCAAAATCACCAGTAGATGCAAGTCACGAAGATGCCTCACCAGAGAGAAGATTGTTTGACACCCTTCAGACACGATTTGATGAGGTAGCTTCCAGGATCGAACTGGGCGAAGGCGGTGAGGTAGTGGTTGTAGAGCTGTTTCCTCCTAATTCCAGTAGACAGAGCGAAACAGAAATTACACTAGGCAAGGGAAGGCACAAGGATTATGTTCATCACGTATCACGCCCTTCACATAGTGATAAAGACCCGGGCTTCAATGCCTATCTCGAAGATGAAGGAGGCAAAATTAAGCTTAGTATGGTGGAAGGCTTCGATAATAGAGACGGCGGCCCCGAAGATGCAAATAGCATTTTAGCGGCGTTGAATAGTGTGACCGGAGGGCAGGTAAATGCTATTGTGTTATTCCCAGAACCCGGCGCAGAACTAGAGCAACCCCAATAAGTTTAAAACTCTAGAATTTCTCGAACCCGTTTAGCCGATTCGGCTGGGTTGTAATCGTCGAACCACAAGACTGACCAGCCTTTTTGGTCGGCGGCCATCAGGTTGGCTCTAGTGTCATCAACTAACAGTATTTCGGAGGGGTCAACACCGGCTCGCTGCTCGGCGATTTCGTAGACTTTGGCTTCGGGCTTGATGGTGTGCTCTACAGAGGAATCAATGACGGCATCGTAGGCTATATCAGGAATAGCGCCACTGGTTTTCATGGCCTCAATCATGCCGGGCATAATGTTGCTAAGCAAGCCAATCTTGTAGTGTTCAGCGGCCCAAGCCACCAACTCGTGCATCTCCTTGATCGGCTCGACTGCCGCCAGATAATAGGGAGCCCAATCGACAGAATCGATATCCATTTGCTTGGCCAATTTCTTATTAAACTGGTCGAAAGTGATTTCGCCGCGGCAAAGCGAGTCGTTGATACGCCAGAAAGCCGACTCGACTTTATGCAATGGTACCCCTGTTTTAGCCGACAATTCAGTGAAGGCGCTGTGGAAGAACCGGACCAAACAGCCGTTGATATCAAAGTACACGAAGCGCACGCCGGCTTTGGAGATTTTCTTGTCCGATGTACCACCGGCAACCCCGGATTGGCGGCCCATTAGATCGTCCAAAGTCACGCCTATAACATCGGCGATACTCTCAATAGTGAAGATCGACGGCGCTTTAATCGCCCCTCGCTCGACTTTGGCCAGGGTTGAATAGGATAAATCGGCCTTGGCGCACAGCTGTTGCTGAGTTAAGCCAGCCTTTTGCCTGGCCATCTGCAGGCGCTTGCCCAGGGCTATTTCTTGCTCTACCACCTTACTCATTAGCTCTATAGTACTAGAAAAAGCAGGGCAGGGGTAGTATTAAATGGCTAGTTGGGACCGTTTCTAGAAGGCGTCGCTAATCATGTTGCCAACAATGGCTAAGACCACCAGCATAAACAGGAATAACAGGCCACCAGACAGGCCACCGACGATCAGGGCATTGACGTTGTTGCCACCGGTTTTGCTGTACATCTTGTTGTATATCCAGGTGCCACAGCCAGCTGCAAATAGGAAAGCGATCAAATAATTCGACATAAGCCTATTCTACTCTATCCTTAGTTTTTCAGCCATTTTAGCCAGGGCAGGGTGGTCGGGCTCAGCGTCCATGTCCGGTTCCTTACTAAGCTCACTGGAATTGGTAAAGGGAATTAACTGTACGTGAGCATGCGGAACATCTACTCCCACAATCCTGGCGTGAACGTAGGCATGGGGAAGTACTTCGCGCATATGTAAGGCAACCTTTTTAGTGGTAGCCATGACCGCTCGATAGTCTTCGTCATTTAAATCCCAGACAAATTCCACTTCTCGTTTAGGTATCACTAATACATGGCCCGGTTGAACTGGATGAATATCCATAAAGGCCAGGGTTTTGCCGTCCTCATAAACCTTGTGCGAAGGAATCTCGCCCTTGATAATCTTAGTGAACACAGAGTCGCTCATAGACTTTATTATACCAGGGCTATTTCCGAGGTGGCAGGGGGATAAACACACTAGTCCGGGTGGCGTATTCCTTCCAGCCTGGCTTGCCAGCGAATTTTTTCTCTAGTAGCGGGATGCCGGATACAAACAGGATCAATGTAGTGATTGTTAGGGGGCTAATCGCAGCAACATACCAGTAGTCTGATGGCAAGACCACCAGTAAAATACCCCACCATTGGGTAACTTCACCGAAGTAGTTTGGATGCCTAGTATAGCGCCACAGCCCGCGGTCCATAATCTGGCCCTTGTTGGCTGGATTGCCCAGAAATTGGGTCAGTTGGCGGTCACCAATAGTCTCAAACAAAAAACCAAAGGCCCAGACAGCCACACCCAGCCAGTTATACCAGGCTAAGTCAGACGCTTGGTGGGCGTTAACGACAATTCCAGCTCCGACTAGCAACATTAGTACGCCCTGCAAGATAAATACCTGAAAAAACGATCGCACATAGACCAGCTTGCCCCATTGGCGGCGCCACTCGGCATAGCGAAAGTCTTCACTCTTACGACGGAGTCTTGGCCAGATATGAATAGCCAGTCTCAAAGCCCACAAAAGCACCAAACCAGTCACCAGCCACACTTTTGCTGAGGGTTGATTGGTCTGAGCCGCCACAGCTATGGCCAGTACCAAAAAACCCGGTCCCCAGCCCAGATCCGCCAAGTCGTTGCGCTTGATAACGACAGAGATTAGAAAAAGGCCGCTCATATAAGCCAAAATTACCAAGCTAGCAAAGATAAAAGCCTCGGTCATTAACTAATCCAATTAACAATCTGGTAACCGATTCCAGCAATGGTAGCCGTCAGAACCGAGCCCCACAGAATGTCCAGGAGGGTGATTTTCAGGGGCCAGTCTTTTAGGGTAGCGGCGTTGGTTAAATCATAAGTGGCGTAAGCTATGGCACCGAAGATGGCTCCTAGCACTACGGCCTTGCCCAGCGAACCCTTATCGACGGCCGGATACACTGCCAGGATCATAATGCCGGCCACGTACATCAGATAGAAGACGGCGGCCGGCAACAAACTTGGTTTAGGAGCCATCAGGTGCCCTAGGTTGTCTTTATATAGGTTCTTAGCAATTACGCCCAGCCACACGGCGTCAATGCCCAGGAAGGCTACCAGAGTGAGGCCGTAGGCTAGCAGATGTTGGGCAATGCTCATGCTTTAACTATAACACCCTGCCGCTGTGGTGCTACAATATGCCTATGCAAGGCTTGAAAAAATTCGGGCTAGTAGTGGCTGTGGCTCTGTTCGGACCGCTGTTTTTGCTCAGCGTTTTTTCATTAGCTTTTAACCGGACCTTGGGCGATCAAGAATATACCAAGCAAACTATTGTTGAGGCCGGTTTTTACACAGCGGTTGGGGAAACTATCAAGACCGAGGCCCTGGGTGGCTCGGACTCCACCGACCCTTTGATTACCGCCGCTTTGCAGTCGGCCGTTTCCGGAGATAATCTCCAGGGTGCTCTAGAGCCTCTAATTGACAGCACCTATGGCTGGTTGAGCGGCGATGCCCAGCAACCAAAATTTAGCCTGGCCATCGAACCCCTCAAAGCCAACTTCCAAGAAACCCTAACTAGTTCTCTGCAGGCCCGAGCCGCCACCTTGCCGGCTTGCACCACGGCCGCACCGACCGGTGACGATGTTTTCACCTATAGTTGCATTCCGCCCGGCACCGATGTTACTGCTCTAATTAACGATGCCGTAACCAAGATTAGCAATAACGCCAGCGTCTTTTCCGACGAAGTCGTGGCCGACGGCACAGTCAGCACCCAGGAGGCTCAAGATTTGGGGATAAACGACCCGACTCAGAATCTGCCAAATGAGTTACCGAAACTATATCAGTTCCTAACCGCCGGTATGTGGTTTTTCATAGTTGGGGTAGTGCTAGCTGGCATCGGTATCGTACTGCTGAGCCTGACTTGGCTGCACGGCCTGCGTAAATTAGGTGTTCTATTGGTAATAAATGGTGTGTTCATCTTGATTCTCGGCCTACTTCTCAGCTGGGTGGTCAGCAGTGTCATTCCAACTGCCTATGTAGAAACCACTGAAGCCGCCGTCAATGCCCTCCAGGCGGCCTCTCGAATCATCCTGGCCGATAACGCCGGGTTGTTCAAGCTAGTCGGCCTAACAGCCACCGTTCTAGGCATAATTGGCATTGTAGTCAGCACAATTCTGCTTAATGAAGGTAAGAAGCCGGAGCCAGCTAAACCTGAAACTCCAAACTCTGAACCGCCAAAAGAAAAACAGCCTTAAGCCGAAGCCGTAACTGCGTAAGTTCTGGCGGAGAGGGTGGGATTCGAACCCACGAGACCCTTGCGGGCCTGCCGGTTTTCAAGACCGGTACCTTCAACCACTCGGTCACCTCTCCATGGACTACGGAAATTCTGGCGGAGAGAGAGGGATTCGAACCCTCGCTGGAGCTTGCGCCCCACTAACGATTTAGCAAACCGTCCCCTTAAGCCACTTGGGTACCTCTCCGTAGACTAGGGGCCATTATAACAGAGGGGAGGGGAGATTTATAGCCTGAGTTACAGAGCCACGTCAATCAGTGATACAATATGCTTATGCAAGAGGGTGACAAACAAGCCGACTGGAAATATACTGGCGCTAAACAAGGCGAAACTAAGCTGAGCGCGGATTCCAAACCCTTGGCAAGTAGTGCTTCGGTTGAGGGATTGTCCTGGACGGCATCGGAGTATGTCGAACACGAAAAGTCAGCTGGTTGGTACATAAGGTTTGCTCTCGTGTCGATCCTGGTAATCGGACTAATCTATCTGTTTACCCGCGAGATCTTCTCTGTTATTCTGCTTTCGGTGCTGGCCATAGCCTTTGGTGTCTTCGCGGCTCGTAAGCCCAGCGTTCTGCAATACAAGCTGGACGGCCGAGGCATAACAATCGGGCCCAAGTTTTATCCTATGAATTTATTCCGCTCATTCGCGGTTGTTGAAGAGGGAGCATTTCACACCATCACCTTACTGCCAATGAAACGCTTTATGCCCGCCATCTCCCTGTACTACGCCCCTGAAGACGAGCCGGCAATCATGAAGACTTTTAGCGCCCTTTTACCGCAGGAAAGTCGAACTCAAGACCCGCTCGACAAATTCATGCATAAAATCCGTTTCTAGCTATTCTTGTGGCGGCTTTAGTTCGATAGCGTCGAGTCCGGCTTGTATCCGTTCCTCTGCCAAACGATCTCGAGTTGCTACCGTCTCATCAAGGTGGCGTAACTGCTGATCGGTGGTCATTGTAGGTGAAAGTCTGCCGTCCACTATATCGTCAACCGCACCTGCGGCCTGGCTTTCAGTCACGGGTGGCAGTGGTTGGTCGGGTTTTGATAACTGTTCTTGGTCAGGCATATTTATCCTTTTTTGTTTTTGTTGATACTGGCCGTATTATAGCACAGATGCGGCCTGATGTCCAGGGAATTCACGTCTTGTTTGGTGTA
>CAYRSA010000003.1:0-5948 GCA_964426845.1 uncultured Candidatus Saccharibacteria bacterium | reverse complement strand
TTGGTGTACCCGGCGAGATTCGAACTCACGACCTTTGGCTCCGCAAGCCAACGCTCTATCCAGCTGAGCTACGGGTACATATTGCCTTCAAAACAACAGGGGTAATTTTAGCATGGAACAGGGGCAATTGCCAGTGTATGATGGGGGGCGCGGAGAGGTGCAGGAGTGGTTGAACTGGCCGCTCTCGAAAAGCGGTAAGCCCGCAAGGGTTTCGAGGGTTCGAATCCCTCCCTCTCCGCCAAATTTTGCTATAGTCTAAGTAATGAGCTTTATTTATCACGGCGTGCCTGATGATATGCGGGGTAGATATCTGGTGCCTCTCAGTACAATGCGGCGTCAAGACTCCAAGCTGGCGGCCGAATACACTAAGAAGTACGACGGCCGGCGCAAGAAGGTGATGGAGCGCCGGATTCCTTTGTTGGACTGTCGTTGGGATGACGTGGTGCAATTGCTACCGCTGCATCCTCAAAAGGTTTTTGATTTACAAAAAGAATTGGGCCTAATTACTGAGATTCCTCCTTATCGCTTTTATAAAATTGCGGTGGCTGATCTAGGCCCTGATAAGACAGCGGTGTTTTTTAAAACCGCGGCCGGCGAGGATAATAGCGAGACTAGATGGCTGAAGGATGTCGAACTGGACAGCCTGCAAGATATTCCTGAGGCTACCCGGGCGTACTACCAAACTCTAGTAGGTACCGGCGAGCTACCCTTTAATTACCAGTTCGTCCCACACATTGTGTACAAGGGGGAGATTGACATCTCTAAGGCTGAGATCATTACTTTAGAGTCCTGATAGCCAAACTTATCGAGGAGCCTGAGCAAAAACCAGGGCATCAACCCGGGCGGCTCCGGCAGACATCAGGGCACTAGCCACTTCGATTAAAGTAGTACCGGTGGTGGTGACATCGTCGATGACTAGAATGTGCTGGCCTTTGATTGCGGTCTTGGTATTTGACTGGTAGGCACCCTTCAACTGTACGGCTCGCTGAGCCCTGGAAGCACCAGCTTGTTTAGCCCGGCCCCGTCTAATTAGCAGTGGTCGATAGGGCAGGCCGCGCAGGCGGGCAAATTCGCGGGCAATAAGCGCCCCGTGATCAAAGCCACGCTCGCGGATGCGGGCCGGGGCTGTGGGTACAGAAGTTATACAAACCGCTAGCGATAACCGCGGAGCTGACTGGTGCATAGCCCTGGCAATCAAGCGGCAGGCCTGGCGTTGGGCGTCAACTTTCATGCAGTGGACCAGGGCTTTAGCTAAACCCTGGTAGGAAGTAGTTACCACACATCGCCCAAGACCAGGACTGGGGGCCGATATTGGCGGTTCACTAAATAGATGGGCCCAGCAATGCTCACACACCAACAAGCCCTCCGTGCCGCACTCCAAACAGTCATATGGGGCGATAACATCGAAGATGGCTTCCAGTAAATTAGGCCTTGTGGATAGCTTCATGAGCGAGAATCTTATCAAGCGGACATTAAAACTTTCTTAACAGGGGCCATTTTCCGGTGTTGTAAATAGTGTGTTGTAAATAGTGTCTATCAGCTGTTGCGCGCTCCCACAGGCTTAGCTATACTTGCAAGTAACACAAAAAGTAGTCAAGAAATTTATTTAGTGGAGGGTAAACACTATGGCTCGAAAAGGCCGCGAAGATGACTTATTAATTGAAGACGAGCTGACAGCAGCTTTTCTAAGCGACGAGGATGTAGTACAAGACGCCAATGGCGGCTCTGTTTCTCCAGTAGGAGCCGATCCACAAGCTGCAGGTGACGAATGGGACGAAGACGAAGCTGTTCCCGGACAGCTAGCAGTTGATGTTTACGAAACTAAGGAAAAGTTAGTTGTTAAGGCTCGTACCGCTGGCGTCAACAAAGCTGACCTAGACGTAAACATTTCTGACAATACGCTCAGCATCAGGGGCACACTATCTGCCGGTAACGATGACAATGTAGTTAACTACTTTGTTCAGGAATGCTACTGGGGCGAATTTTCTAGGAGCATTGCACTGCCTATCCCTGTTAAGGAAGAAGGCATCATGGCTGAACTGAAAGACGGCGTGCTGACCATTAGCTTCACTAAGGTCAAGCAAGATACAGTCAAGAAGATCCAAGTTTTGTAAAACAAACACTTGTAGACAAAAAATACCCCCGAGGTTCGCCCCGGGGGTATTTGTTTTAAGAGCTCTGTTTATTAGCCGTTGGTAACCCGTTGCAAGACAAAGCGGACGATGACTTGGGCTAGGGCCACAATTACCAGACCGATGATAGCGTATAGAATGGTGTTCTTGGCACCACTAACGTTGCCGGCTTCACCACCTGAGGTGATGTACTTCAAGCCACCGACGATAATCATGATGACCGATACCACACCTACAACAAGGGAGAAGATGTTAATGACGGTCGTAATGATGGTATTGACCTTATCTTCAGCTTCAGTACCGCTAACACAATCAGCGCTGGCATTAGTACTCAAGCAAGTTCCGCTATCTAGGCCATCTTGAATTGAAGGTTGTGCGCCTACGGGGACGGCCAGAAGGGCGGCTGGTGCAAGCAACAAGGCCAGAGCGCTCATGCTTAGTGTGAATTTCTTTAGTATTTTTTTCATTTGTTTGATGTTCCTTTCGTTATGCTTATGGTTATCAGCTTGTCTTAAATCTACCACAGCCCCGTTCTTACCGCAAGAACTAAGGAGATACCTCGTTTAACACGAAGCGGACAATAACCTGTGACAATGCCACGATCGCCAAGCCGATAAGGGCATATAGGATGGTGTTTTTGGCATTATTGGTACTAGTGGAATCACCGCCAGAGGTAATATATTTCAGCCCGCCGATGATAACCATGATAACTGCTATAACACCAACGACCATGCTGAGAATATTTATAATTGTCTTTAGGATACTATTTACGGTCGGGCCGGAAGTCGGACCGTCACAGCTACCGCCGGTTAGTTCCACGCCCGCACAAACTGAATCCGTGGGACTTCCTCCGCCGCTTGGGGTAGTTGGCGCCGGAGCCGTGGGTGCCGCTTCAGGGGTTGCAGACGGAAGCGGTTCCGTAGCTTGAGCAAAACCAGGAGCCGCCAATACCGCTGCACCGCCAAGCATTACAACTGCTGAAACCAATACTATTGAGAGTGTCTTTTTTATATTCATCATAGTAACCTTAGTACAAATAATACTATTGCTTGGGCTGCTATTGCAATGACTAAACCGATTATGGCATAGAGTATGGTGTTTCTTGCGCTGGCCGTATTGGCTGGGTCACCGCTGGACAATATGTATCTGAGCCCGCCAATGATAATCATGATCACCGAGACCGCCCCGACCGCCATGCTAACAAGTTGAGTTGCCCTAGTTATGACGCCATCGGGTCCAACAAGAGGGTTCTCACTGCTGGGGTTTTGGCAGAGTGACGAATCTTGAGCCCCCTGCTCGCAGGCCGGAGCCAGTGGATCAACCTCGTCAGCCAAGACAACCGCAGGCGTTAGAACTAATACCAACCCTGCCGAAATCGCCACCAATAAAGTTCTTAGTTTGTTCATGAGAATACTCCATCTAGCACAAAGGTTACGATAGCAAACGCCAGAATAGCCACCACTAATCCAACTAAGGCATAGATGATAGAATCTTTGGCTTTAGCAACCTTTTGAGGGTCGCCGGCCGATATTACGTACTGCATGGCAGCAATAACAATAATCAACACCGCAATAGCTCCCAGTATTCCAAAAGCTATCTGCAGAGCGCCTTGTAGCTGGCCGGCCACAAAACCGGTGCGGCTAGCTGGGTCGACTTGATTGGGCAAGTTAACATCATCTGATGAAATCTGGGCTAATCTCGTAAATAGCGGCGACATACTCATGTGGTCAGCTCCGCGGCTACGAACCTTACTATGGTTGAAGCTAGAATGGCAATTACCAGGCCAATGACAGCATTAAGCACGGCGTCCTTGGCCACCCTGGTCTGATCGGGATTTCCCTGGCTAAGCACGTATCTAAAGCCCCCATAGACAATAAATACCACGGCTACAATGCCGGCTACGAACAGCAATATCTCGGTGACTGCCAGGCCAACTGAAATTACCGAGCTAGCCGTATCGGTACTGAATTCTGTAACGAGACGACAAGTCGTACCATCCGCCGGATCAGTTTCCCCGGGCAGATATTTATACCAGGTCGGTATGCCATAGCGTGTCTCGGGCAGGGCGCATTCGCTGGCAGTAGCACCGCCACCGCCACCACCACCGCCGCCTCCGCCGCCACCTCCGCCGCCGCCACCACCGCCGCCTCCGCCACCAAGGCGTATAGGGTTACGGTTGAAGGTGACGATCGTGCCGCTACCCGCGGGTGCATCTCCGCCGATGGGCGTACATCGAACAGCAAGCGTAGGGTTGCCGGGAGCAGTATCGGCCTGGCGAATCTGACCGGCCGCGCACTCTATACCAAGATCGTAATAATTAGGACCAACTCCCGCGCCACCGTCATCGGCCAATATTGCCGTTGCCGGCGCACAGGTGTAGACAATCGAACCGGTTCGTCTGGTGTCAAACCTTGGAGCCGAGTTGTCCGAACACTTCATGTTTGGTTGGGCATATGCACCCGGCACAAACAGCGCAAACAGACCGGCAGTTAGCGCTAAGGCTAGTAGGAATATTCTAAGCTTGCTATTAAAAAGCTTTCTCATGCGAACAATCCTCCGGGTATTAGCCATTGCAGTATTATGTATAAGAACATATAGGCCACTAGGGCAATAATAGCATTAACTATTCTTGATTTGGCAGAAGCAGTTCGGTTTGGGTCGCCACCCGAACTACTATACTCGATGCCGGCAAACACTATGACAGCTAAAACCACCACCCCAACAAGCGCACCCAAGATATTGATTGCCCATTTAGCCATTACTACTAAATAGTTGTCATTCACACAGTCCGCACCATCGCACTCGATCTGTCTGGACGGATTTTCTAGGGTGCCATCACCAGTGGGTTCGGGGTCTTCGTCTGCCCCCGCGCCGCCACCGCCGCCTCCGCCACCGCCTCCTCCGCCACCGCCAGCATTCCGTTGAGCATTCACGCAAAGCTCTTCGGCTACTGGGGCTGCGAGTATAAGTGGGCTTAGTCCAATTACATAGCAGTAGTCCTGACGCAAAACTCTATGGCCAATTTGAGTTTGAGCGAAGATTAGGAAAACATCATTGCAAGGCAGAGCAGTTACCACTGGCGGTGTACCGCTTTCAACGGTATAGCAAAGCGCTGGTGCGGCTTCCGCGACTGGTGACTTCTGCCATAGAACTACAGCGATCAAAGGCAGGCTCAAAAGGACAATTAGCGTTAGTAGTTTTTTCATTCAGCAGCCCCCAAATCAATGTAGCCGTAGTTAACTATTGTGCGAGGGTTGTCTTTGGATATTTCGAACAGCTGGTCGATGCGCAGATTCTGTTGGAAAGTGTAGCAAATTGCAACAGGGCGAGTTTCCTGGGTTGTGTTGGGGGCATCAACAGTTTTGTAGGTGCATTCGCCTAACTTTAGAGCTTTAAGAAAAGGCACGGCTTGATTAAGGAACTCTTCTTTGGTTATAGGAGGAGTTTCTTGGTCCAACATAGCGTACGCCTCTTCTAACTTGCCCTGATCGACTAAGCTTAGGTAGTCTTTGACGGTTTGTTGCTGACTGAGTTGCTCATCGCTGTACTCCACCTCCACCACACGCTTGCTCGGGGCGAGCAATAGTCCGGCTATGCCTACAATTATTACCGCTGTCACCAATACAAAGAGCACAATTATCTTGCCTTTTTTCTTTTTGGGCTCAGGGTCTTTGCCCGATTGATTCATGATGAAATCGAAGTTGGCGGTCGGTTCTTTTGGTTCGTTTGGGTGCGAGTTCATTTTTGTTGTTTCTGCGCTTATTACTAGTCATTTTATACTAGTTTGGCTTTCACCTCAATAACGCTAATGTTTCT
>CAYRSA010000002.1:2082-163466 GCA_964426845.1 uncultured Candidatus Saccharibacteria bacterium | reverse complement strand
ATTACTAGTCATTTTATACTAGTTTGGCTTTCACCTCAATAACGCTAATGTTTCTATTTGTATCGTTGCCGGGGTGGTGTAAGATAATGGCATAAGAAGATTCGTCGGCATAAATATATGAAAAACTTGTCAAAACAGTTTAAACGGGTGGGTCTGTTCGGTTCTGCTTGCTTTTTCGTCATCAGTTTTATTCTACCGGTGTACTTTATGAACGGTACTGTATACGCAGCAACGTCTGGATCGTGGATTGATGCCATTAAGGTAACTATTAATCACAATGGTGAAGAGATCATTATGACCGACTCTAATCCTTATGATGATGATAAAAACTGGCAAGGAGGAAGACTTTCAAGGGGAGATTGTCGTCATAACTTAACAGTGGATGACTACGACGGCAACGGAACCCGGGGTACCTTTACATATAAGATCCTTGAGGCTGACGGAAACTGCGAGGAGGAAGACTTTAGTGTAACTCTAACTAATGCAGGACAGAGAAAAATTAACGCATACAGACTTAATGCGGATGATATTTGGTTATATCTGCATTTTGACCGGTCAGTTAGCTTCACGGTTGGTTGTGGTGGTAGTAAGTACGATCGCATCAGAGACGGCGCAAGAGATGGCTATGGAATATTCACACGACGACCAGCGGATGAGAGGGATGATGGGCAAGATGATGAATATCTCCAAAGAAATGATGCTGATGATGGCAATGATTTGACAGACAAAATATACGTGGAGACTGCCCGAGATCCAGCTCAGCTTACCATCACTTGGATTGTTCAACGATCTCTGGGTAGGGAGTGTACTAACTCTTATGATATTTACCTATCGCCTGACCCCCCACCCGAAATATACGAGTTTGATTCAGGTGAAGTTCCTCCGATTGATGACCCTGACGGTGGTGGCGGTGATGACGAAGAAGGCCCTCCCTCCTGTGAAGAGAAGAATCCAGGTATTAGTTTGAGTTGGTTCTTGTGTAGCGTGATTAACTTCTTTGATAATACCGTCCAAGGGTTGACCAATGTTGTCGACGACTTGTTGCAAATTGACGCCGCCTATTACACCGATGCTAACTTGAAGACAGCTTGGTCATATTTCAGAAACATAGCTAGTTTTCTGCTGATAGTAATCGGCTTAGTTATGATTATCGGACAGGCGATAACAAAGGGGTAATGCATGTTTGATGCCTATACGGTTAAAAAAGTTCTTCCCCGACTAGTAATTGCTGTCGTCCTGATCCAGCTGTCTTGGTTTATTTTCACTGGCATGATTAGCTTGACCACGGCTGTTGCTTACGGTGTGGAGGGGTTAATTTATGCTCCTTTCGGCGGTGGTGAAGCTTTAGAGTTAGACAATATTCTTATGAGCACGCCTGGCGGCGTTGGTCTTTTCTCCTTAATGGCCGTGGCTGGTGGTCTGGGAATTTTGGGTATCGCCCTCAGCCTAGCCGGCACGGCTTTGCTTGGTCTGCTTTTAGCCTTTGCTTTATTGATGTTCCGACAGGTCTTAATCGTGGCCCTGCTGGTTGTCTCGCCCCTAGCCTTAGTAGCCTGGATTCTACCTAACACCGAGAAGTTTTGGAAACTTTGGTGGGAGAGCTTTAGTAAACTCTTGATAGTCTATCCTTTGATCCTGGGTGTAATTGCGATCGGCCGAGTTTTTGCCTTTATAACAGCGGGGGTAGAGCCTGGCGGTGAGACTGATAGCTTATTCACAGATCTCGGCGCCGACGTGATAATAAAAGTGTGTTTTATTGTTATCTGTTTCTTTGGCCCCTTTTTCTTCATTCCAAAACTCTTCACCATCGCCGGTAGTGCCTTTGGTTTCGTAGCCGGCATGGCCAACGACAAAAGCCGTGGCGCTTTCGACCGCCTCAAAAAAGGCCGCCAAGCCAAACGCGCAGAACAGGGCAAAAACTTTTTGGGCGGCAATTTGAACGAGAGATCCGCCATTGGGCGAAGGCTTAACAGAGTTGGAGCCGGGTTGGGGGCCGGAGCTGGAAACCACTTCGGTATTGGGGGCCGCGGTCAAGCTGCCGTAAGACAGCGAAAACAAGCCGCGGCTGAAGAAGCCGCCAAGAGTAATGCGCAGCTCCAACAGCTTGGACAAAACGATGATGATGGCGTTGCTTTGCTTGGGCTCAGTGGTGGTAACAGGCAAGGCTTCAACGAGGCGTCGGCTGCACTCCAAAATCACTGGTATGAGCGTAGGCTACAAACCAACCTACAAAATGGCATGGGTCAAGCAGATGCTGAAAGGGAAGCACGTGCGCACTCTGCAGAAAGAATCGGTCGAGCTCAAGACGCCGCTCGAGCTGTTGGTGTTAACAGAGAGAATGCTGGTGCTGCTTTCAATATGCTTGCGCAAAACAAGGCTCGTTCTCTGCAGGGACCGGATGCCATGGCATTGGCTCAGCTTGGTGCTAGAAATCTTGGAGGTGGCGATGCCCAAACAGAACAGTCAGCACTACAAGGCTTCATGTTCCATGCTCGCGGTAACGGCCGAGCCGACCTGGGCGACACCAACTTGGAGGCTGCTTGGGAGCGGCAGTCTATTGGTACAATTGTCCAGGGTGACACCCGGTCAACCCAAAACTTTGCTGACCAAATCAACGCCGATTGGAATAGCGGCGATGCAGACAGAATGCAACATGCTGCCCGACAGGTGGCCGAGTTACAGGGAGCAATGCCCGGTGCTACTGAGGGCAATGCTGCGATTATTCGTGACCTCTTAGATAACACTATTGGCTACAATCCCAATGCTCCAATAGGACTTGAAGATCAGATGGCAGGTGCTATTAACGGCGTAGTGTTAGCCGCCGGCGGACCTTCGCCTGCAGCACCATTGACAGGAGAACAGATAGCCAAGGGTGCCCGTAAATACAGCCAGGATACTACAGAAGCCGAAAGACAGGCTTATCTTGCTGCCCAACAAGCGGCTCAACAAGGTGGTGGCTCAGATGCCAGGATCAAACAAAATATCCTAGCCGTAGGTCAATATGAAGATATTACCCTGTACCAATTCCAATATTTGCTGGGTGACAAAACCTATGTTGGAGTCATTGCTCAAGAGTTGCTAGACAGTCACCCAGACGCAGTTATTCTTAACGAAAATGGCTATTACGCGGTTGAATACGATAAGCTGGGTCTGCGAATGGTTGAGTTAGAGGCCTGGGAAGAGCATGGAATGAAGGCTGTAGTACTCAGCAGAAGTGTCAAACAAGCATAAGCTCTTGAATTAAAGTCAACTGTATGTTATAGTGTAGGAATGGAAGCTATTTCTGCTACTAAAGAAGCATTCACACCGGTCGAACACCCACCGACTCAAGAGCTTTTGCTCACCGGTGATGCCGGTAGGATTAGCTTAGATGGCTTAACTAGGGTAGTTGAAGCAGGGGGCCGCTTAGTAAACAGAGGTGTCCAGTTTAGTAAAGACAGGTTAACTGAGGCCTATGACAGAAATCTTCAGTGGCGAGGAGCTCGTGCCGAGCGCACTATTGACCGCATGGACCGCAAAGACGAGTTCTACAGTTCTCTTGGAGCTGTAGCCTTGGCTGTACTTGATGGCCAGCCTGAAGATAGCGTCACTAGGGTAGCCCCTCAGACGTGGCTAGAGCGACGAGTCGACCGAGTAGTTGATAAGCGACTTGATAAATTGGCCTTAAAACGAGTCAGGAGAGATAACGAAGGACTTAAGCCATCACAAGCACACGGTATACGCCCCATGATCTCTCAGAGTGCTCGGAAAAGTGAAGCGGCCGGCCGATACAAACGGGGTGAAATCACATTAGGTGAGCTTAAAGCAGAAAAACTCCGCATTAAGGCTACGCGTAGCACAGCCCCGAGAGTTAGTGGTAATAAAACGGTCGCCGTCCGTGGCACACAACAACGAGTAGCATCTCGCAGAGCAACGCGCGAAGCTTTCTATACTGGCATGCATGCCGAACAGTCGGTAATGCCGCACTGGCGAGAACTACGCCGTCGGCAAGCTGAACGAACTGCCAGAAAAGCCGCTCGGCGTCGAACCACACCTTAGCCCTTTTTTCATTAGAGCTTTAGCATTATACTGTTAGCGTATGGCAACGTATAAAATTTTGCAGGATATAGAGGCTGAAGATAAACTCCTTGGGCCACTGAGTCTGCGCCAGTTTATTTATGCTGTGATTGTAGTGGTCTTGGGTTTTGTTGGTTTCAAACTTGGAACCGTGCACCCATTGCTGGTTATCCCGTTCTTGCCGCCGCTGGTTTTCTTCGCCCTGCTGGCGGCACCTTTTGGTCGCGATCAGTCTTCAGAAGTGTGGTTACTGGCTAAAATTAAGTACTTTATTTTCCCGAGGAATCGTATATGGAATCAAGACGGCATCCAGCACCTAGTTACCATTACTGCCCCCAAGGTGGTGGAGAAGCCGGCTATTAAAGACTTCGATAAAGTCGAAGCTACCAGCCGCCTGAAGGCCCTGGCGGCCACTATGGATACTCGGGGTTGGGTGGTCAAGAACCTCAACACCCCAGGCTATAACACAGGTGGACAGCAATCTGCCGATCGATTACTAGACATTCAGTCAGCACCGCAAGATGACCTAGTCAGCGTCAAGCCATCCGAGGATGTTCTGGATACAACTGGTACGCCTCTGGCTCAAACTATGGGCACCATGCAAGCCCAGAATGAACAGGTGCATCGGCAGGCCATTTTGCAAAAGATGCAAACCCTAGCCGCTCAGCAAAAATCTGCTCAGACTAACCTGGCTACTTTGCCAGCTACGCCTCCAGCCCCGGTCGCATCACCCTTACCAGTTGCCCCTAAAACCCAGGCTCAGCCAGCTGTAAAAGCTGCTCCGGCGCCAACTCCAAGTCCTGCCCAACAAGCGGTGACACAAACTCCGGCGCCTGCTATACTGAAAGAAGTCAAGTCAACCCCGCCGCCCAACGAGCTGGACGTCAATGTCGCTCCAGGGAATAACGGTGGTCAAGCAAACGAAGTGGTGGTTTCCCTCCATTAGTTTGATAAAAGAAAAATGACTTGGTGGGCGATTAATCAATGAATCCTTCTAATCCACAAACACCGCAAACAAATCCCGGGGGGGCAACAGCCAAGGACCCCAAAGCTACCAAGGTTAAGGTAAATCCTACTAGCACCCAAAATATGTTGCAGATCGCCGAGATCCGCGATGGCATCGTGATTATGAACGATGGCTCATTCAGATCGGTGGTGATGCTAAAGTCGATTAACTTCGACCTGATGAGCCCTCAAGAACGCGAAGGCGTCGAGGCCGGCTATCAGGCTTTTTTGAACTCGCTTTACTTCCCAATACAGATATTTGTTAGGTCCCAGAAAGTCGACATTCGGCCCTATATTGAGAAGTTGGATAAAATCCGCAGCGAACATGACAATATGTTGCTGGCCCTGATGATGGAAGACTACATCCAGTACATCAGTGAGTTGGCCACCCAGACCAATATCATGGATAAGACTTTCTATATCGTGATCCCGTTCTTTGCCAAGGTAGACGTCCAGCGAGCTATTACTCAAAGTAAGAACTTTTTCAGCGGCTTAACCGGATTACTAAACAAACAGGGGCGTGAAAAAGTGGTGGTTAACGAGAAAGAGTTGGAAGATGCCAAGGTCGAGCTGCGCAACCGGGTCCAGTCAGTGCTGGGCGGCTTGCTGCAGTGTAGCGTGCCCGGCGTACCACTAGACACCCAGGAATTAATCGAACTGTACTACGACTTCTATAACCCTGATACTGCCACCCGGCAACATTTAACTAACTTGCCTAGCTTAACCGTGCCAGTAGTGACTAAGGGTGTGGGCCAAGCTCCGCAACCTCATCTGAATAAGGAGCTGGTCTAATGGGCTTATTCGGCGGCAAGAAGGCTACAACCGATCCAGCGGCCTTGGCTGAGGCTCAGCGCCGGCAAGAAGAGGCTGAAGTAAACGTAGCCTTTCAAAAGGGTGTCACGGCCTTGCGGGACTTTATTGCGCCCAGCTCGATTGAACTAAAGAATAACTACTTCCAGATTGGTACTCGCTTTGCTAGGACTTTCTACGTGTTCGGCTATCCCAGGAGTCTCTACACTGGTTGGCTGAGCAGCCTGATTAACATCGATGAAATTATCGACTTGTCGATGTACATTTACCCGGTTGAGTCCCAAGTGGTCCTGGAAAACTTACGCAAAAAGGTGAGTCAGCTGGAAGCTGGCATTCAGATTGATGCCGAGCACGGCCGGGTTCGTGACCCCGGCAAGCAGGCTACTATTATCGATGCCGAGGAGATGCGCGACAAGTTGCAGGTCGGCGAAGAGCGTTTCTTCCGTTTTGGCTTTTACTTCACCGTTTACGCCAATAGTATGGACGAGCTGGACTTTGTCACTCACAAGATTGAATCGTTATTAGGTCAACAGTTAGTCTACTCCAAGGCCGCCACCTCCCAGCAAGAACAGGGCCTGTCCAGCATGGTACCCCAGTTCATGGACCAATTGCAGATTCGTCGTAACATGAGCACCGGCGCCATCAGCACCAGCTTCCCGTTCACTAGCGCCGACCTTAGCCAAGACGACGGTGTATTGTACGGCATCAATATGCACAACTCCGGTTTGGTAATTTTTGATCGTTTCTCTTTAGAGAACGGTAACGCCGTGGTTTTTGCCAAATCCGGTGCTGGTAAATCTTTTGCGGTTAAGCTAGAAGCTCTGCGTAGCATGATGTTTGGCACCGAGATTGTTATTATCGACCCCGAAAACGAGTATCAGCGGATGTGTGAAGCCGTCGGTGGCGCTTATGTCCGCCTAAGCCTTAACTCGGCTACTCGGATTAATCCGTTTGATCTGCCGAAAGTTATTGACGTCGAGGAGGCTGATAACGCCCTGCGTAGCAACCTAATTACTTTGCATGGACTATTCCGCTTAATGATGGGCGGAGCTCAATCGCAAATGGTAGCTTCCCAAGTTAGTGGTGGCATGGTGGCTCCAGCCCTAAACCCTGTCGAGGAAGCCGATTTGGACGCGGCCCTGATTGAGACTTACGCCAAGGCTGGTATCACCAACGACCCCTTAACCCACAATTCACCAGTGCCAACCATTGCTGATCTCTACGACACCCTGTTGCACATGGGCAATACTGGGCCACAGTTGGCGCAACGGTTGCGCAAATACACCACCGGAACTTTCGCCGGTATTTTCTCCCAGCAATCTAATATCAACATCGATAATCAGATGGTAGTCTTTAACATTCGTGACCTCGAGGACGAACTACGACCGGTGGCTATGTATATTGTCTTGAACTACATCTGGAATCGGACTAAGTCCGATCAGCGTCGGCGCATGCTGGTTATCGATGAGGCTTGGCAACTGATGAAATACGAAGACTCGGCCAACTTTATGTTCTCGCTGGCCAAACGAGCTCGTAAATACAACCTGGGTATTACCACTATTTCCCAGGACGTCGAAGACTTTATGGGATCCAGAATGGGCCGGGCCATTGTGGCTAACGCTTCCATGCAACTATTGTTGAAGCAATCGCCGTCGGCCGTTGATGTTCTGGCTGATGTCTTCAAGCTAACTGACGAAGAGAGAAAGCGCTTAACTCAGTTCCCAGTTGGTCAAGGCTTGTTCTTTGCTGGCCAAAACCACGTTCATATCCAGATTATTGCTAGCCCGACCGAGACCGGCTTGATTACCACCAATCCTGGGCAAGTCCAAGCCATTGAGGCCCGAGAAGGCTTAATTGATAACCCAGCCGGTAATATCGACCTTGGCAACCAACCGGCACCTGGGGCCGCGCCTGGAGTGTAATTAACTTATGGCAACCTTTACACCGACCCGAAATCCCCGTGGTGGTGGCCACTACGACTCCGAAGAGAATCTGCCCTACAAAAAGGGGGCTGGTTCTGCAGGTGACAATCCTCCCGGTGGTGGAGGCTTTCGGCCGGGTGGCGCCGGGCGGACCAGCAACCGTGATGCCGGCCCAGGTTCTCGGCACCGACGACAACATAAAAGTGAAGACCTGGCTGCTGCAGAAGCCGGGGCAGTCAGTGGTGGCTCGGGTTCCGGTCCGGCCGACACTGAGAAGAAAGCCCTTGATGAGGCCACCGACAGCGATGAAGGCTTGTATAATAATGAAGGTGGTAGGGGTATCCGTGGTTGGTCCCGTCGCAAGAAAGTTGCCGGCGGTATAGGCGCTACCTTTGGCATGGGTGCCATCGGTGTACTTTTACTGGGCATCGGCCCGTTTCAGTTCCTTCAGCTGGCCCAGAATCTACAGAATTTCCACTTTGGTAATAATGAGTCGTTTATGGACGGCCGTTACTCGCGTCTATATTATTTTGGGCGAGGCTCTCCCCAAAATAGCAACCTGGGCCGCTTTGGCAACACTGTTGCCAATATCTATGAGCGTAAATTGCGTGCGGCTGGCTTTAATCCAGATTACCGCGACCCTGTCACCGGCCGTGCAACCCGGGCTATGCAGACTTTTCAGATTGATCCAAATACTCCTGAAGGAGCACAAGCCCTTATCACCTTGAGAGCCAGCAATGTTGATGTGCCGCCTGTTGGCGCAGATGGTCTGATTACCATCAATACTAGGGGGCCTGACGGCACTACCATCCGCAACGAAGTTATCAGTGCCGCCATGGACTCTCTCGGTCTTAGCAAGGTTAGTAGCTGGGAGGGAAATCGTTTGATGAAGCGGCGGGCCGGGGCCGGGTTTAAGTGGCTCAATGAGATGATTAGAGAAAGATTCGAGACAGCCCAGGATGTCCGGCGACGAAACATAGATCGTAATCTAGAGATTCAAGAACAGATTGATACTGGGCGGGTGAGCGATGTCGATCCCTCGCGCCGGCCCGACGATGATGGCAGGCCGCCAGTAGCTGATGATGGCGATGGCATAGCAGTGCCTGGTGACCCGGATGCCACGGCTGGCAATATTAAGGACATCGTTCAACGGGCCGGGGCCGGGGCCGTAGGTCTGGTAATTCTAATTTGTACAGTTGATCAGTTTGGCGACACTGTTGGAGAAATCCAGCAATCCAACGTTGTTCTGCCCCTGATTAGAACTGGTTCACTGGCTGTATCCATGGGTAGCCAAATTATGGCTAATGAAGGCTTCAATATGGATGAATTAGGCGCTCTGTCAATGAGGTTGTACGACCCGGACACTGGTTTGGGCTGGTCAGCCGCCAAGAGCATTCAAGCCGAGTGGGGCGTTGCCAACCCTAGTGGGCCAGACATGCCAGATAGTGGTCGACCCGGCAGGGAGAAACCATTGTTTTTCAAGCAACTTGACGATTTTATTGCTGCCGTTCCGGGTCTGCAAGAAATATGTGATCTTGTTAACAATCCGGTTGTAGGACCCATACTTGATATTGCCGATATTATTTCTGCCTTTTTGGCGGGCCCTGGGTCACTATTCTTTGAGCTGCTGAGCCAAAGCGCCTTCTTCTTCGGCGCGCCCTTCATTGAAGATCTTGCTAGGTGGCTGGCTGGCGAGCAACTAGATGAGTTTGCCCAGGGCGCCCTGTTTGGTAACTACGCTAACTATGGAGCTCGCTTAATGGCTAACGATGCGGCGGTTAGCACTGGTGGAGTAGAACTTTCTGGCACCCAGACGGCCCAGCTCGATGCTCAGAGGTTAGCTGCCAATAAAGTAAAGTTGCAGAGTAAAAGTGCTTTTTCCCGGTTGCTTGATCCTTATGAACCCGAGTCTTTGGTAGCTAGAACTCTTCTACGAAATCCTAATCTTGCAAGTCCGCAAGCGGCAGGTACGCATTTTGCCCAACTACCAACTACTATCTTTAATCAAATTGGTGGTAGCTTTGCAAACTTATTTTCACCGAAACTGCAGGCTGTTAACTCGTCTGGATACGATTATGGCTTCCCGGAATACGGATGGGCCATGGATCTACAAAAAGATACGCGATTTAATGATCCTTATGAAAATGCTGCCATAGTTGAGGGCTGGGGCTTGGACCACGGCGCCAACCTCAACGAGAAATATGGCGAGCGCTGTTTTAATACCACAATTAGCGAGAGTGGGGTGCTTACCACTCTAGATAGCAAGCGAATGGAGGATATTCCACCCGATTGCCAAGACACCAACGAAGAGATCCTGCGCTACCGTTTCTATATTGCCGATACGATTGCTATGAAGTCATTAACTTGTATCGAAGATATGGAAGAGAGCTCTTGTTCGGAGCTGGGCTTCTCTAGTGGGTCAACGGCCGGTGGCGGGGGCAATGGCACACTGCCAAGTGGTGATGCTGTTTCACTGGCCCAAGCCATTCTTGACAATCCGAACATTGGTAAGGATTCTGAGCCGCTGGGCATACTTCAAAGCATTGCTGGAGGCAATAGCGCCTGTCCAAGTGTTAATGCCGACTACAATGTAGACCCTGAGCTTCTCAGGGTTATCGCCGCGCTCGGCCAGAATAATACATTTACGATAACCTCTCTTCATAGGGGTTGTACTGGAAGCACTGTAGGTGCTGGAACGGCTAGTCGTCACTGGCGCGGTAAGGCGGCAGACATCTCCGGGTCGAGAGGCATCAATGGTGTCGTGCTGCCGAGTTTTGAAGCCTACGACAATACTGTTCAGACCTTCATCAATGAAGCGGCTGGCTATTTACCGGCTGGGTGTGAGCTAGGTGTACCTAACGAGAGATATGCCAGTGGCGCACGAGGTACTTCACCGGCCTGCACTAACATATTCTTGGATACACCCAGCAATACCGGTGCAACCGGCCCGCATGTTCATATAGGAGTACCGTAGGGTGAAGATAACAAAGTCTATAATATCGAGAATTTGTAGTTTTGTCGTGCTGTTATGCCTGTTGCTTATTAATTCTGGGGCGCCAGTTATGGGCCTGTCGGCAGCTCAAAAAAAGGTTTTTTACGGTAAGATATTAGCCTACGACGTTGATGATGAAAGCGGTAACTGTGGAGCTAGTGGGGCGAATATTGACGTTGATCAGGGCTTTAGTCTTGGTACCGGCGATGCCGAGCGCAGGGTCAATTTAATGAGGGCGTTGATACAAGATTACGGATTAACCCCGGAGCAAGCGGCTGGGCCAGTTGGTAACTTTATGCACGAATCGGGGGGCTTTAATTTGCCACCCGATGTTAATGAGGGTGGTACACCAGGCCCTCCAGCTTTTAGCGGTGGTTATGGCTGGGCTCAATGGACAGGGGGCCGGCAGACAGCGTGGATCGATGGTTTTGCCGTACCTAACGGATATATGGCCAGTCGAAATGAACACGCTACCGATGCCGCTAACTACGCTTGGTTGAAAGAAGAATTGGGAGCTAGCTATACCTCGACAATTCCTGAGTTGAAAAATCAGAATTCACCCGAAGATGCGGCCGTGTCTTTTGAGGATACTTTTGAGAATGCTGGTGTGCCCGCCCTAACCGAGCGCAAAGCTAATGCCCGGCAAGCTTTCAATGAGTATAATGAGAGCGAGGGCGGTGGAACTGGGGGTGACTCACCCGGTGGCGGAGGCTGTGGCGGCAGTGGTGGCATCGTTGGTGACGTAGCTTTCCCGCTAGGCCCAACGAAGTCTGTGGTTCTTAATCCTGGCATGTTTGCTGATGGAACTGCTGATCAAGGAGGACACCCGTATATAGCCTTTGACATCTTGGCTAATCCTGGCACCCAAGTTCGGGCTTTTGCTTCTGGTACGGTCAATACTCTTAGTCGCGACATCTGTGGCGGAAGGTTGATTGGTGTGTACAACGCGGAAGAGGATTTTATCGTTTCGTACCTTCACAATAGTTACAGCAATCATCGCGGCGAGGGGACTACCCTCCAGCCCGCCGATGACCTGGCCCTGGTAGGCGAGGCCGAACTTGGTTGTGGCACACCCCACCTCCACATAGACGCTATGCACGGTGACAGTCGGGGTAGCTGCAGTCGTGATAGCTGTTCTGACGAAGTGAGATCTCTGTTCATAGACATTGGACCACAGCTTTTTGAGACGTATCAAGCGTTACCGGATTAACATATAATGGAGTTACTATGCTTATAGAAATATTGAATCAACTTTGGTTAAAACGCTGGGTGAGAGTTGCCACTACCATAGTGTTGGTTCTGTTTATTGCTTTTATTGTCTCTCTTATTTTCAATCGCAAGAGCTACCAAGCTTTTGGGCCGTTCACTACACCGTTTTCGCAAACCCAAAACTTCAGCCATCTACAGGATAGCTCGGTCTATTCATACAACGGCGTGGGCTTCTATAAATTAAACTTGGACAACAATCAAATAACCATGTTGCAGGCTGGTAGCCGCCTGCCTTTACCCAGCCAGATTAGCTGGGCTGGTGATCAAGGAGCTTTGATAAACTTCTCTGGCTCTCTGTATGACACCAGGGTACAAGAAGCCTTGGCTGCTCGTGGGGAACCGATCAACAAAGCTGCTCAGCTTTATACGTGGTACTTGAACTTTAAAACCAATGACCTAAGTTTTGTGTCTAAGTATCCAGTTCGAAAGGGCTTGTCTGTCTATAACGAACAACAAAATAGGATTTACTATGTCCCAGATTATCAGGCGTATTTAGATAAGTTCAGAGAAACCGAGCTTAACCTAGATAAGTTTAGTTTGAACTATTATGATGTGGTCGCTAATGCCGACAAAGCTTTAGTTGAGGACCTGAAAACTGTTGATGTAATTGGTCTCTTCTCTTGCTCGAAAATGTCAATTTGTGTAATAACTATCCCCCCTGATGCAACCACTAAAACCGATGTGCTTAGTGTCTCGGCGGACGGCAGAACGACGGTGGCCCTAGACGATTTTGACGGCCGGGTGTTTGCTAGTAATAATCCGGCTTTGGTTGTTAGGGTGCCGAACGTTTCTGATACTGGCATAAAAGACAATTACCGAGAGGTTGATGCCGCCGAAGGCGAAGTCTTCTTATATAATCTGGAGACTAAACAGGAAAATTCACTAGGCTTCACTCTTGGTAATTCAGCTTTAATTACCAACTTTGACGGACAGGATTTCTACGTTTTTGACACTAATCAATTTAGCACTCCTGGCCAGCAGGAACATTACTATAGAGCTGGCGTATTGAGTAAAAAGGGCAAACCGTCGACCAAACAGGTTTCTATAACGGCTGATGACAAGAATCAAAGTAGGACTGGTGTGTATCTTGATTTTGCTAGTTTTGGGTCAAATGGCCGGACCCTTCTAGCACCGGTTTCTGGGAACCTAGTTCTGTTCGGCAAGTTGGATCAGGCTAGTAATATCAAGCCTGCCTATTCAAATGAAGCCAAAAAGCTAGTAGCCCAATGCCAAGTTAACAGCAAGCCCGAGTACCAATACTTTGACGCAACTAAGCAATTCAGGATATTGTTTCCCCAAACAGCGAATTGGCAAGCTGAACTAAATAAGTTTAGCGCCTGTCTCTCTACCAAGGCTCTGGACGCAATGGTTGGTTACAATTATCAGTTCTCTTTAACCGATCCTGTTAGTGGTCGCCTAGTCAGTGACTAGCTAACCCAAACTAATCAGTTTGGCGGCTTTGGTAAATTTCTTGTCGACAATGTCGGCGTCGGTGGTGGTGATGAAGCTTTGGTAGTCTTTAATGAAACTGGTTAGAGCTCGGCGGCGAGCGCCGTCCAGCTCCGAGAAAACGTCGTCGAGCAGTAGTAGGGGTTTTTGACCCCTTGAGGCCTCTAACAGGCGGGTCTCCTGGATTTTTAGCGCCAAAAGGGTGGTCCGGGTCTCGCCCCGCGAGGCGTGGTGGTAGAGAGGCGCTTTGTTGATAGTAATACCAATGTCGTCGCGATGCGGGCCAATAGTAGTAAAACCCCGAACTAAATCGTCTTCCAGTAAAAGTTCAAGATTTTTTAACATTTGGCTCGCATACTGAGAGGGTGGCAAGTCCGACTGATAGGCAAGTAGCACGCGGTGTTTTTTGCTAGCTAGCTGACTATAGCTCTCTCCTAGGCCTTTGTTCAGCTGGGTTAGTAGTTTCAGTCGTTTAGCCACAATATGCCCGCCCAGCTCGCTGAGGCGTATGTTCCAGGCAAATATACTGGACGAGGCCGCCGCCCGTCCTTGTTTAAGCAACCTATTTCGTTGGGCCAAGACGCGACTATATTCGCGTTGCTGGCGCCCAAATTCCGCGTCTACTTGCACTAGAATAGAATCAATAAAGTTGCGTCGTTTCTCTGGTGAAGTTGTCAGGGCTTGTAGGTCGTCGGGTTCAAATAAAACGATGGGGATTGTGTCGATTAGGGGCAGTCGCTTCTTGGCTTCATCGTCTATCTCAAATTCTTTCTTTACCTTGTCTCCTTCTCTAGTTAGCTTGACCACTCTGGTCTGGTTTTTATCGGTAACTCCATCGAGCCGAGCCCAGGCGGATTTTTCTTTAATGTTCTCTTTGTCTTGGGCTCTGAAAGGTCCGCCAACGCAGACATAGACCAAGCCCTCCAGCATATTGGTCTTACCGCTGGCGTTGGGTCCAATGATAATATTTACACCTTCAAAAAACTCGAACGACGCGTCTCGGTAAGAACGAAAGTTCTGCAGTCTTAGGCTGGATATAGTTGGCTGCTCCCCCATGCTGTTACTAGTCTACCAGCTAGCTCTTCAGCGGCATGACTATGTGGACGTAGTCTTTGTGCTCGGGGCTGGTAATGGCCACTGGTTGGAGCTTTTCATTAAAGCCAATGGTGACAGTGTCGCCCTCTAGGGCGTTGATGGCGTCTAGTAGGAAGCGGGCATTTAAGGTTATCTCGCCGTCGGCTGAAACCTTGGCTGGAGCACTGGCTGTATTGGCGCCTATCTGGGAGGCCACTGATTGGATTTCAATGGTTTGCTTTTCTTGGTTGGTGCGGACCACCACACTACCGGCTGCGGCTCGAGCAAACAGACTAGAAACCTTAGTAATAGACACGATTTCGGCTTTGGGCAGGGTGGCGGTTACAGCAAATTCGGTCGGGATTAGTTTTTGGTAATCAGGATATTCGCCCTCTATTAGCCGGGCGATTAGCTCGGTTTCGGCGGTTTCTAGGCGGACTTGTTGGTTATCCTGAGTAATGTTTACCTCTGTTGCCTCTGGAGCGTCGCCGATAATCCTCAGCACATCGTGGCCAGCGCTGGCCGGTAAGATGAAGGTGGTGTTGTTGGCTGGAGCCGGCAACCGCTTTTCGGCCAGCCGGTAGCTGTCGGTGGCGGCAATGAACAAGTCTTTGCCACTGGTGTGGAAGAATAGTCCAGTTAAAATTGGTCGAGCTTCGTCACCAGAGGCGGCTCCAACAACTTGTTGCAGGGCTTTCTTCAAGTCGCCGGCTTTCACCTTCCAGTTATCACCTTTGTTTATGACTGGCATAACCGGGAATTCCTCTGCGGCTATGCCGTTGATGGTGGAGTTGTGGTTGTCGGTGGTGATGTGGAGTTTGTTGTCTTCTTGCTTTAGTCGAATGGTGGTGTCGGGCAGGTTAGCAATAAAGTCTTGTAGTAAGCGAGCCGGAATGGTTAATGAGCCGGGTTTGGCCACTTTGGCGCCGACCATGGTGTTGATAGCGATATCTAGGTTGGTAGCCGATAGTTTGAGTTGGTTATCGGCGACTGTGAGAAGAATGTTGCTAAGGACGGGCAGGGTACTTTTCCCTGACGCCACACGGGCTACGATGGTTAGGGCTTTGTGTAGGTTGGCTTGAGTGACTTTAAGATCCATATTAATAACTACCTTTCTTTAAATAAACTTCGTTTTAATAATAGGGGTTGGGGATTGTGTGTATAAGCTCCACCAAACAGAGGAAATTAGACTAGCTGAAGGGGTGTATAAAGTCGCGTACAAAGTCCAGGAAAGCTGGGTAAAGACAGCTGTTGTAGAATTAGCTTCCCCAACCACATCCACAACCTTTGATAGGTTGATACACAGGCTATGCACAACGTTTTGAACAGGCATATTAAGCATACAACCGCCCCTTTATATCGCTAATAGCGGCCTTAACTTCATTGTCGACGATAGCCTCGGCTTCGATCTTTTCGACTGAGTGCATAGCGGTTGTATGGTCTTTACGGCCCAGCTCTTTGGCAATCTTTGGGAAGCTAAGATGAAGCTCACTGCGCAGCAAGTACATAGCGACCTGACGAGGCAGAACAATATCCTTGTCGCGCTTCGGTCCCAAGATCTCGTCGACAGAAATAGAGAAATGGCGAGCGGTGCGCTCTACAATCTGCTTAGGCGAAAGGTGCTTTGGACGAGAGCGGTGCGAGCCTAGAATACTTTTGGCCAAGGGGACATCCGGGGCTAAGTTCTTGACCTCGCAAGTGGCAATCAGCTGGTTAAGAGCGCCCTCTAATTCCCGGATGTTACTGCGGACGTTGTTGGCTAGGAACTCGACAACATCTTGGGGGAAGTCCATGTTCTGAGCCCCGGCCTTAGCCTGGATGATGGCGCAACGAGTCTCAAAATCAGGGACCTGGACATCGACGCTCATGCCCTGCATAAAACGTGAGCGCAGCCGGTCGTCTAAACCAGCAATCTCGTTGGGCGGCCGGTCGCTACTGATAATAATCTGCTTATTGGCTTGTTGGAGAGCGTTGAAAGTGTGGAAGAACTCCTCCAGAGTCTTCTCTTTACCGGCAAAGAACTGGACGTCGTCGATAATCAGAACATCAGTTGATCGGTAGAAGCTGGCAAACTCGGTGTTTTTCTTGTAGCGCACGGCGTCGATGAATTCCTGAGTAAATTGTTCGCTAGTGACATAAGTAACCTTAGCGTTGGCGTTGTTTTTCAAGATTGCATTGCCAACAGCCTGCATCAGGTGGGTTTTACCGATACCGACACCACCGTAGACCGACAAAGGGTTGTACTTGGTACCAGGGCTAGCCGCCGCACCCTGAGCGGCCGCGTAGGCCAGCTCGTTGCTGGAGCCAACCACAAAGGTGTCAAAAGTAAACTTGTCGCTTAGCCCCTGACGATAACTATGGGCCAGGGAATTCTTGGCTTGGCCGCCAGAGCGTTTAGCCGCTGGAGCCATGACCATCTCGTCATCTTCAATCTTCTTATTTGTTTTAGGTACCGAGTAGCTCTTGTATTGGATCTTCTTGGGAGTCACACCGTGCTTGGCCAGAACTTCTTTGATAAGGGGTAGAAATTTGAGTTCTAACTGTTGCTGGATGAAGACATTAGGCACACCGATAACTAGAGTCTCTTGGTCATAGCGCAGCAGGCGAGTGTTTTTAAACCAAGTTTGATAGTTCCCAGACGAGACCGAGACTTCTATTTCACCTAGTACTGCTTGCCACAGACGGTCGTCGTGCATACCCTATGTTTACCTCAATTTTGTTATACAGTTTCGTCTCCACCAGACGTGTTTGTACTTAAAACTATAACCCACCGAGGCAGGCTTTTCCACAGCCTTGTACAAAAATACACCACTTAAAATCACAAAACCGCCGAACAGATAGGGATTTATGCACAGGCAAAGGCAACACCTTAGGAATTGTGGATAACACTTCCATTAAGGTGGAAAACTTGCTAGAATTAGCGGGAAACTATTGTTAATTTCACGCGTGGGGCCGCGGAATGTCGTTGACGGTTTGCCCTAAAGCCTACCCTGGTTGTATTAGTCAGCCGGGCCCACCCCAGTGTGTTATAATCGAAAGAAGTAATTATGCCTAAAAGAACGTTCCAACCAAAAAAACGCTATCGCTCACGGGTCCACGGATTTATGAAGCGTATGTCTACGACCGCCGGTAAAAACGTCGTTAAGCGTCGCCGCCTTAAGGGCCGAGCTCGACTAACTCACTAGAACAAGGACTTTTCAAATGCTTGGACGAAAGAACCGGTTTCACGGCTATAACAGCGTATTACCAGTCTATCGCCAGGCTCAGGTCGTCCGCGCCGACGGCTGTAGTCTGCACTACAAACTAAACCCCCGGCGACGAGACTATCGCCTGAGCGTAGTGGTCAGCAAGAAAGTCGCTAAGTCAGCCGTTCAGCGCAACCGAATCCGCCGACGGGTTTACGAGATTGTTAGGCAATCAGTAACGATTGAAAAACCCTACGATTTAATTATCACTGTCTTCGATGCCGATTTCGCCAGTCTAGAGGCTGATAAAATCCAGAAAAACATAAGTAATTTGTTCGCCAAAAGCGGCATCGACCCTCAGTAAAATCTGGTTGGGCGTGTTATTATTAAACCAGGCTATAGACGTCAAAGCGGCACAAAAGCAAGCGCGCACCAAGCCTAGCAAAAGGAGTTACTATGTTTAACACATTCATTGTCACCCCAGTAATCAACCTGCTGGTCTTAATCTATGCCCTACTACCCGGACATAACTTCGGGGTAGCCATTATTCTGTTCACAGTCGTCGTCCGGTTGTTGATGTGGCCGCTGGTTAAGAAGCAGCTGCACCACGCCAAGGCTATGCGCGAACTCCAACCCGAGCTCAAACGCATCAAAAAGGAAGCCAAGGGCGATCGTCAAAAAGAATCCACCATGACCATGGCGCTCTACAAGGAAAAGGAGATAAACCCCTTCTCATCCATCGGCCTGTTGATTGTCCAGATCCCAATCCTAATAGCCCTGTACAGCGGCATCAGCAAGATTATTAAAGACCCTCAGGCCTTACTAGACTACGCCTACCCATTCGTCGAGAAAATCGGCAACTTACCCGAGCTGGCCTCTAACATTGATAGTTTTGACGCCACCTTATTCGGCTTTGTCGATTTGACTAAGGCCGCCTTGGTGCCAAATGGTGGCGGAATTTACTGGCCAGCCATGATCCTAGTCATTGGCAGTGCGGTTACCCAGTACTACCAGAGCAAGCAGTTAATGCCCTCCGATAAGGACTCCCGCAAACTGCGCGACATTCTAAAAGATGCCGGCAGTGGCAAGCAGGCTGATCAATCCGAGGTTAACAACGCCGTCGGCCGCTCGACCCGCTTCTTTATCCCGGCCATGATCTTTATCTTCACCGTTAACTTGCCGTCAGCTCTGTCCTTGTACTGGCTGACCAGCGGCCTAGTGGCTATCATCCAACAAAACCGTGTACTCGGCCGCGAAGAGAAAGTACTGGAAGACAGCGTCAACAAGAAGCCAACCGCCAAGCAACGGGCTAACAAGGCCATAGAAGCCGAAGTCGTCGTCAAGAAACCCAAGGCTAAGTCAGCGGCCAAGAAAAAGAAGCAGGGAAAGAAGAAAGGACGGAAGTAGTATATGGCTGAACCCAACGAATCTATGGAAGAAGCGGTCCTTTACGCCAAGAAGTTTCTAGAAGACTTACTGTCCTTTTTCGGTCTTAACACCGACGTTTACGCCACCACCAGCGAAGAAGATGAGATTATCGAGCTACACGTGCCATCAACTCACCTGAACGGCTTTCTGATTGGCCAACGTGGCGACACCATCCGAGCTATGCAGTTTATGGCTAGCAACGCTCTGCGCAACAACGGCTTTACCCATTTCCGGGTTCACGTTGACGTGGCCGACTACAAGAAACAACGGGCCGACCGACTGGCCGAAAAGGCCCAAGAGTGGATCGACAAAGTTAAAGAATCGGGCGAGCCTATGGAACTAAGGCCTATGAACGCCGCTGACCGCCGGACAGTCCACAAGGTGGCCTCAGAGAATGGTTTGACCACCGAGTCGCTGGGCGAAGGCCGCGACCGCCATATCGTGCTACAGAAGCCTACTGAGTAAACATTTGTTGCAGGATGCCGAGTAGCTGGCGTTGGTCTCTTGGGGGTAGTGTTCCAATCCGTTTACCTAATCGCTCCCTAGAAACACTACGCATCTGATCGCAGGCAATCGAAGCCCGTTGTTTACCAAGCCTTACCGACAGACGAGAAGGCCAATTGCGGATGCTAAGCGTCATTGGCACAACAATAACTGTTTCAAGTTTTTGATTCATCTCTTCTGGCGACACTACAACGCAAGGGCGAGTCTTCTTCATTTCGGCGCCCTCTACTGGATCTAAAACAGTCCAATATACGGAAAAACGATCGGGGGGACTAGGCCTTATCATAAGGAATGTCCTCAAGTCCGTCGGCTAGGGTATCGTCCCAGGCCTTGAAATCCTTTTCGTCAGCCTTAAGCTCCTCAGGAGTGATTTTCTGAAAGCGCTCAGCCCAGCCTTCCCGGGGGTGTTTGACGCGGCTCAGGATTATCACGCCTTTTTTAGCCTCTAGACTTACAGTTCCAGAAAGGCCGCTCATTTCTAGGGCAGCCTTCGGCAGGCGTACAGCCATACTATTTCCATCTTTCACTAACCTGGCAAGTATTTTCGACATAGTGGATACATTGTACCCACGGCGAAGTTTGGCGTCAATTGCTATGTGTTTCATAGCCCCTACTATGATCACCAATTATTAAATAGTCCTGAACTTGCGACGTTTTAGTCTTCTAAGACCTGGTTGAAGACTTCTAGAGTCTGGCGAGCCATGCGCTCCCAGGAGTATTGTTTGACTAGCTTGCGGCCGCGCTCTACATATTTAGCACGGAGTTTATTATCGGTAATCATGGACTCAATCTTAGCGGCCATATCATCAACATCCAGCGGATCAAAGTAAAGAGCGGCGTCTTGGTTGACCTCTGGCAGGCAAGTAGCGTTGCTGGATACTACCGGCGCACCATGTTGCATAGCCTCTAAGGGCGGCAAGCCGAAGCCTTCGCTTAGAGAAGGGAAGACGTAGGCGGCGGTATTTTCGTACAGCCACCGCAATTGGCCCTCGGATACGAAATCGGTGAAGATGACATTCTTGATGCCGCGCGACTCGACAGACTTCTCGTGTTGACGATACAGCCAGTCTTTCTTACCGGCCAGGACTAACCGAAGCTGGGGGTGGGTCTGGCGTAGTTTCTCGAAAGCATCAATCAGTCGGCCAAGATTTTTATGGGTCTGGGGACGGCCGACATACATAATGAACTGCTTGTCTTCCAGCTCTTCCACAGGTTCAGCCTTGTCAGTAATCTTGTCAGCCGATTCATGAGTGACAGTTATCTTGCGGGAGTTAATATGAGCAAACTTAGCGAAGTCATCTTTAACAAACTCGGTCGGCGTGATGATATGGCGAGACTTATGGCCGACATACTTGTTGAGCTGTTTGTAGACCCATTGCTTGATAGTGAAGACCACCCGATTCTTGGCCGGGTTGCGAAACCTGACCGCCGTTAGGTCTTGGATAGTAGTGACTACTTTACCGCGGTAGAGGATCGGCTGTTGAGCCGCCGGGAAGAAAACCAGGTCGGCTTGCTGCTCTTTAATTTGCTTGAGCAACTTGGTTTGCTCGGCAAAGGTAAAGAACTTAACCCTTGTTGACAGCACCGTAAACTTGGGCGCGATTTCCTTCATGAAATCCATCCGCTTGCGTTTGGTCAAGACAGTAACCTTGTGTTTCGGCCCAATCTTGTGCAGGTATTCGATTAACTTATCTATATAGCGGCCGGTACTACTGCCAGACTCGCGGGCGTCGATTACAATATGTTTCATGGCTTATGTATACTATAACTCATTGCTAAGCAGGAGCAGAGACCATGTCAGAAACAGCCCCAGAAACAATAACTAATCCGGGTTCGCTCAATCGCTATGCTGCGGAACACCCCGAAGTGAGCGATAGAGAACTAACCGGTGCGTATACACGGGAACTAGCTGTATATAAGCACTCAGTTGTGGAAGAGCCGGAACGCCCAATGAGGGGTGTGTTAGACTATTTATCACCAGCAATTGTTAGACCGATTAAACAAGATAATTAAGGAGATTCATGCCCAAAACAGCATTTATTACAGGCACAGCCGGCCAGGACGGCGGACATTTAGCAAAACTACTTCACGACAAAGGCTATAAGGTATACGGAACCCTCCGAGGACAATTAGAAGCCAGCCACCCTCGTTATGAGGCGATCAAGAAGGAGATGCCTTTTTTAAACATTGTCATGGCGGATTTACTTGATCTAGCCGCCCTAACCCGGGCTATTCAGGAAATAAAACCTGATGAAGTTTACAACTTGGCAGCAATAAGCCATGTAGGTTATTCGTTCCGCGATCCGCTAATGACTGCTGATGTAACTGGTAAAGCCGTCCTAAATATGCTTGAGGCTATTCGCTTATCAGGACTTGAAAAAACCACAAAATTCTACCAAGCATCTACCAGTGAAATGTTTGGTGGCCTTGACTACAACCGCCCAGAAACTGGTTATACCGAGGAAGCTTCGTTCCATCCGCGAAGCCCGTATGGAGTGGCAAAGCTTTACGGCTATTGGATTACTCGAAACTATCGTGAAAGCTACGGAATGTTCGCCGTTAGTGGCATATTGTTCAACCACGAAGGTGAGCGTCGTGGGCCAGAGTTTGTAACCCGCAAAATTAGCCAAGCAGTTGCGCGTATCAAACATGGCCGTCAGGACAGCATTGAACTCGGCAACCTGGATGCCAAACGCGATTGGGGGTATGCAGGGGATTACGTAGAAGGTATGTGGCGAATGTTGCAGCAAGAAAAGCCCGAAGACTACGTATTGGCAACCGGCGAAACACACTCTATTCGAGAGTTCTGTGAACTGGCTTTCAAAGAGATTGGTGTTGAACTGAAATGGCAAGGCAAGGGGGCTGACGAGAAAGGTCTTGATGCCAGGTCGGGCAAGGTGCTGGTAAAAATTAACCCAGAGTTCTTCCGGCCTGCCGAAGTTGATTTACTCCTTGGAAATCCAACCAAGGCCGAAAAAGAGCTCGGTTGGAAACGCCAAGTCGATTTCCCGGGCCTTGTTAGGCTGATGGTAGCTCATGACCTGGAGCTTGAGAAGTAATAATATCTTTGATGGTTTGATCTAAGGGGATTTCTGGCTGCCAGCCGGTGTCTCGGCGAAGCCTAGAGTTATCGCCGACGACTTTCTTCGGGTCGTTAGGGCGGATTCGCGATTGGTCAATTTCAACTGTTACGCTTTGCTTGCCAGCAATTCTAACTATTTCATCAAGCATTGCTTTGCCACTAACGCTTTTGCCCGAACATATGTTGTAGAGGCTGTGTTTTAAAGAGGGCAAGGTTGCAAGAAGCGCATAAGCTTTGACAACATCACGAACATCGGTGTAGTCACGCTCTGTTGTCAGGTCTCCAGCCACCACAGTGTCACCAACTGCGATCTGCGATACAAGATCTGGAATTAAGAACCCGCCAAGCTGTCCTGGGCCGATGTGATTAAACGGTCGAACTATAACCACATCCAGCCCCTTGTCAGCATAGCTTCGCATGGCCTTCTCCATTGCAACTTTACTCAATGCATACGGAGAGTTTTTAACTGCCAAATTACTATCTTCATCAAGCGGCATTGGTAGATTGTTGTCGTAAACGGCACCGGTGCTAACGGCGACAACTCGTGTGGATTTCTTTCCTAATTCTATCAGTCGGTTAGCTAATACTGTGTGTACGGAAAGGTTAATTCGCCTGTACCTCTCCGCCTGGTCTCTGTCGAACGATGTCCCGACTTGGGCTAGCCCAGCCAGGTTTATTACGGAGTCTACTTTATCTAGAGGCAGACCAGCCACGGCTTCAGCATCTGTAAGGTCACAGTTACCGAAATAACCATCTATAAAGGGCGTCAGTTTAGGAGAGGATTCTTGAGCCCGGTCGGTGCCAATAACGCGATGCCCTTGATTGCTAAGCTCGGTTGCCAGATAGTACCCAACGAACCCATTAACCCCAGTAACTAAGATTTCTTTCATCCTATAGACTATAGCAAATATAGAGGTAACTCACTATAATAAACATAACGTGAAACAACTCAAGCAACGCTATCGCTATTCTATTATCTTGCTGAAACAGTTAGTTAAGACAGATTTTAAAATTCGCTATCAAGGATCAGCCCTTGGGTATCTATGGACGTTATTACGCCCTCTAGCTCTGTTTACAGTACTCTACATAGTCTTTGTTAAGTTTTTGAGTGTTGGTGATCAGGTTCCATACTTTGCTGTCTACTTATTACTTGGAATAGTCTTCTGGAATTTCTTTGTTGAGGTAACAACGGGTAGCGTCGGAGCAATTGTCGGCAAGGGCGACCTGATGCGCAAATTATCTTTTCCACGTTATGTGATTATTGTGGCCGGTTCATTTTCAGCTTTCATTAACTTATTGATAAACATGTTGGTAGTCTTCTTCTTTATGTTCTTGAGTGGAGTGCCATGGCGGATCAACGGTTTATTGATAGTTTTTCCGCTGTTTGAGTTGTTCATATTTTCGCTATCTGTAGGGCTATTGTTGAGTGCTCTATATGTACGTTTTCGCGACATCAATTACATTTGGGAGGTCGCCTTGCAGGCTGGGTTTTACGCCACGCCAATCCTCTATCCAATTTCCTTGGTTGTAGCCATGTCGCTACCTGTCGCCAAGTTGTTGATGCTTAACCCCATGGCTCAAATGATCCAGGATGCCAGGTCCTTTTTAGTAACAAGCGATACACAGACCATAACTACTATTTATGGAAATCAATGGGTTCGTCTAATACCAGTGACAATTGTTTTAGCGACAGCCGTAGTAGCAGTTAGATATTTCAGGAAACGATCACCTTTCTTTGCGGAGGAAGTTTAGTTATGGATGAGGTTGCCGTAAAAGTAGAGCATGTGTCAAAAGACTTTGTGCTGCCACACGAACGGAATACCAGCATCAAGCAGGCTTTCGTTAATCCGTTTAAATCCTCGATGCATAAGAACACCACAAAGCAACATGCTCTGAAGGACGTGTCGTTCGAGGTCAAAAAGGGTGAGTTCTTTGGAATAGTTGGACGTAACGGTAGCGGCAAGAGCACATTACTTAAGATGATCGCCGGTATATATCAACCTAGTAAGGGCAAAGTGAGTGTTCATGGTAAATTGGTGCCATTCATTGAGTTGGGCGTTGGTTTTAACCCAGAGCTAACTGGACGGGAGAACGTATATTTGAACGGTGCTCTTTTGGGCTTTAGCCGCAGAGAAGTATCGGCTATGTATGACGACATTGTCGAGTTTGCCGAACTCAAAGAGTTCATGGATCAAAAACTTAAGAATTACTCATCTGGTATGCAGGTACGACTGGCCTTCTCTATGGCGGTGCGAGCCAAAGCCGACATCTTGTTGATCGACGAAGTGCTAGCGGTGGGTGATGCAGATTTTCAGAGGAAGTGCTTTGAATATTTCAATCAGCTCAGGAAGAATGAAACCACAGTTATATTTGTAAGCCACGATATGAATGCAGTTCGTGAATATTGTGATAGGGCAATGCTCATAGAGAAAAGTGAAGCTATAGATATCGGCGACACAGACAAAATAGCAGAAAAGTATCTAAAATTGTTCATGGAAGACGCAGTTAGCAAAAGAGGCGTCCACGAAATACAGGATCGTTGGGGAGATCAAGCCTTGGTCACCAAAAAAGTTACAGCCGAAAGTAATGGTGCAAATATTGACGTAAAAATTTATATTGAAGCTCACAAAGACTTTGTGAGGCCCATTGTTGGCTTTCGGATTAAGGATGCCGCTGGTAATGAAATCACAGGCACAAATACGAGGCTAGAGCACGTAAAGCTTAAAGATATGAAAAAAGGAGAAACAGTAACAGTAACCTGGAGCATGCCTAATGTCCTAAGAGACGGCACCTATCGGGTAGATACTGCCCTTCAGTATCCCGACGAAATCACGATTGCAGATTGGTGGAATGGCGCAGCCCACCTGGTTGTAAAGAAAACCCGACACCTGCCGTATATCATTGATCCCAGCTTCAAAGCGACCGTTAAGTAGGAATTATTTGTAGCCAATAACAGCGTAGTCGCGGGGACCATATAGTAAATCTCGAGCATCAGGAGTTAGCCCCGGCTTCTGAAGCTTTTCGCTGGGATGTAAGCGAATAATCTCAACGTTACGAAAACCACTAAATTCTAGCGTGAAGGCCAGCAACATTGGTGGTACTGGATGAAGGTGAGACGGGTCTAGGTAAAAGGTTGTACTGCCGACCACTAAATTTTCTGGATTCGGGGTCTCGAAAAGAACGAAACCATCTTGAGCCAAAGCCCTTCGGGCCTCGCTAAAAATACGGAGCAGTATATGAAAGGGGATATGTTCAACAATGTGGAAGCCAGTAATGGCTCCGTATTGCCTAGGCTTGACCGACTTAAGATGAGCCAGGGCATCTCCTTGAATCGCCTCTAACCCCTTTTGCTTCGAACGAGCAACCATATCATGATTGATATCAAGCCCAAGCCCAGTAATTTTACTATGCTGCAGTAGCTGTAAGAACTCGCCCCGGCCACTGCCTATATCCAAAACAGGTGTCTTCTTGAAATCAAGCTTGGTCTTAGTAAAGTAAGGCAGGTATTCTTTCTGACGATCGACGATGACGGTCTCGTCACCGCGGAACTTGTCCTCAAAGGCGGTATAGAACTTATCAAGCAAGTGATCTTCAGCAAATAATTGTTCTTTGGGTGAACTGCTGGCTGATTTAACAGATGGCTTAGCTTGAGCCTGTGTTTCTAGGGTGCTCATGTGTTGCTGAAGATTGTCCTGGACGAGCTGCAAGGCCGAAAGTTTACTAGCCAGGTCAGTTTCCTTTTGGTCGAGTTCGCCAATTTGAGTCAATGAAGTTGATACTTTCTCGCTCACCTGTTCTTGCCGATTCGATAGGGAGTCATATATTTTTGGCAAGCGGACAATACTGTAAATAGTTCTTAGAATATATCCCAGGACTGGTATTGAGGCGATGACTTTGACATTATTCTTGTAAGACATAGGTTTAAGTATATAGTACGGCCGTTTAAAATAACTACTTGTTTACTTTCAGCAGCAAATCAAAAATCCTGGCTGAGGTTTTTGCCCAATCGTATTTTTGGGCTTGCTTGAAGCCTTTGGCCTTAATCTTTTCTAAATCCTGGCTCTTGGAATCAAGTAAAAAGTGTATTTTGTCGCTTAGCTCCTCTGAATCGGCAACGTACAGAGGAGCACTGCCGGCCACCTCACGTACCGCGCTATTTTCGTAACATATAACTGGACAGTGATGCATAAAGGCCTCCAGGACTGGCAAACCAAAGCCTTCGTAGCGGCTTGGAAAAACATAGGCCAGTGCTTTTTCATAAAGCCAACTACGAGTAGAATCATCGACAAAGCCTAGGAATATAATGTCGTCTAGGTACGAGGATGTCTTTAGAGCACCCTGGATCTCTTCGGTGGCTATGGTTTCTGGCCCCTGCATGCTATCACCAGCCAAGACTAGGTTGAGTTTAACGCCCTGGGCTCGCAGGTTATTGAAGGCAGTTACTAAATCCTGTAGTTTACGGCGTTTGTCGGCTCCTCCGACAAAAAGTACGAAGGGAACTGAAGTGTCGAGCGTGAAATTGTAGGAACTATACCCCCAAGATGTTTTCTTATAACGCCGTAGCTTTACGGCTTTAGAAACCTGGGACGGAGGGCTGGTTCCTAATGGGGTTACAACAATCCGATCATGCTTAATTTTAAAGTTTGCGACGAAGTCTTGCTTGGTGGCTTCGGATATCGCCAACAGCAAGCTTGCCCGACGAATGTTAAGTCGTAACTTGAGAGCATACAGTTTGCGACGTACGGCACAACGGAAAGAGGCTTTTCTTGAGTAGCCGTAAGTCTCACGGGCTGTCTGGTAAGTCCATAAGTAATCCCACTCAAGCGTGTAGGGTATTATGTCATAAGCAACCAAAACTTTGCGCATTCCCCGCTTGTGGGGGAGGCTTTGTGATTGGTCGGTTTGCAAAAAGACGTCAACATCACCCAGGTTTTTAATTCTAGAGTCACCAAAGCTCAAGTCCCATAGCTCCACCAAGACATTTAAGGTGCTAACTAAAAGGCTCAGTCGACCGGGTAAATTGCGAGAAAACTTACGGCGGGGTTTAATATACCTTACTTCATAGTCCATGCCTTGAAGATCGAGAATATCCAAGGGATTACCAAAGTCAGAGAGATTGTCAGGCAGAGCAAAGAAAATAAACTTGTGCTCTTTCCGTTGATTATTAGGTAGCTGATTTATGAGGTTAATTAAGGTATACCCTATACCTCGCATTCGGTGAGGGCCCTGGATGGGCGAGAGATCTATGCCGATGTTCATCCTGAAATCTCCTTGGCAGTGTCCAGGAACCTTTGGGCGCTTACTTTCCAAGAAAACTTTCGGGCTTGCTCTGGGCCGTCCGCAAGAGCTCGCTTAGCGATTTCATCGTAGTTATTGAAACAGTCCCTTATAGCTCCCAGTAGTTGCCCGGTATCGTGGCTATCTATCATCGGCCCGGTATCGCCTATGACCTCAGGCAAAGAAGAGTTATTGGCTGATATAACAGGGACACCGCAAGCAAGCGCTTCAAGTGGTGGCATACCAAAGCCTTCATAATGGCTGGGGTAGACAAGCATCTTAGCCCCTGAAATTATGGCTGGCTTGTCTTCGTCGAGTACGTACTTTGAAGGCCGAATAATATTGTAACCTTCTTCGACTCGCAGGGCTATCTTATTAAACAAGGCGTCGGTCTTCCAGCCACTAACACCTACCAACAATAAGCTGGTTTTCTCAGTGATGCTCTTGGGTAGTTCGCAATAGGCATCGACTAATGCTACCAAGTTTTTGCGAGGCTCTAGGTTTGATAGAGCCAGGATATAATCACCTTTTATGCCATAAGTGCGCTTAACTAATTCTATTTCGGAGCCAGAGCGGCGGTAAAATTGAGCTGGATCGGTAGCCGGCGTTGCTAGTACGATATCTTTACCAGGCAAGTCGTAGAAATCCTCTATTTCCTTTTTAGCGCTTTGCGATATTGTGATGACCTTTTGCGACTTTCGCAGGGTTCGTTTTACGGCGTTTGATAAAAATATGGCATTCTTTTCGTCTGAAAATTCACGATGCAATTCATATGAGAGATCAAATATGACATTTGCAGATTTGCTGAAAGCCAGCGGCATACTGACAAACCTCGGGAAAATATAGACACCTCGTCCGCACCACAAGTCTATCGGGAACATTTTACCGCGATGCCAAAGAGCCGCGGTTACTCGGAAGGACAGGGGCAGCTTCTTGTATTTTAAGTGTTTGAAACTAAATTTTAAGTACTTAGCTTCAGTATCACGCGGAATCACCACGTAGACGTCAGGCACTTCTTCGCCCCGGTACTTAGCTTCACCGAGTAGCTCATCAATACCCCGGAGAATACCAAGAATGTACTGCCCAACTCCACTAAAGTGTCCGTCAACAAGGCCTAAGCCATCAATATAAATATCTTTCACTGCTACCATTCTAGCAAAATACTTGCAGCTTGGAGTACGACTTACCAATAAAGGCTGTTCTATTAAATATATAGTTCATAAAAATTGCCAGTTTCTACCCAAGACTTTATTGAAAAAGCAGTGAGGGGTCAATATTCAAGGCGATATCACTACTCTCGTCCTTAACAACAAAATCTTGCTTTAAGGAAACCACATCAGAGGAACTAAATAAACGTACTCCGTTGGCTCTCCAGTAGCTCCCAGGGTTGATATTTAGCACTATATCACCGCCAGAAGTCCTCAGGAGCCTTATATAGTTAGGCGACCAATATAGAACTTTGGCATTATTTGAGAGGACAAAGTTGCAATCTGGAGTAGCACCATCACAACGGTTAGTCAGACCTGAGTATCCATAGTTTATATCACCCGCAAAACCAACAAGTGGCTCATAGCCATATATGTCACCGATATTGGCCTGAGTTGCATGCAGAAGTCGCAGGGAATTAATGGAAAAATCTGGAGTGTTTTTATAGAAGGACTGCTGGGTAAAACTACTATTTACTTTCGTAGGGGGTATGTACTTACCGTGATCGTAATTAATTGTATGAAAGCTTGACTGGAAAACATCTAAAACACTGAACGCAAGCAGAAAAACAAATATAGCCTTTCTCGGTAGTTTAGAGAGCATAACGATTGCTCCAAAAACGAACCAACCAAGCCAACGAGAGGGTACCTGCATCTGATTGAATATGGGCAGATCCTTCATAATGCCGTACGGGCTTAGAGGGCCAAAATCACCAAGCGCAATTAGAAAGACAAGGAGTAAGCCCCCGACAAGTAAAACTGTACTTTTAGGTATTTTACTAATCTTTTCCAAGTTTTTAACGAGCACATAGGACAGAAGTATCAACGATATTAGACCAAAGTAGGCTGCGTACTCTGACCACCCAAGCCCTCCCTTATAGAATTCCACAGGGTTGAATATTTTGGTGCCTCTGAAGGTCAAGCCAGCAGACAGGACATTAATTGGAACTCCTCCCTGGAACGGTGGGGTCCTTGGGAAATCATGTAGGTATTGAAGGGTGAAAAATAATTTGTGCGCAATTAATGGCACAGTAACAAGTACAGCCCAGATATACGGACTGATGAACTGGTAAATAGACAGGCTATACTTCTTGCGCATAAAGAAAAACTGATATAAGACTAGAGCCAAAGCTATCATTAATATATGAATGGTTAAGTAGTGCAAGCTCTGGTTGAGCAAGAATGCTGAGAATAGACCAAGCCATAGCCAGCCCAATCTCAATCTAACATTTAGCAACAACAAGAAGAACCACGGCGCCAGGAAATAAGTTGAGAAGGTGAAATGACCTCCAGCTATCCTCCAGACCGGGAAACTACTAAAAGTCCATATGAATGAAAGCAGAATTGCATAGAGCCTGTCAGAACCAAGTCTTAATAGTAAAGATCTCATTCCCCAGAATCCTACAAGAAAATACGCCAAAACAGCCAGTCGCAAACCGGTGAGTGTTCCGAATAGAATAATCAAGGGCATCTGGAGGGAAACTAGCCCGAACTGGGGATTTGCATATAATGGGACGCCTCCGCCAATCCATGGATTGAACCAAGGAAACTGATTGTACTCTACTATACTTTTGCGCGCAGCTTCGTAGAGTTGTGCAAAATAATCCCAGTCGCCTACAAGGATTGCGTTATCGCGGACCAAAAATGGCCAAAGAAATAGAAATATCGGTAGGGATAGCAAAAGGAACCAGCCAAGTTTTCTCAGCAATCCAGCAGCTACTTTGGTACTCACATTCATTTCAGATATTGATTATACACATGTACAAGATTTAAGCGTAAGACTAATCTCTAGGATAGCCGAATGACTCCCAGTAGCCCCAGCCATTTGTCCCAAACCAATAGTGTTGGAGGTCGCCCGCAGGCCCTGTCGAGAACTCATCTAGCCTTCCTGGAGCCCAAGAACTAACACTTGGTGTTGAGTTTATAACACCTCCGAAACGTACCCAAGGTTGCCAACCTCCATGATTTGCCGAGAACCATCTCTGCCATAAAACACCGTCGCTTCCGCGAGCGAACACATCTATGCGTCCGTCGCCCCAACTAATCGCGCCAGGTCCCGATGTGAGCTCGCCACCATTTGAAGCCTTGCCCAGTGACTCCCATGACTTCCAACCCCCATTATTTGCGTCAAACCAGTGATGTTGTAAATCGCCTGCTGGCCCTGTCGAGAATAAGTCAAGTCTTCCTGGAGCCCAGGAAGCAACCGATGGAGCTGAGTTTAAAACGCCACCAATTTTACCCCAAGGTTGCCATCCACCAGCAGTAGTGTCATACCATTTTTGCCATAACTCCCCATCTGTACCCCGCGCAAACACATCTATGCGCCCATCACCCCAGCTGACTGCACCAGGTGCTGAGGCTAGTCCTACGCTTGAGGATGGTTTGCCGAGATTATCCCATGATCCCCAAGTGCCCCCGCCATACCAAAGATGCTGGAGTTCTCCACTTGCAGTTTTACTAAATATATCAAGTCGTCCAGTTCCCCAAGATGCGACTGACGGTGCTGATTCTAATGTTCCATCAATCTTTGACCACGATTGCCAGCCACCTGCTCCAGCATCGTACCATTTCTGATATATGCCATTGTCGGTACCTCGGGCAAAAACATCGATGCGCCCATCGCCCCAACTTACTGCAGAGGGGTTATCTAAGATTTTAGTCGGACCATTAGTTGACCCGAACCATCCCTCATAGATACTAACAAAGTTTGTATTACCACTTGTGAACGGAGTAAATGAATATAGCGATGCTGTTGCCCCAGAATCAAGATGCACGGATAATGCCCCGCTGTTCACTGGGCGGTAGCCGTCATAGCTTACGGGGGAGCTTGAAGCATTGCGCTTTAATGTGCCCTGAGTCATATAGCCATCATAGTTTGTTAGTGGATCATCTGAGTTATCCCAGCCAGGCTTCTGTACATTCCAGTTATAGTTACCTAGAGAACGTTGTTGTACAAACTTTAGTTTCCAAGCAGATTTAATGATTTGCTTGCTGAATCCAGTTGAGTTCGGAACACAGTAGTAAGGGCAGTCATAACCCATTGCGATGTACACACAACCCCCTGCGTGTTGACAGGCAGTTACACAAGTACTGGTGGTGCCGTATGGCGGATCGGGGCAGGGATTTTGGATCGGCGGAGTGTCATAATGACAGCCAGCTGTTCCAGTGACCAGACTTTGCTCTTTTTGCAAGGTGGCTAACAGAACTCGTGGGTTTAAATCGTAAGCTGCCGAAGCGCTAGCAATTACGGTACCTGCGGAAACGTTGTCACCGTATAAGAATCCTTCGGAAGGGTTATAGCCAACCACGTTCGGGCTCACGAAACCCCTGTTTTGGCTGATACAGCTTGAGGGGAAGGAATTTAGGAAGGCATCAATTTGGACACTACTCATAGAACCAGATGCATTAAAGATACCATCAGACATAATATTGTTCTGATTAAAAGCGGCCGAAGCAGTTGCTGGAGTAAGGAAAGGCAAAATAATACCGAAGAGTGGTACCAGCAAGCCAATTAATAAGAGTTTTCTCATTAGAGAACCTCCAAGTTTCGTGGGTCTTTTGATGAACTCTGTGCACTCCCTAGTATAGCAGTAGCGTTAATCTGCCACGAACCAACTGACAAGCCAATTGACGAGGGAGTCCACACCCAAGAAGCCGTACCGTCCTGATTGACCGTCTTTTGGCCCAGCGATTTTGTTGTGTTGCCTAAAGTAAAGCTTATATTACAAGTAGCCTCTCTTGTGGTAGTACATATAGACTCAATAGAATCGAATGAGCCAACTCGGTGATTACTCACAAAATTGCCCTGAGGAGCAGCAACACTCCCAGACGTGACTACTGCGTTGTTTTGTTTATCACTTTCAGAAGTTGATTGGGTAGAACCAGCATTTTTCTGTGATACGCCCTCTTCAGCGGCTCGCTGATCTTCGGCCGGAGAGGTGGATGGTGTAGACGTGACCTCAGGTGTTTTAAGGGCCTTTAGATAGAAAATATAGCTACCCATAATAAGCACAGTAACTGCTGCGGGGATGATGAGCTTCTTATTTCGTAAAAACGACTTCTTAATTCTAACCATGTTTATTTTCAATCCTTGCTTGTTTATAATAGCAAAAATCAGAGATTTTTCAAGGGGTGGCATGTATTAATTAGGGCAAGGGAGCAGTTTCCTATTGGCTTAATACTGCCTGGTGTATACTCAGATTGCATGAAAACAGGCAAAGTAAAGGACGATGGCAATCTTGTAATTATCAATACAACTAGCCGTTGGTTCAAATTCACGATGTTATTTATCTGTTTTTTAGTTTTGCTGGCAGTGCGCCTACAATCTAATCATGGAAGCACAGGCGATGAGCCACACTATCTAATCCGAGCCCATAGCCTTGTTAATGACGGAGACTTGAGTTTGGCTAACAACTATAGGAATAAAGATTTCCTACCATTCTATGATAACCCAAATCTTGAACCACAAGGTGTTACGAATGTGGCCCAGAAATATGTTGAAAAGGGTTACTCATCTGCTGGCACTGGGCTACCAGTATTTATTGCTCCCGGATACATGGTCGCCAAAAAAACCGGTGCTGTTTTTATGATGGTCTTGCTTGCCGTTACGGTAGTTTATTTGACATGGCTTAGAACAAAACAACTAACGGGCAATAGAAAAGTTGCATATTTGGCAGCCGCTGCATTGGTCATATGTTATTTTTTTAATGCCTTGGTGGGCATCATTTACCCGGACATGCTTATATCGGCTATAGTTGTTGCTGTATTAATATTGCTAGATGGATTTTATCCACAACCTAAATACCAAGTATTACTAGGTCTCCTGCTTGGAGTGCTCTTTATTGTTCACTTCAAGTCATTAATCATCATAAGCCCTGCTCTTGCGATCCTTGTTTATAAAGTATGGAAGAAAGAACGAAAGATACCATGGGCGCCCATTATTATTGTTGGACTTTTCGTGGCCTATTACTTCTTCACTCTAAACCAGTGGTTTGGTGCATGGAACCTATCGTCTATTCAAGATGGCCAGCCGTTTAATGCAAGCCCAGTTCACAATGTTACGGCAATGCTTTTTGATGCCAACAGGGGTCTTTTTATTTATAACCCAATCACTCTGTTGATTATTTTTGGTCTGCCAATTTGGTATAGGCTACATCGCAGCTCGTTATTAGAAACACTGTTAGTTGTTGGTCCACTTGCAGCGACCCTAGCATTTATTCCCAATTGGAATGGTAGTGCCTCGCCAACCGGTCGCTATCTCATTGAGTTCCTGCCAGCACTAGTCCCTGCCATAGCTTTTGGGCTAGTTGCTTTTACAAAAGTTTGGCAAAAGATCTTTGTTGGGGGGCTGGCAGCGATTACCTTTCTAGTCTCTCTTGACGCAACCTTAATGCGATTTCCCTATATTGATGGCGGACAGTATATTACCAGACCGGCTTTATTCGCACAGCTACAAGCACATACAGGAGTAGCGTTTGATAGGATGCTCCCGCTATTTTCTAACCAAACCACACTAGTAGGCCCACAAGACTGGATTAAAGCATGTTTATATAGCCTTTTAGTTATAGCCATATTCGCATACGGTTGGACAGAGAGTAAAAAACTCACTAAATCTGTTATAAGGAAAGACGGATGCTAATAAGGGTCTAGCTTGTAGAATGAAAGGCCTTTCATTACTATTAGACGGATGCACCAAATAAAAAGTAGTCTTTTGTGGATTAGGGATTACATCCACAATAACCCAGCGCTTGTGGCCTTGTTATTGTTTGCCGGTGCGTTTTTTTGTTTATTCTACCTGACCGACCCAACCAGGCCAGCGAACGTATTCTCCTTCTTCGGCTTTGAGGACTATGCGAAATATCCCTTAGGGTGGTGGGGCTACTACGACCAGAGCCAATATCTTGGTATGGCCAAAGCTCTGGCAACTTTTGACTACGGCGGCCTACAAGCCACCTATTCCTACGGCCTTGGATACCCGGTTGTTGCCGTTCCGTCCTTATGGCTTGGCTTTACCAAAGATCCTTTCGTCTTCTTTAACTTCTTTACTTTCATATTCGCTATCTTTGCGACCTATAAAGCCGCCAAACACTTCGTGTCACCCTTTGCCGGATTACTGGCCGGGTTCGGCTTAACATTCGCCACACCACTTATTGCATATACAGCCCAACCATGGAACAGTACAGTTTGCTTGGTAGCCATTTCGACCATATTGTTAATTGCCACTTCAAAGGTTCCTGGTAAAAAGATAGCAGTGCTGGCCGGCTTCATGGTTGGCTGGGTCTTTGCCGCTCGGTACGTGGATATTGTTTGGTTATTGCCTCTGGCTGCTGCCAGTATGTACCGAGGGTCTTTCAAAAGGTTGTTAAAACTAGGATTGTTTGCTGCTATCGGTGCAGCGCTGTGGGTATTGCCAGTTTTGTACTCGCACTATAAATTTTTCGGATCACCGCTAAGAACACCATACGTTAATCACTTAGGTTTGGGCGAAAATGACGGAAGCGATCAACAGCTTTCAGCCTATAAACTAAGCAACGTGCCCAGCGCAACCCTAGGCATGTTTGTCAGCCCGCGGTTGGCTGGCGAGGAAGATAATGATCGTGGTTTGCTTATCACAATGTTTTGGATTCTAGCAGCCATCCCTGGAGCGTTTATAATCTTGAAAAAGCCAAAGAATCGATGGTTTTTTGGGACGTTTATTGCTGCCACGGTAGTTTCTTATTTGTTCTACTTGTCATTTCGAGCCAGCACTCCGTATTCGCTCAAATACGGTGTTCTCCACTACTTCAAAATGTTTTGGCCGGGCTTGGTTATTCTGGCGGTGGCTTTCTTTGACAAGCAGCTCCAAAAAACCCTGCAGCTTGCCGCCAGCAAGACTACCCAAACAAAAAAACCGATATAAGTTACGACTTAAAGTATTCAACTGTCGGACGAAGACCGTCGCGCAAGGCTACTTTGGGCTGCCAGCCGAGCTTCTTTTTAGCCAGGGTGATATCGGGTTTTCGCTGCAAGGGGTCATCGCTGGGCAATGATTCGAAAACAATCGTTGATTGTGAATTTGTTAGCTCCTTTATAATTTCTGCCAGTTCTAAAATAGTGAACTCACCTGAGTTACCAGTATTAATTGGTCCTTCTTCACCGGATTCAATCATGGCTATAAAGGCCGCAATCAAATCACTGACATAGCAGAAACTTCGGGTTTGTGTACCATCGCCATAAATGGTCAGTGGCTTACCCGCTAGCGATTGGACAATTAAGTTAGAGACAACACGGCCATCATCGGCATCCATGCGTGGTCCATATGTATTGAAAATGCGCACAATAGCCGTGTCCACGCCGTGTAATTTTCGATAAGAATAAATCATGGCCTCGGCGAAGCGTTTGGACTCATCATACATACTGCGTGGGCCATAAGAGTTGACGTTTCCTTTATAAGATTCGGGTTGTGGATGAACATCCGGATCTCCGTAGACTTCGCTAGTTGATGCCTGAAAGAAACGAGACTTATGTTTGAGAGCAAGTTTCAAAAGATTCTCCACACCCAGCGAGCCGACGTTCAGCGTCTCAACGGCTAATCTTTGATAATGGGGGGGGCTGGCTGGCGAAGCTAGGTTGGCTATGATATCTATAGATTTATCGGTAACAGAAGCGGGCAGAGGCTTGCATACATCATGTTCAATAAACTCAAAAGCCTTGTTGTCTTTTAGGTGGGCAATGTTTTTGACTGACCCGGTAGACAAGTTATCGATGGCGATCACCCTATAGCCTTTGTCTAAGTAGGCATCACTTAAATGGGAGCCAAGAAAACCAGCACCACCGGCGATTAGAATTGTTTTAGGCATTTATAGTCCTCCGTCCAATACTTTCATAGTGAAAACCAGCCTGCTTCATTTCTTCTAGTTCATATAAATTGCGGCCATCAAAAATCAACGGTTGTTTTAGGAGTTTCTTAACTCGTGGTAAATCAGCAGCGTTAAATTCTTTCCACTCAGTAGCTATTATCAGTGCATCGGCGCCATCAAGAGAGGTGTATTTTTCGTTAACATACTCGAGGTTTTTCTGATCGCCTAAGAGTTTACGTACATTAGCCGAGGCCTCTGGATCGAAAGCTGTAATTGACGCTCCGGCAGCCAGTAATTCCTCGACAACAATTAAAGCCGGTGATTCTCTTATATCATCAGTGTTGTCTTTAAAGGCTAGTCCCCAAAGTGCAAATTTCTTACCCTTAAGGTCATTGCCAAAGTGTTTCTTGATCTTATTAGGAATCACTTGCTTCTGGGCTTCGTTAGCATCTATTGTAGCCTGGACAATTCCAAGATTTAGGCCTTGCTTATGGGCCGTGTGAGCTAAGGCTAGGGTGTCCTTTGGAAAACAACTTCCACCATAGCCCGGGCCCGGATATAGAAAAGCTGCGCCGATACGGTCATCGCTCCCTATGCCTTGTCGCACCATCTCGATATCGGCACCAACAACTTCGCACAGGCGACTTAGCTCGTTGATGAAGCTTATCCGTGTGGCCAACATCGCATTAGCAGCGTACTTGATCATCTCAGCCGAGGCCTCATCTGTTACTATTAACTTTTCAGGATTCTCACGAACGAAAGGGTTGTATAAATTGCGCATGACTTTAGTAGCGGTCGACGAAGAACTACCAATCACTATGCGGTCTGGGTTTAAAAAGTCGGTAACGGCTTGGCCTTCCCGCAAAAATTCAGGGTTGGATACTACATCGAATTTCTTAGATGTCTGCGCAGCAATCGTATCGTAAACTTTCTTGGCCGTACCTACAGGCACAGTACTTTTATCAACCACCACAATGTAGCCCTCCAATTTCTTGCCAATGTCTTCGGCAACTCCTAGGACATATTTAAGGTCAGCCGAACCATCCTTACCAGGTGGAGTCGGTAAGGCTAGAAACAATACTTCACAAGATAGGGTATCTTTTAATTTCGTAGTAAAGGTTAGCCTACCTTCGCTGATATTGCGATTGAATATCTCTTCCAGGCCTGGTTCATAAATCGGCACCTTACCATTCTTCATGGCGGCAACTTTGGCATCGTCAATATCGACGCAAACGACTTCATTACCCATCTCAGCCATGCATGTGCCAGTGACTAATCCCACGTAGCCAGTACCAACTACTCCAACTTTCATGTAATCTCCTGCTTTACGTCATCGGAACTGACACCTCGCCAAATCACAAATTTTGACCATGCGTAGTTCCAGAATAATACGATAACTGAACTCAGCATCAAAGCAAAGAAATTATTCAAATGTAAATAATGTTCTGCTGCGCTTACCATGAGGGCACTTCCCAAGATTGCTGGCCAAGACGAGGCGTGAAACTGAATCAGCAGCTTTGTGATGCTCTTGTGGACATTATTGTGTCTATAAGTCCAGTGATGGTGAAGCAGGAAGTTGCTGAACAAGGCAATCTCCGCAGCAATCAGCTGACAAATAAAAACACTAAAATTAGTGAAATGGGTCAGAGCGGCCAGGATAGCTAGGTTTAGGACAAACCCACTGCCGCCAACCAAACAAAACCGTATAAAATCAATCTTAAGTAGTCGCGCAACTTGTTTGCGTGTGTAGGCAATCATGCTCTCGGTATGTTAGCATATTTTTAGAGGTAAAGAGTAAGGACCAAATGACAAAGACCAAAGCAAAAGTACTATCAATTATTATTCCTTGTTATAACGAAAAACAGACCATCGAAGCAATCCTGCACGAAATCGACCAGGTCAATCTTGGGTCAACTAAAAAGGAAGTGGTGATTGTTGATGATGGTTCGAGTGACGGCACTCGCGATATCCTAAAGGACCTACAAAAAACCAATAAGAGCCTAAAGCTGTTCTTCCAAGAAAAGAACCAAGGCAAAGGTGCGGCTTTAAAACGGGGCATACTGGAGTCTTCGGGTGACGTAGTGGTTATTCAGGACGCCGACTTAGAGTATGACCCTGAAGAGTACAAAAGACTCCTGTATCCTATAGAGCGTGGACACGCCGATGTCGTATACGGCTCCAGATTCATCGGCGGAGAGCCTCACCGAATCATTTACTATCGTAATCAAGTTGCAAATAAGTTTCTGACTTTTTTGTCTAATGTATTCACTGGCTTAAACCTTACTGACATGGAGACCTGCTACAAGATGATGCGGGGAGATTTGGCTCGTCGTCTAGCAAAAGACCTGAAGGCTAAACGTTTCGGTTTTGAACCCGAGATTACCGCCAGGGTAGCTAAGAGTAAGGTAGCTGTGTATGAAATAGGCATCTCATATTACGGACGTAGCAAAGAAGAAGGAAAGAAGATTGGCTTCAGAGATGGGTTTAAGGCCATTTGGGAGATAATCTACTATAACCTTACGGTATGAAAACCGCATCGCTTCGCAAGTATCTGGCTAAGCACGCGTACGCCATAGTTGCCGCCAGCTTGTTTTTTGTATCTACCGCATTATTTTTATGGCCAACTATCACCCACCTAGGGACTTTTTCTGACGGTGGCGACCATATGTTCAACGCCTGGACGCTTTCCAGAAATCATCACTGCATCACAGGCCAAGGTTGCGATAGTTACACAGACGGAAATATATACTTTCCAAATAAGGACAGTATGTTATTTTCAGAAACTCAATTTTCTACCGGACTGTTGACATTGCCACTTTTCTTCATCAATCAAAACCCCTTGTTTGCGACTAATGTTTGGCTAGTGCTTACCGTATTCCTGGCGGGCTTCTTTATGTATTTATTAGCTAAGTACCTAAGCAAGGGAAACGAAGCAATCAGTATTCTTTCAGGAATGGTGTTTGCTTTTGCTCCGACAAAGATCAGTGCCATAAGCCACCTACAAAGTCTAAGTATATTTTATGTTCCACTGATCGTATTGATGTTGTTAAAATATCGAGATTCTGGCGAGCGTAAGTATTTGATATGGTTTGGAGTATTGTCGGCACTTTTATTCTTGGCTTCATGGTATCAAATGGTATTTGGACTGGTGATAATAGGGGTTTTCATTTTATACACAGCTTTTTCTAGTCACCGGCGCGCCGCGCTTTTACTGGGCGCTACTTTATTGGCCACACTTGTCACTATACCAATCGCAAAAGAGTATGTGCGTTTCTCTAAAGAAAATAATGCAAGTTTTTCGGTTAGAGATCAAATAGCTTTCTCTTCATCGGTTGACGATTATGTTTTGCCCTATGAGAATACGCCAGCCGGAATAGTCTACTATAAGTTGCGCCCGTTTATCCTAAAAAACTCTCATAATCCAGACAACTATTCATACATGGGGGTATCACTTTATGCGGTACTGCTCCTGGGAATGTTTCATGTCATAAGAAAGCGCAAGGACTCACCAACAAAAGAGACCAAGGGTCTAACAGTGGCCCTGTTTGGCTTGTTCGCAGTTGGATTCTTATTCTCACTCGGACCAGTGCTTAAAATTGGCTCGACGGCGATACATAGCGTAGAAGGAGTGGATCTTGCTGTACCGCTACCTTATATTATTGTTGATAAGTTGTTGCCACAGCTATCATTCTTGAGGGCTGTTGGTCGAGCAAACATTATTAGTTTGTTTGCGTTATGTTGCTTGCTCGCCATCTTAGGCTCATATTTGAAGGAGGTAAAGCCACAAAAGAAGAGGGCAATACTTACTGCATTGCTATTCGTTATCGTTAGCCTGGATGTGTTGCCGATAAAGCAGTTTATTACGACTCCTTTTAAATCAGTTCCAACTAGGCAAGCTTCCTATAGCATACCGCCGATTTATACCAAGGTTCATGATGATCCCGATATAGACAATATAGTCATCCTACGTACCCAGTCTGACTATCCGGATGCTGGTATACCCGTGGCGAGGGTCGAAGATGTTATGTGGTCGGGGTATCATAATAAAAACATTTTCAATGGATATAGTGGTTTCGAGCCGCGCAGTTACAAAGAAACGCTGCAAGATTTTACCGATCTACAGGATGATGATTTAGATAAAATGAAACAACTTGGGCTGAGGTACGCAATAATTGATAAAGAGCTCTCTCAAGGTCAACCGGAGCAAGTAACTCGTGCGGAAGGACTTTTTAGCAAAAAAGTTTATGAAGACAATAGGTATGTATTGTTCAGACTTTGATGTGTAATTGACAGCTTAAGCACGTGGCTTCGTCATGTATAATAACTTAATTGCTTGGTACAGAGAGGATGACTAGATGAAGAAGAGCGAATATGCTCGAATGGAAGACCGTGAGAAAACCTATTGGTGGCACCTAGGTCGCCTAAGAATCATAAAGACCTATGTTAATAGGTCGCTGAAAGACAAGGACACGCCAGTGATATTAAATGTTGGTTGTGGCACCGGTGGGACAATTGATATGTTAGAAAAATTTGGTCAGGTTGATAACGTTGATATATCTGACGATGCCATCCGATTCATGAAGCAACACGGCTATAAAAGAATTACTAAAGTTAAAGATATAAAACTTCCATTTAAACCAAAGTCGTACGACATAGTGGGGGCATTTGACGTATTAGAGCACATAGAAAAAGAAAAAAGTGCTCTCAAAGAATGGAAGCGAGTTATTAAGGACGACGGAGCAATCGTTATTACTGTCCCGGCTTATCAGTGGCTTTGGAGCGATCATGATGTGTCATTGCATCACAAACGACGGTATACGACAGGCCGACTAGAGGCAGCCGCCACCCAGGCCGGCCTAAGAGTTGAAAAGAAATCTTACGCTATTGTGTTCTCCTTGGGTCTGGTTGTTGGCTTCCGCACACTTAATAAGATTCTTGGCCGAAAAACCGACTCCGAAACTTCGTATGTTGATATCCCTGGCTGGGTGAACAGCTTATTCACAAACTTACTTTATGTAGAGGCTTGGTTCCATAAGTATATAAGGTTTCCATTCGGGACTTCGGTAGTTGTGGTTCTAAGAAAACCCCAATGAAGCAATACCAGATAGCCTACAAAAGAATCCTAAAATTCTTACTGGTCGGGACCGCCAATGCCTTTATAAGTTTCGGAATTCTTAACCTATCTTTCTACTATCTTCATCAAACAAAGATAATTTCCAGCCTAATAGGTACAAGCTGTGCCTTGATATTTAGCTTTGTAATGAATCGCAACTACGTTTTTGCCGCTAAATCGGAAAGCGCCAAAAAACAGATTATACCTTTTGTGATAGTTACCATAAGTGGTAGCCTGTTGCTTCTAAACTTAGTTTATGCAGCATCGGTATATGTACTTGATAGCCGTGGTTTATGGCTGACTCAGACAATTAATAATCTCACAGGGCTTGGCCTAGGACAGGACTTCGTTGATATAAACGTTAGCACAGCGATTGGAGCCATATTTGCTATGGTTTGGAACTACAATGGCTACAAATTCTTTGTTTTCAAAAACGAAGCTATACTGGAAGATAGTGATGAGTAAAAATCCTGATTTGACCATAATTATTCCTGCTCTCAGGGAAGAGAAACGCATTGGTAAGACACTGGATGAGTTGTCAGTCTTCCTAAAAAAGGACAAGACTATCAGTAAGCTGAATACAGAGGTCCTAGTGGTGTCGGCTACGTCAACCGATAAAACCCATGATGTCGTGTTGAAGAAGCAAAATAAGTTCACCAACCTCAGATTACTCAAGCCCGGTAAGCCGGTGGGCAAAGGGCGAGACGTACAATACGCAGTGTTGAGGTCTAAGGGAAACGCGGTCATATTTATGGATGCAGATTTAGCCACTCCCTTAAGGCATCTTCCAGCTTTTTATAAAGAGTATACGAAGGGAGCGGATCTAGTTATAGCTACTAGGAACCTGCGCAGGCACCACGAAAGTTTTGCTCGCCGCTCGCTCTCAAACTTAGGTAACCTGCTCTTTAGAATCGCCAGCGGGGTTTGGATTGAAGATTCGCAGTGTGGCTTTAAGCTTTTCTCAAAAAAAGCAGCCAAACTTTGTTTCTCGCGCTTACACATAATGAAATGGGGATTCGACATGGAGGTGCTAGCAATTGCTAAAGCCAACAAATTTTCAATAACAACAAAACGTATCAATGATTGGAAATCAGTACCAGGCGGAACGTTCGAAAGTGGTTTCCTGAAGAACGCAGTGACCTCTCTGGGCGAATTAACCTATATATTTTCTAATCGGGTGCGTCGAGTATATAAGCGCTAGTTTATCTTGCCAGATAGGCGCCTTTGAACATGGAATAAACTTACTAGAGCGAAGATGCCGCCCAGGAAGATAAAGTAGATGCCTCGGTCCAGCAGGCTGGCGGCCAGGACAGTTGATTCAGGAATGTGGTGCAGGCGTTCGGCGAATAGTAAGAACGACTCGCGGATACCAATGGCTCCCGGGGTCAGTGATACAAACATGCCGAAGTTAGCGGCTCCGGTGTAGATGACGGCTTGCTTGAAAGAAATGCTGGCGTCGATACTGCGCAACTCCGTGAAATAGATAAGGCTGATCAAAAACACCTGGAGCAAGGTGACCAGCGCCACGCTGGCGATAAGTCTGGGGTGAATAAGTGACTTGGCTTCAGGACTTTTTAATCTCTTGCGGATAAAGTTGAGGGTGGCGGCCCCGACTGCCAAGAAGACCAATAGGCCAATCCAGGTTTGCTCAAAGCCAAGCAGCAGCATACACAGACTGAAGATAGCGTAAAAGCCGTAGTAAAACAGGCTGGCGATGCCGAACGATTTCAGGCTGATGCCAAATTTGTTTTTGACGTAGACTGCTCTAAAGCCTGGACCGCTTTGGAGCGGGCCAAAAAAGTTTACCAGCGTAGAGTAGGCGGTTAGCAGGAAGCCGTCGCTGTAGCTAATTTTGCGTGAGCACATCCGGACGTTAACGAACAAGATGATGGCGTTGGTGGCTACGAATAAGGTGTACAGAAAAAGTACCAGGAACAGTGTTCCTAATCCGACTTGGCCGATTTGCGAGAAAGTCCCCGGATGGGTGCGACCGTAGTTGATAAACAGCAATACCGTAGCAACCAAGATGGCTACGCCCAAAGCCGACCGAACTTGTCGGTTGGCGAGCTTGGACTTAAGTGATTGCAGGCTCATTCTACTCCTTAGTATACCTGTTCTGGCATGGTATGCTTTCTAAATATGAAAGTCTTGTTTGTGGCTCGCCGCTTTCCGCCGTCAATCGGCGGCATGCAGAAGTTTGCTTATGATCTCACCCAAGCCCTGCCTAAAGAAAATGTCGAGCTAGTCAAAGTCACTTGGGGAGGCTCTAACATTTGGTTGCCGCTAGTTCTGCCCTGGCTGTTTGTTCGCGGCCTATGGGCTCTGCTGAGCGATCGGTCTATTGATGTCATTCATATGCAGGACGCCGTTCTTTCACCACTGGGCTGGTTGCTTTCAAAACTCAGCCGGCGACCCTGGACTGTGGTGGCCCATGGCCTAGACTTAACTTTCAAGCTGGCTTTCTACCAAAAAGTGAATTTGTTTTTTGCCCGCCGCTGTGGGGCCATGATTGCTATAAGCCAGGCCACGGCCGATGAAGCCACAAAGCGCGGAGTTCCTGACAAAAAAGTTACTGTAATTCCTCTGGGTGTGAGCCAAGACAAATTACCAAACATTAACCGGCCAAAACTTTTGACCTCAGCCGGAATAGCTAAGGACGCCAAGATTTTAATTACCGTCGGGCGTTTGGCTAAGCGAAAAGGCGTAGCCTGGTTCGTGACAAACGTTCTGCCACATATTTCAGGTGACGTACACTACGTGGTTATTGGCGAAGGGGTTGAGCGTGGAAACATCGAAAGGGCACTAGAAAAACATGACCAAGCCGCCAGAGTGCACTTGCTAGGCGAAGTCGATGACTCAACCAAACAGGCTTGGCTATCGGCGGCCGACATATTTGTTATGCCAAATATAACAGTCCCGGGCGATATGGAAGGTTTTGGGATTGTGGCTCACGAAGCCGCTATGGCCGAGTTGCCAGTTGTGGCCAGTAATATCGAGGGGATTGCTCAGGCTCTGCAGGACGGCGAGAATGGTATCTTGCTCCAGGAAAAAGACGCTAAGGCCTATCAAGCGACTATCGAAAAATTACTTAGTGATGACAAGAAGCGTCAGGCTCTTGGCCGGCGGGCTCGTAAGTACACCCTAAAAATGTTCGGCTGGTCAAAGATCGCCCAGCAATACAAAAACACTTACAAAAAAGTTATTTCCTAGGAAACTGCATCTTCTTGGTGCGTTCCAAATTGTCTTCGTTGAGAGCTCGGTTGGTTTTAATCAAATCGGCGATCACGGCCAAGGCGAACGACATAATCGAGGCAAACAATAAAACCAAACCAATAAGCAACGACTGGATATGACTACCTGGGTCATCGCCCAACGTCAATACCAGATATCGAACAAAAGGTATTAGGCCCAGTACCAGAAACACAAAACCGGCTGGAATAAAAATCAGGTGAGATTTATACATTACGAAACTTTTGGTAATGGCCTGAGCGGACTTGATAACGTGTTGGCTGTGCGACTTAAATAGTCGGGAAGGCCGAGTCACTCGTTTAGTCTTAACGGGAATGCTGGCAATCGGGATGCCTTTGTTCCCAGCTTGGATAATGGTTTCCATACAATAGCTAAAGCGAGTTATGACGCTCAGGCGCATCAGAGCATCGTAAGAATAAGCCCGAAAGCCGCTGGCGGCATCAGGTACGTTGGTGCCGGCGGCCTTGTTCACAATCCAGCTGCCAAATTTCTGTAGCTGTTTCTTAGCCCAGGAAAAGTGAGCGATGGTATCAGTCTGGCGGTCGGCAATCACAATCTCAGCTTGACCCTGGATAATTGGCTGAACCAAATCACCAATCCGGTCCTGGGGATACTGGTTGTCGCCGTCGGTGTTGACCACAATGTCAGCTCCCATGCCAAGAGCCGCGTCGATGCCATCGTGAAAAGCTCGGGCCAGACCCATATTCTGAGAGTGATGCACGAAGTGTTTGACACCGTGCTTCTTAGCCACAGCCACGGTGTCATCCGTGCAGCCATCATCGATAACCAGGACCACAATCTCGTCGATGCCATCGATTTTCTTGGGAATAGACTTCAACACCGCCAGCAGGGTGGCTGCTTCGTTAACGCACGGTATCTGTACAACTAACTTCATATATGTTTTAAGTATAGCGTAAGATAGAGTAATGCGATATATGTCAGTCAATAATGTACGAGCTATAGTCTCTAGCAAGAAGTTCTTCTATGCCACACTTGGCGTGGCAGTCTTTAGCTGTCTGTTGTTTGTGTTCAGCATCGCCTACCGTATACCGCCCGACGAGTACTACCATTTTCGGTTCATTGAATACTACGCCACCCAACCAGTTACCAACGGACCGTTTATCAGCAATCAGGGTGTAGAGCACTTTGATCTGCGCGATATCACTCGCATTCCTAACTATCTTTATCACTATGGCATGAGCTTCCCGCTGCGAGGGTTGTTCCAAGTCACCGACAGCCTGCTCGTGCAGGTCATGGCTCTGCGCCTTATAACTCTGAGCATCGGCGTAGCTAGTCTTTTCGTAATTAGGCGAATACTTCGGCAGATTAAAGCTAGTCCGTTTGCCCAGAATAGCGTTTTGTTGCTGATTAGCCTGACCGGCATGATGATCTGGATGTTTTCGTCCATCAACTACGATGTGCCGGCGACCTTTTTCTACCTGGCCTGTGTGTCCTTGGCTCTGAGTATCCTGCAAGGCAAGGGTATCACCACTAAACGCCTGGCCCTATTCTCCTTATTCGCCATGTTGTGCGTGTTGACCAAAGTGACGTTTATTCCATTCCTGGCTTTGTTGGTGATAATTACGGCCTTCCTAAAACGAAAAGACCTGCATTTTTCTCAGAACCTACGGCTTAGAAATTTTAAGCATGTCCTGTTGATTATTGCAGTCGTAGTCGCCGGCTTTTTATTTATAGAGCGTATTGGCGGCAATGTCATCAAGTACCGGCAAATTGAAGTCACGTGCGACAAGATTCACGCCTACTCCGATTGTATGCAAGACGATGTTTTTAATCGCAACGAAACCCAAATAAAGGCCTATGCCCAGCAAAAAGCCCGCGGTGACGGCGTCACCTACCAGCCCTACCAATTCACTCAAATGTGGACGACCTTTATGTACGAGCGCAGCCACTTCTATTACGGCCACGAGCAAATGCGCGCCAACTACGGTGCCAAGGTCTTGGCAGTGGCTACAGCGGCTGGCTTTATAGTTATGGCGGCAGTATTTAGAAAGAAAATCGCCGCGACAAAGGGCGAGAAATTATTATTCTGGGTAACTCTGTCATACGCCACTACTATGTATCTGTTCAATCTGCAGACCTGGTTGAAGTTTGGGCAACCTTACGCTTTCCAGGGCCGCTATCTATTCCCGGTGGTTCCGTTTCTCTATTATTTTTGCGTCAAGTTGTTGATCCTAACCTACAAGTCTCTGAAGGGTAGTTGGAGGAAGGCTTTTGTAGCGGTTGTGGCCAGCCTGCTGATTCTTAGCATCTACACACACTTGCCACTACTGGTTTTTTACCGTGGCACCGAAGCCAAGTGGTACACCGATTCGACAAGGAGTTATCACCTGCGGGTCCAGGCTGAACTGCGTAAATTAAACATCAAGCCACTGCTGTAAATTTGTTATTATAAGGGCAATGATTTCTGTAATTATTGCTGGCGGTTCGGGGACCCGCCTATGGCCTTTATCGACTCCCGACTACCCCAAGCACCTTCTGCAGGTGAATGGTAATCACAAGACCTTAGTTCAAAGTACCTACGACCGAGTCTCTAAGATTAGCAGTCAAGTTTTTGTAGTCACCGACGCCAGTCATGCCCACCATGTTAAGGATCAGTTGCCACAACTTAAAGACAAGAATTTCATTATCGAGCCAGCCCGGCGGGGGACGGCTAGTTGCATCTTGGCTGGCTTGGCTACCATAGCCGACATTGACCCTGACGAGCCCATTGCTTTCGTCCATGCCGATCACTACATCCGTGACACCAAAGGCTTTAACCATACCTTTAAGATTGCGCAGGCTGTTTCGAAAAAGGAAGGACGCATAGTTCTGGTAGGGATTGAGCCAGATCACCCAGCAACAGGCTTTGGCTATATAGAAAAGGGAGACGAAATCGACGAGAATTTTGTATTCTCGGTTAAAGCATTTAAAGAAAAGCCCGATTACCAGACAGCTAAGCAATACGTTAAGTCTGGAGACTTCCTGTGGAACTGCGGTTATTTTGTAGGGTCAGTTAACACCTTTCTACGGAGCATGAGTGACTATGCACCGAAAATGAAAAAGGCATATACGGCACTGGCAAGGACAAGCACAGATAAGTCATTCAAAGAGGCATACCTAAAACTAGACAACATAGCCATTGATTACGCCTTGATTGAAAGAGTCAGAGACTTGCTAGTTGTGCCGGCCAACTTTGACTGGATGGACGTGGGGTCTTATGTTGATTTGCACAAAGCCGCCGAGAGCGACGATGAGGGCAACCACACTCAGGGCGACGTAGAGATTGCCGATGTCCAAAATTCATTCTTGCAAAACCATGAAGACAAGCCGATGGCGGTCATTGGTCTAGACAACATCGTAGTTATCAACACCAAAGATGGCATCATCGTCACTCGCAAGGATTTATCGCAAGCTGTCGGCGACATGGCTAAGCGTATACAAAAGCGAAAGTCCGGAAAATCATGAAAAAAGTAATTGCCTTTGATCTTGACGGAACCCTAGCTCCAAGCAAATCGCCGCTTCCTGAAGAAGTTGGACAGGTGCTTAGCGGCATCTTGGAACATTTCGAGGTTTGCGTGATATCTGGCGGCAAGTTTGCTCAGTTTGAGAAACAGCTACTTCATGGACTGAAAGCCACACCAGAAAAGCTAGATAGACTACACCTTATGCCGACTTGCGGAACTCGCTACTACAAGTACAATTCGTCCAAAAGAAGTTGGGATGTCGTCTATGCCGAAGATTTTAAGCCGGAAGAGACCAAGAAAATAATCAAAGCTCTCAACAAAGGCTTTGACGACTTGGGACATCGAGCCAAAAAAGTATATGGAGAGACAGTCGAAGATCGTGGTAGCCAAGTAACCTTTTCGGTCCTGGGACAGGATATCGTAGATGTTCTTGGGGAAGAAGGTGTGCGAATTAAGGAAGAATGGGATCCTGACAACCGAAAGAAAAATGAACTGCGGGACCATATCGCTAAGCTGATTCCAGAATTTGAAGTTCGAGTTGGCGGCGTGACTTCTATTGATGTAACGAAACTAGGTATTGATAAAGGCTATGGCATGAAGAAGCTGATGGAAATTTTGAAGATTGAAATGGATGACATCTTATTCTTGGGTGACCGGCTGGCTGAGGGCGGCAATGACTACCCAGTTAAAGCCATGGGTATCGACAGTATCGAAGTTTCTAGGTGGCAAGATACTGTTACGGCCTTGTCGGCTATTTTGCACGTTTTATAAATTCGCGCATAGCTTGCTGGAACTTTTCTGGACTGAACTTCTTGGCTTCTTTGCGAGCCGCCTCTGGTTTAAATGAATGCTTGGGAAATTCCTGCAGAGCTTTAACTAACGACTCAACCGACTGCTTATCGAAAAACAGACCAGTATCTTTGTTAACATAGTCCAGCGAACCACCGTCTTTGTAAGCAATGACCGGCGTGCCGGCGGCCATGGCGGCTACTGGCGAGATTCCAAAGTCATCGAGGCCAGGGAAGATAAAGGCTTCGGCACCTTGTAACAGGTCAACGATCTCGGTGTCAGACACATAGCCTTTAAATTCTACGGTTGGTCCAGCCAGGCGCTTTAGTTTACGGGTTTCCGGTCCGGTGCCCAAGACATTTAAATGCAAGTCCAGTTGGCTGCAGGCCTGAATGGCTAGGTCAAAGCGCTTGTATGGTACGTGTCGGCCGGTGATAATAAAGCCGCTGCGGACGACGTCGCTACTACCTAAGTACTTGTCGATTTCTACCGGTGGGTGAATGACTGTCGAATCGCGGTGATAATACTTCTTGATCTGGGCTTGGGTAAAAGTTGAGTTAGCAATCATGTAATCCGGACGCTTGGCGGCTTTCAGGTCCCATTTGCGCATTGGCGCCAGCAAAAGCTTCAGACCAAACCGCCCGACTGGATTAAACGCGCCCCAGCCTGGCTCTCTCATGTATTCGTCATAGCGGTTCCAGTAGTAGTGGGTCGGCGCATGACAGTAATTAATGTGCAGAGTGCCTTCCGGGACTTTGATGCCTTTGGCTTCGGCTCCTGAACTACTGATAACTAAATCGAAGTCCGAAAAATCGAGGCTCTCGAACCAGCGCTGTCGCAAGAAAGGTATCATCTTGCGCAATTTAGAAAACGGCCAGCGCTGCAAGTATCCCGTGACCACTTTATTATCCAGCTTCTCTCGCCACGCAGGCGTTGAATAAGAAGTATAAATTGGAGCCTCGGGATACATCTTATGCAGCTGCTCGACAACTTTCTCGGCCCCGCCTTCTAACAACCAGTCATGGACAATTGCGACCCTCATCCGCCTAGTACAACCCGCACGGTCTTAATAAGAATCGTAATATCCAGCCAGAAGCTCCAGTTTTGGACATAGTATAAATCAAGCTTGCGACGCTCTTCGGGTGGAATATCTTTCCGGCCTGATATCTGAGCAAAACCAGTGATACCCGATTTGACGCTAACAATTTGATGCTTGGCGGCAGCGGTATCAATTTCTTCCGGCACCAGCGCCCGCGGGCCGACTAGGCTGATATCGCCCTTCAGCACATTGAACAGTTGAGGCAGTTCGTCGAGACTAGTCTTTCGTAAAAACCGACCAATAGCTGTAAAGCGGGGATCGTTGGGCAAGAAGTCGCCATTGTCGCGGTATTTTTTTAGCAAGTCCGGCCGACCCATTTTGGCAAAGCCTTCTTCTGGGCTGCAGGTGTATTTCTTTTTAGTGGTGCGGAACTTATAGATGTTAAAAGTTTTATTAAAACGAGTTACACGTTTCTGCTTGAAAATAATCGAGCCGGGATCAAACACAAACAGCAGTATTGAGATCAGTAGATAAATAGGCGACAGTATAATAATTGCTCCAAGCGACATGATAAGATCGAAAATCCGCTTGGCAATTCGGCCCCAGCCGATGAGAGCAGTTTGGTGGACGGCAATCATTGGGATTGACGACTGGAAAAGCTCGACATCAATGTTGCCTACAAACAACTCCGAGTTGCCAGGAATGAACCGGTAGGCCACGTGGTTATTCTGAGCAAAAGTTAGGATTTCATCATTCTTGCCGGTTTCGGCAAACAACTCGGTTTGCATGACGCTGTGAATTTGTTTGGCGCCAATCTTATCTATGGCTTCCTCGAAAGTTTTAAAGTGCTTCATTTTGGGCAAACGCTCGTGACTGCCGACTATACCGACAACGCGGTAGCCCGAGACCTCCGGCTTGGCTAACCACTTAACCAGTTCTTGTGTAGCCACAGTATTACCGACAATTAGGACATTGCTAATTCCTAGGTTATGACCAAAAAGACTGCGCCGGATAATGCGGGCAACGTTTCTAAACAGCACCAGGAACACAAAGGTTAGGCCCATGCCGTAGACAGGCACCAGCTTGGCCGGGAAGATGACGTCGTTGCTGAAGTAGTCAAAGCCGACAATTAGCAGGGTGCCGACAATAGTTCCAACAAAAAGGCGGCCGAATTCACTGAAGCGCTTTTCGTAAATGCTGCGGTTGTACAGGCCCATAAGAGAGAAAATTAACAGCCAGACAGGCAGCAGGGAAACCAAGATAAGAATGTAGGTCCGGGCACTGACTGGATTAGCTACCGGGGTGTTGCCGTAAGTCACCCGTAAAATGTAGGCACTAACAAAAGCCGCCACCAGGGCCAGGGCATCGGTAAAAATGAGGCACAAGCTGTATAGGAACGAAGCGTTGTTCTTCATATATACTAGTAATGATACCACCTATGAGCGCCAAAATAGCAGACCAAACTACCTCTAGACTTGCCACCTATATGGCCTGGGCAGTCTTGGCTATTCTGTTCTTACTGCCAATGCACGCGTTCTTTACGACTTGGGCGGCCTCCCACATTGGCTACTACGACCAGGTACGGGTCTGGAAAGAGATTATTATCCTCTTCCTGAGCCTGGGGTGCGTGGTGCTACTTGCTCGGGACAAAAAGCTTCGACAACAGTTCCTGCATTCCAAACTAACCCTTTTCATAGCTTTGTATATCGCCTTGGGACTACTGCGCACGGCCTATGGGTACAATGCCGGCATTACCAATTTTGAGTCAGCGGCTTACGGCCTTATCGGCGGCTTCCGATATTTACTGTTTTTCTTGGTGGTTGGTCTGATCGCCACTCGGAGCCAAGTCTTGCAGAGGTGGTGGCCGTTTGCGGTCATCACCCCAGCTACCATGGTGGTCATGTTTGGCTTGCTTCAAGAGTTTGTGCTGGACAGAAATTTTTTGACCCACTTTGGTTATGGCCCGGACACCATTCCGGCTTTTCAAAGCGTTGACCAAAAAACCGAGTATGCCAGAGCTCAATCCCTACTGCGTGGACCAAATCCCCTGGGAGCCTATCTGGCGTTCATCATCACTATTTTTGCTGGTATGTTTTACAGATTCAAGTCATATCGTTTCTCCTTTGGCTTCCTAATCGGCGGCTCGGTGCTGCTTCTATACTTCACCTATTCACGCAGCGCCTGGATTGGTCTAGCCATAAGCTTGGCCGCTTGGGCATTATTAGCAATCAAAGATAAAAAAGTCCTTAAATACTTACTAATTGGCGGATTTATCGGGGTATTGGTAGTCGGCTTTGGGGTCTATACTTTTAGGAACAATGACAACGTCCAGAACACCATATTTCACACCGATGAAACCTCTAGCGCCAGCAGCGCCAACTCGGTTAGGTTCCAGGCTATCCAGGACGCCGCCAAGGATGTGGTTAATCACCCTCTTGGCCAAGGCTTGGGCAGTGCCGGGCCGGCTAGCGCTCGCGGTCCCAGTCCCAAGATTGCCGAGAATTATTATCTTCAAGTTGCCCAAGAAGTCGGCATATTTGGGCTGATACTGTACCTAGGCATAACTGTAGGGGTTGGCTATCGTCTGTATGAGAGACGCGCACAACTCTTGGCTCAAGTTTTGCTAGCCAGCCTGATTGGCATATCGGTGATTAATTTAGTGTCGCACGCCTGGATGGACGATACCCTCAGCCTCATGTGGTGGGGGCTAGCTGGAATAGCGTTGGCTGCAAACGCCAAACCAAAGTTACCGAGCAATAAGTGATATTATGTAGGCAATAACATACAAGGAGTAAAGATGAATCCTCAAGCGCCTCAACAACCTCAGCAACCTCAACAACCACAGCAGCCGCCACAGCCACAGCCAATGAACGGAGGGCAGTTTGAGAAGAAGCGTAGGAACGCTGCTGTTTCATCAATTGGTCTAGGTACCCTATGCTTGATCGTTGGATTAATTGCTCTACTAGGCCTCAGCTCTGTAGACGAAGATATTCGGGCTGCGACTACTGGCTACTTCGCGCTCGCCATTATCATTTCAATACTGTGGATTGTCTTCGGGGTAATGATTAAAAAGGCTCAAGACGCCAAAAGAGTAGCATCAACACTTAATCTAGTGGCTATTGCTGGTGCTGTGCTTTTTCTAGTAACAGTCGTTTTAAGCATTGCCCTAGGCAGCAATGGCGGTGGTCTCTATGGAGTAATTGGCTTGGTTATGGCAATATACGCGTTCGTGGCTGGGCGTGGCATCAAGAAACTGGGTTAATCAGTAGACATGAAACCGACGCTAGCAACCGATGCTTGGCTGTGTGAAGAGAATAATTCGGTCTGGCGTGAGGGTGAGATTGGTAACTTGGTATTCGATGGTGACAGCATAACGTTTACTCCGAAAGAATCTGGTAAAAGGATTGTTATTAAGGTAGGCGATCTTAAGGTCGCAGACCTGAACAACATAATGGCCCAGTATCAAATGATACTTCATATGCAGTCTGGCAAACAGTTTGTCTTTTCGCTTTCCAAGCCAGTCAGCGCCAAGACGGGTTTTGGGAGGGCGCTCTTTTATCCCAGGTCATGGCTAAGCTATATCACACTCAATGGACTTGCGCAGGGTGGCTCAGCGTCTAGAAAATGGAAAAGCGCTCTCATAAAAGGACTACCGCCTGAAAAGGTTCAGACTAGAAAAGAAATACGTATCGGCTTTGTGTTGATTGTCACCTTGGTAACTATTGTGATCATTGGAGTCTTGTTCTGGGGCTTCCTGATGCTAGTTACAGAATGAGCGGTTTAATTTAAGCTGTTTTGCCACAGCGCCACTAAACCAAAATAAGAATATATTAAGATAACTACTGAGGTTAGGGCTAAAAGAAAATCTATCTTTTTACGGAATAAGCTTCCAATCAGCATAATAAACAGTGCCACAAAAGAAGCAACTGCATAAAGAAATATAATAGCGACACCGCCAAGACCACTCCAATCCTCGGGCGCATTGGCTGGGCGCTGGCTTGAAGCTATGATCTGGGGAACATAAACAATCGCCAAAGGCACTAGGTTACCAAGGATAATAAACCATTTTCTTTGTGTGCTATTAATACTCATATGCCTTTCAGTATGTTAATACTTGTCATCAGCAGGCACAAGCTTCTTGAGTAATGGTATAATCTTGGCAGGAAAAGATAATATGAAAAGCAAACAAAAAGCGAAAAATTTGCGAACTGAAATTAAACGGCTAATTGCCTACTCCATAACCGGCGGAGCTTGGTTTTGGTCCGGCTATCTGACATTCGCGGTTTGTTACGAAACCTTTGGCCTTACGCTGTTCTGGGCCAAGCTAATCGCCAACCTAGTCGGTATTACCGTTAACTTCATTTTAGAGCGTATCTGGGTCTTCGACCGTGGCCGCAAGAACAAGAAGCTAACTGTGGTTACCGAACGTTACTTCATCCTAACTGTTGCTAATCTATTCATCGACTACCTGATAGTCCGGGGACTACAAGAGTACCTAGGCATATCGCCATACATTGGCCAATTCGTCTCGGCTGGTTTCTTCTTCGGCTGGAATTACCTATGGTACAAATACTGGGTCTTTGCAGCCGCCAGAAAATCTAGGAAAGGTTACGCATGAGCCCAGCTAAACCAGCAAAAGACGTTAAGGCCGACAAACTGCGACCCACCAAAAAGCAGCGCGAAACCCTGACCTTTATCGAGGGCTTTATAAAGCAACACGGCTATAGCCCTAGCTACCGGGAAATAATGAGCGGCTGTAACTACAGCTCGGTGGCTACCGTGGCCCTGCATGTTAATAATCTCATCAAGCGCGGTCACTTGCAGAAGCGCGACAAATCAGCCAGGTCGCTAGAAGTGATCGCTAGTGCTGACACCGACACTTTTCAATCAACGGCCGTTTCTGAGAAAGAAGAGAAATGGCTGGTCAAAAAGATCGAATATTATTTCTCGCAGGCCGAGGCTCAGCAGACTGTCTCTCAGTCTCAACTCGATGAGCTATACGTGCTAACTGGGGCGCTCAAGGCCCTAAGGTTAGAAGGTGCGGCCATGAGTTTTGTGCCGCGTCTAGGCGAGCTTAAAAAGAAAGTTAAAGAATGAGCATATTGGATGCTCTAATCTTGGGCATCGTCCAGGGGCTAACCGAATTTATTCCGGTATCTAGTTCTGGTCACCTGGTTTTACTGCACGATTGGCTGGGAGTGACTCAGTCTGGATTGGCGTTTGACGTAGCTCTGCACATGGGGACCCTGCTGGCTCTAGTGATTTTCTTCCGTAAGGAGCTGGTGATTATGATAGTGGCGATTTTTAAAGGTGGTGCCCAGCGTAAACTGGCCATTATTCTGGGGCTAGCTACTGTTCCAGCCGTAATCGCTGGCTTTTTCTTGAATGATTTGGCCGAAACTTCATTCCGATCGACGCGGTTAGTAGCCGTCAACCTGATTATTATCGCTTGCCTGATGCTAGCCGCCGAACGCTATTACCGCAAGCATCAACAAAAGACGTCGCTTGAAAAAGTCACGCCGAAACAAGGTCTGGCCATTGGTGTAGCCCAAGCCCTGGCTCTGGTTCCGGGAACCTCGCGGTCGGGCATTACCATTACCACGGGATTATTTGCTGGTCTGGACCGTTTGGCGGCTACACGCTTTTCCTTCCTTTTAGGCATTCCAGTCATGATCGGGGCAATTCTGAAAATTTTTGTGCTGGACGGAGGCGCAAGTCAGATTTCCGCGCAGCCGGCCCTATTCGCAGTCGGCATCTCGGCGGCCTTCCTGAGCGGCCTTTGGGCCATTGCCTTTATGCTTAAGTATCTAGCCAAGCACACTCTGGATGTTTTCGCCTATTATCGGATTGCTCTGGGTCTTTTTGTCTTAGTGCTTAGCGTCATCTAGACTGTAAAAAACACTACATGTGGTGTAGTTGACCGTGATATACTAGCGTTAGTTTAACAATATAAAGACGTTCAAGAAGTGAGGTGAAATTCCTCCACTGTGCCGCAACGGTAATTTTGGTTAACGCCAACTAAGTCCGATCTGAACTAACCAAGTCTTCCGAGCAGGAGCACGAATTTTGAGATGCCTGCCGGAGTACCCGAGCAGGTTTTTTAAATGGAAACACCCACAATCGAGACGCTAAGACCACCCGAAGCCGAAACAGTTCGGAAGTTTGATGACGCTACAACTTGGGCTGCCGAGGTACTAAAAGGTAGCATGCGTACAACTTTTGAGTTTACCTACAGCGAAGGGGAGCTGTATGGTCATGATGGACTGCCTCTAACGCCAGTATTTGAAGATGCCTACGAGCACGCTAAGAAGCAGGCAGTTATTAACCCTAAGTTAGCTTTTGAAGTACGCAGAACCGGAACGGAACGCGGTGAGCTTGATGACCTAAAAGCCATGGCCCGTGGTGAAGGTCCAAACACGCTTGTGATAGAATCTGATTTTCCTGAGGAATTACAAGATTCACCAGTTGATGTCGGTGGCTATAACGTCGAGCGCAAGCAAGCCATGCTGAGAGTTATCTATAGGCAGCCAGATGGCCAGCTTGTCATGGTATCCCAGAGCCTAGAGGGTAGTGATCGGAAAAGTCTTGAAGCCATCAGAGAACACCTAGGCTATGATACGGAGCCGGGTGAATTATTAGGTCAACGCATGGCTCTGGATATGAACCCTGAAGACCAAGAGTTCCTAGTTGATGAGTTGTGCGGTGTATACGATCGCAAATTGAGTGAGAAAAACGGTGGTGAATACCGAGCAGGCTGGAAGCTTCCCGAGGGTCGCGCTAGCGTTAATACCTATGATTTCGTACTCCAGCAAGATGACCTCATACAGGCCTTTATTAATGACACTAACCCTAGCCCAGATAGCTTGTATGGTTTTGCGGCCGCGATGCAAAAGCGTTATGAGCAGACATTCGGAACTCAGACGCAATCTGTGCCTTTCACTGAGAGGGGCTTTATAACCGCCAACCCTGTCGCGGAGATGTTCCACGCAGCAGTTGAAGCTAGAGCCGAAGGCACGGTTTTTAGTGGTTGTGGCGTCAGTGTCGGCCGTAACGGCGAACTATCCACACGAGAAAATCTTGGTCAGGCAGGCTACGGTGAAAAGTCTGATGAAGATAAATATGGTTCACTGACGTTCAAATGTCCGAAAGGGCACGGCAATCGGCGACCACGTGGCAAGCTGATTCCAAACTGCCAAAAATGTGGGGTAGATGTACGGTGTTAGAATAGGTACATGCAGGACCTTCAGGACGAGATATATAAGGAGCTAATAGCCGAGCAATCTCCGGAGTTCTTCTGTGACAACTGCGGTCATTATCCTATACAGCCTATGCATGGACACTTTGTTTGCCCGGCTTGTCACATGCCAACCAAGTGTTGCGAAGGTATTCCAGCCGATGTCTAAGCGGGTAGGAGTTTTCAGCGGCACCTTTGACCCGGTGCACCGTGGGCACGTGGAATCGTGTGTGGTGGCTTTGGGGGCTTTGAACCTGGATACGGTGCTGATCATGATCGAGAAACAGCCCAGGCGCAAAACTGGCGTGGCCGAGTTCATCGACCGGGCTAATATGGTTGAGCTGGCGGTCAGCGACTTTCCTAGCCTGCGTCTTGTCGATCTGGAAAGTGACAATGTCACGACCGACAATACCCTCAAATACCTTGAGGATAACTTCCCGGGTGGTGAGTACTGGTACATCATTGGCTCGGACGTGCTAGAACACATCCAGGACTGGCCTGGGCATAAGAAATTGCTTGAGAGCTTTCATCTATGTGTGGTTTTGCGTGACAACGATGAATTGTCGACCGTCAAGAAACGTCTAGCCGAGCTGGAAGAGAAATATGAATGTAACACAAACATTACATTGCCCAGTGTCTGGTCACCGGTCTCGTCTTCGACAGTCAAAGCCGCTCTAAAAAAGGGCGAGATAATCACCAGCCTGGATCCGGCCGTGCGGGAGTACATCCAGCGGCACAAACTTTACCAGTAGTTTTACTTTGTGGGCAAGCACGGTACAATAATAAGCGTAAGAACAAATACTATGAAAGAAGTCTTCAGAAAAGCCTCGGCCAAAATTGCCAATGCCATGGGTACGGCCAGTGCTTTTATAATTTCTTGCCTGATTGTCCTAGTCTGGGGTCTGACTGGCCCTATTTTTGACTACTCTGATACTTGGCAGTTATACATTAACACCGGCACGACTGTGGCTACTTTCCTGATGGTTTTCGTCATCCAAAACACCCAAAATCGTGACTCTAAGGCGGTGCATCTGAAACTAGATGAGCTAATTCATTCGTCTAAAAGCGCTCGCAATACCTTCGTAGAACTGGAGAACCTATCTGATGAGGAACTGGCTTTGTTAGACGAAGAATTTCGAGTTTTGCACGAGAAATTGCATGGAGTGGCCGCCGTCAAGAAACTGCACTCTACGATTGAGGCTGAAAAAGAACGTCGTGGTGGCCTGCGATCGGCGGCCGGAGCAGTAGGGCGGGCTCTAAAAGCTCCTCTATCTCCTTTAGTTAACACTATCAAAACCGATACCAAGCCGGCAGAAAAAACCGTAAAAAAGTAGTTGCAAACAACAAATCATAAGCGCTATACTAATAAGTACTTAATACCGATGCGAGACGGTGTAAAGACAAAAACATATTAAAAAATCAAAAAGCTTAAAGCTGCATCGGCTTTGGCTCTAAAAAACAAAGAGAGGAAAACGACATGTCGGTAACTGTTCGAGTTATATCAACAGGCCACCACAGTGTGCCTGTAAAAGTTCGCCGACCATCATGGCAAGAATTCTTGCATTACTAGGGTTACCCCTTCTAGATGGGCGAAAACAAAAACTAAAACCGTCCCTTGGCTGTCTCTCGCCAGGGACTGTTTTTATTGTTGGCTTTTAGAGGCGGCGATAGCTTCGTCGATGAGCTTGCTAAAGCCGGCGACATCGGTTGGTGAAGGATCGAGCTTCTTGCCGTTGAGAACAAAGGTTGGTGTGCTGCTGGCTCCCAGGGCTTGGCCGGCCTTGATGTCAGCCTGAATAGTGTCGTTGACCGAGGCGCTAGCGAAGTCGGCTTTGAACTGGTCGATGTTCAGGCCTAACTCGGCAGCATAGTCTTCCATGATGACCGTGGGGTTGCTTGAGCTTTGCCAGCCTTGTTGACGCTCGTACAGCAAATCGTGCATTTCCCAGAATTTGCCTTGACGACCGGCAGCTTCAGCAGCTCGGTGAGCGACCATGGCGTTTTGGTGAATCTGAACTAGAGGGAAGTGACGAAATTGGAATTTGATTTGGTCACCGTACTTATCTTTCACCTGCTTCATTACTGGGTAATAACTGCGGCAGGCCGGACACTGGAAATCGCCGAACTCCACTAAAGTAACACCGGTGGTGCCGGCTCCAAGAACATAACTACTGCCCTCAGAAGTCCCGTCGCCGGAATTGCTGGCTGAATTATTCTTGTCTTTGCCGAACACGATAAAGCCGACGAATAGTACAACTAGGGCGGCCATGATAATCAGAAAACGTTTGCTCATAAATCTCCTTGTTAGCCTCTATATGATAGCAAGTTTGTCGCAGACATTGAAACATCGTAGTATAGAGGATATGGTTATGTTAATTTTTGGCCTTCTGAGCGCGGCTTTAATGTTGTTTTCGGTGGCCTTATTGAAGCTCTATGGTCACGTGCCATCCAAAGAGTTAAAGCGTCAAGCCCAGTCCGGCGACCACTTAGCCAAAGAGTTTTACAGAGTAGTGGGCTATGGCCGCAGTCTTAAGGTCTTGTTATGGATCTTCATTGGTTTGACCAGCGCTTTGTTCTTTGTCCTTTGTTCAAATGCTTTGCCTTGGCCGGTGGCTTTCCTGCTAGTACTAGCTGTAGTCTGGCTTGGGTTTGCTTGGTTGCCTAATTCGCACGTGTCTCGATTTACGGTGCGAGCCGCTAAGATTATTACTCCAGCATTACATTGGTTACTAGAACGGCTCCAACCGCTACTTATTCGGATTGATCACTACGCCGACAAGGTCCAGCCTTTTTCAGTGCACACCGGACTGTATACCAAAGAGGACATCGTGGAGTTAATCCGCCAGCAGAAAGTCCAGATAGACAACCGCATCACTAAAGATGAATTATTCATCGTCGAGCACGCTTTACAGTTTGGTGACAAGATGGTTGATGAAGTTATGACGCCGCGGCGGGTGATGAAAACCGTGGCCACCACCGATATGATTGGACCAATCTTGTTTAAAGAACTGCATGACAGCGGTCACTCTCGTTTTCCGGTTTATAAAGATAATCCCGATGACATTATTGGCACCTTGTATTTGCGCGATGCTCTGGGCGCCAAAGAGGGTGGCTTTGTCAAAGATCTGATGCGCAAGGAAGTTTTTTACGTCAATCAGTCGCAGTCGCTGGCTCGGGTACTAGACGCCTTTATTAAGACCAAGCATCACCAGTTCCTAGTCGTTAATAACTTCGAAGAAATCGTCGGTCTAGTAACCATCGAAGATGTTATCGAGCAAATCCTTGGCAAGCAAATCATCGATGAATTTGACTCTTACGAAGACCTGCGGGCGGTGGCGGCCATGGAGGCTAAAAAAGAAGAGGACAAGCGCGAAAAACCCGTCAAGGAAGAGCCGGCCGAAGTTGCTAGTGCTTCGTCAGAAGAGAAAACAGTGGTAGAATCGAAAGAAGATCATGAGAACTCTAAGTAATCAAGTTGCCGATCACGCCGGCAAAGACATCACCATGCAAGGTTGGCTACACAAAAAACGCCTGCTGGGCGGCTTAACTTTTATTAACCTGCGAGATCGCACAGGAGTCACCCAGGTTGTAGTCGAGGACAAGGACCAGGTTGAAAAACTGCGTGGTCTACAAATCGGCACGGTGCTAGAAATTACCGGCAAAGCTGTTAAGGAAGAGCGAGCTCCCGGCGGAGCCGAGCTACACAACCCCAAGATTACAGTTTTGGTGCCAGTCACCGACGAGCCACCGATTGAGATAGACAAACCGCTAAGCCATAAATCTGAACACCTGGAGACATTGTTTGATAACCGGACTATAGGATTACGCAATCTCCAAGAACAAGATTTGTTTAAAGTTAAAGCCGCTACCTGCCAAGCCATCCGTGACTACTGTAGTCAGAACGGTTTCACCGAGATCCACACGCCCAAGCTACTGGCCGAAGCCACTGAAGGAGGAGCCGAAGTTTTCACTCTAGATTATTTTGGCAAGACCGCAACACTGGCTCAAAGCGCACAGTTTTACAAGCAAATGATGGTTGGGGCTTTCGAGCGCGTCTTGGAGATTGGTTCGACCTACCGAGCCGAGCCGAGCGCCACTACTCGTCACCTAACAGAATTTCTAACCGTTGACTGCGAAATGGGATTTATAGACTTTGAAGAACTACAGAACTTTATTGGCGGCCTGCTGATTAATATAGTGGATAGTACTTGGGCGTCACACGAACCGGCTTTCAAGAAGTGGAATGTCACGAAAGCCAAGCTTCCAGCTAAACCAGAAGACATACCACGAGTCACCATCGAAGAGATTCACGAAATGTACTTCAAGCAATTGAAAGAAGACTATCGCGGTGAAGACGATTTGCGTCCCGACGAAGAACGCTTTATTTGCGAATGGGCGACTAAGAACAAAGACAGTGATGCCGTGTTTGTCACAGGCTGGTCAGCAAAAAGTAAAACCTTTAAGTTCTACCACAAAGCTGATGAAAAAAGCCCCGACCTTGCTTTGAGAGCAGATTTGTTATTTCGGGGAGTAGAAATTAGTACGCTAAGTATGCGCCAACACGAGTATCCGAAACTAATAGCTCAATTAAAAGCCATGGGCGGGGATCCAAAAGATCCTGGTTATGCGCCTTACCTCAGTGCTTTCCAGTATGGCATGCCACCACACGGTGGATTTGGCTTGGGACTAGAGCGGCTTGTAGAAAAACTCTTCAAGCTTAACAACATCAAAGAAGCCACGCTTTTCCCGCGTGATATCAACCGCTTGACCCCGTAGGTTTATTAAGCAGGGTTGCTTAGCAGAGCAAAGAATAGCCAAGTAACAGTGCCCAAGGCGACCGTTAGAAGTACGATGACGAATACCGCCAGGTTTGATGGCCGATATAGGACTGGGCGGACAGATTTTTTCTTTCTTAGAGTTTTGGCTTTTGGCATCTTCTTAAGGATCCTTTCTACTTATGCTTAGCATTATAGCCCAAACACCAAAAAAGTAAAATTTGTTCATACTGTTTTAATTTCGCGTCAGTAGAATTTCTATCTACAGATGAGGAAATTAGTAAACAGATTAAAACAAACTTTGGTAATCCTGGCCATAGCTCTGTTGATTTGGGGCATGTGGTTAGTGGCTTTCGGGCCGTGGCTTTGGCAAGTAAATGCCCAGGCGACTGGCTCGTGGCTATCGGCCAATCCAGTACTAGGCCAGCGTGAAGAGCTGGGTACTAGCCAGCAGCCGGAATCGATAGCTTCAGCCGGCAACATTCCCTGCAGCCAAGTAAACTTTACGCTCAAGCCAGCCATTCCACCTTTGCAGGCCAGCCAGACGGCCCAGGCCTGCGCCGTCATGACGCCGCAAGGTAAGACGGCTCCAGGGGGCTATACCAACATCTTTAAGACTGACGCTCGTGTTTACAACTCTGGTGGCGGAGCTGTTAACTTCTACCCAATACCCGGTGTGGTTGGAGGTTTGGTTCTAGAGAACACTGCCCAGGGCATCAGGGTGCACTACTATAGTTCAGGTCTGCAGAGCGCTCGTAAGGAATTTAACCAAGCCACCCGAGAGATGAAAGTTTACTTGCCGGCCAATCCCAGTTGGACACTGAAAGATGGCAGCGGTAAGATCCTGTACGTTCGGCCAGAGAGCATTGCTTTTTCCGGAAACGGCCAGTGGATGGTGGCAGATTCAGAATTCCTAGCCATGATACGAGTTAATTTGGCCACTGGTGAAGTTTTGCCCTTTGGCTCGCCCTATGTCTATCACCTGGGTTTTTCGGTCATGCCTAACTTGGCCGTCAGCGATGACGGCCAAACCGTGGTTGCTACCTCGGACCGGGGCGACTTTAAGATAACCAATCTTGCCTCATGTGCTCCGGCGCCAAACGTAATAACTGGCCCGGTGACTTGCAGCTCGACCTCCCACGAAGCTTTCATAAGGTCGCAAATTGCCGGCTATCACCGCATTTACCAGCCACGCTTTGTTAGTGATCGGCGACTCAGTTTTTACGCTAGCTACAATAACAGTCCGACGACTCGAGTCTTGGCAAAGTTCAGGCTAGCTCCGGCTGGCGAAAGCCTGGAGAGCCAGGACTATTTAGCTTTGGGTGATTCTTTTGCCTCGGGGGAGGGGGCCTATGATTACTTCCCAGAGACCGACACCCAGGCTAATAAGTGTCATCTGTCACGCCAGTCCTATCCTTATCTAATTGGTCAGCAATTGGGTCTTGGCTCTTATAACTCGGTGGCTTGTTCGGGTGCCAAGATTCAGGACATAACCAGTTATGCCCAACGCCAAAATATCCCGTCACCAAATAATATGGGAAGGTTGTTGCCGGGTTATAAAAAGCAAAACCAATACGTGCGCGAGCAAAACCCCAACGTGCTAACCATAGGGATTGGTGGTAATGACGCTGGCTTGCTGACAAGGCTGCGGGCCTGTATGAAAATCGGAACTTGTTACCAGGACTACGAAGATCGTCTGGAAATAATTCGCGAGATTAATGCCCAATTTCCAAGATTAGTCGACTTATACACTCAGCTCAAAAGAGAAGCCAGGACTAGCAGTAAACTCTATGTAGTTGGTTATCCGAGAGCCGTTAAAGAAGGCGGCACCTGTGGCCTAAATGTATTGCTTGATGACCAAGAACTATTATTCGCCAACCAGTTGATCGACTATCTCAATCGCATCATCGAGCTTAGTGCTCAAAAAGCCGGTGTAAGATATGTCGATGTTGCCACGGCTTTTTACGGCTACCGGTTGTGCGAGACGGATGGTTCGAAGGCTGCGTTCAATGGTTTGACGCTGGGCGACGATGCGCCTTTTCCTTTTGGACCGATAGGCAACGAAAGCTTCCACCCCAATAAATTGGGTCACCAACTCTACAGACAAAAAATTCTGGAACAGACCGGCAACTTTACCCAAGCCATGCCGGTGGCCAATCCCGGAGTGCAGTTGCCGGCCGAAAATTCTGGCTTGGCCCTGCTGCAGGCTCCAAAAACTAATCGCGCGATCAATGAAACCGTCAATGACGACACCATTGCCGAAGACACAATATACTCGAAGGCGGTTGTGGCGGTTGCCGCTGACCACCAGCAGCATTTACTAGAACCTAGTAGTGAAGTTAGTATAGAGCTTCACTCCGAGTCCACTCTGCTTGGCAAGTTCAAGGCCGATGAAAAAGGTGGAGTTAGGGCCTCGGTTACTATTCCAGAAGATTTGCCGGCCGGCTTTCACACCCTGCACATTTTTGGACGTACCATTCTAGGCAACAGTATCGATATTTACAAAACCGTTCATTTAGTCAGGGCTAGTCCACCTGCTAACCAAAGCACATCAAAACAGAAACCAACAGGCCCGGCGACCGAACAAGACCAAGTATCAACATCGGCAGCAAGTACACCGGGAGAAATTCACCAGACAGCAAGCCAAGGTCAACCCAGTCAGCCGACTCAGTCCAAGGCCAAGCTTGGCGCTTGGAGTAACCATATTCTGCCGGCCAAGCTCCGGGGTAGGCCGGCTGTCTTCGCACCGGTGTTGTTAATGGTGTTTTGGGTGCTCGTGTACGTGTATAAAAGAAGGAGGATGAGATGAAAAGATTATGGATCATAAAGGCCAGTTTAGCCCTGCAGATAGCCATGTTTGTGTGGGCTTGCTCGATAGAGTTTTACTATTCTCGCTACCGGTCTGGTGACCCGGCTATATTCGGTTCGTTGCTACCAGATCTGCTGTTTTTATTGCTGGGTATCGTTAACGCCGTAGCAGTTGTTGCCTACACCATAGTGGTTTACCAAAAAAAGCTGAGTCCGGACGTCGGCATTATTGGCTTAGCAGCAATTCTGGCAGTAATTGCCATATTCTATATACCCCTAAGCCAATGGGCGGTTGGTGGCTAGGACTGGCGAAAACTAGTTACAGAGGCGGGCTAATCTGATATGCTTATGGTAATCGGAAAGCTTATGAAAGATGAAAAAAACACAGAATTGCCCGGGGCGCCGCCAGTAATAAATACTAAGGTTGGGCCGGGGGCTGTGCCTAAAGAAGCGGAAAAGACCCCGAAGGAAACGCCAAAAGACCTTCCGAAGCCTGAACCTAAAGAAGAAACAATAGACGATGTCAGCGATGATGAGACAGCCAAACAGGCCAGCGATGCTCTAACCCAGGACGAGAACGCTGACAAACCCCCCCGACCGAAAACAAAAGGTGGGATTAGGCATTTCTTCCGTAGCTGGTGGGAAAACAAAAAGGCCCGATGGGCAACTATCATTATTGTCTTATTGCTGGTTGTGGGAGCGGCTGTCTACCCTCAGACTCGCTACTTCATGCTCAACACAGCTGGAGTACGAAGCAGCGCTTCGGTAATAGTTATCGATAACGATTCTCGGCAACCCCTTAAGAATGTCGAGGTCCAGTTGAATAATGCCAGTGGGGTGACCAACCAAGACGGCTATGTAAAATTAGAGAAAGTCAGACTAGGCAAGACGACCCTGGTAGTTAAGCGTAAGGCCTTTACAACTTCAGAAAAGCCAGTGACTGTTGGCTGGGGCAGCAACCCTTACGGCGAAGTCATTCTTGATCCCGAGGGACTGCAGTACTCATTTATTGTCACCGATTTCCTATCTGGCAAGCCTTTGGAAAAAGCCGAGGCCATTAGCGGGGACGCCAGCGCTTTCTCGGACAAAGAAGGCAAGATTATCCTGACCCTAGACACAACTTCAGATGAGCCTGTCGACATCACCATCAAGGCCAATGGCTACCGCGAAGAGAAACTGACCGAGACAGCCGAGAGTGTCATGGATAAACCAGTCAAGATGGTGCCGGCCCAGGAGCAGGCCTTCATTAGTAAGCGCTCCGGCAAGTATGACCTGTATAAAATTTATGCCGATGGCCAGGGCGAGACCTTAGTCTTGTCGGGTACAGGCTACGAGCGCGACGACATCATCTTGTCGCCCCAACCGTCTGGCAATAATGTCGCCCTGGTATCAACCAGAGACAATCAACGATCTTCAGACGGTACACTCCTAAGCACCCTAAATATCGTTAACCTGAGCGATAACAAGGTCAAAAAATTAGACAGCGGTGATCGCATTCAAGTGGCCGGCTGGATTGAAAATACTCTCGTATATATTGTGGTCAGCGAGCAGGCACCAGCCAACGGAGCCAAAAAGCAACGGCTGGTCAGCTATAACTTGGAAACCGGCCAAAAACTAGATATTACCTCGGCCACCTACTTTAACGACGTTATCGTGGCTGGTGACAAGGTTTACTACGCGCCGGCAACAGAAGCATCGGTGGGCGGAGAGGCCAACGACAGCACGACCGTCGGTTTCTACATGTCTAACGCCAGCGGTACAGAAATCAAGAAACTTTTGGATCAGGAAGTTTGGAGTATGATTCGCTCTAATTACGACACCATTACTTTGTCGACAGGCAAGGACTGGTACGAACTCAAGTTGGGCGCGGCCCAGGTGGCTCGAATTGGTGGCCCACCGGCCGATCAAAGAACCCGAGTATACACTAACAATGCTAATAATAGCCAAAGTTTGTGGGTAGATGAGCGCGACGGAAAAGGCGTGTTGATTAGTTTTGACCTGGCCAAAAAAGAAGACAAAGTTTTGGTTGGTCAAAGCGGCCTAAGCTATCCAGTTCGCTGGCTTAATGACACCACGGCCGTCTACCGAATCAATAATGACACCGAGACCGCGGACTACGTAGTCAGTACCAACGGCGGACAGCCTAAGAAAATTGTCAATGTAACCAATACCGCCGGCATCGACAGCTGGTATTATTACTAGTTAATAATTACTACACGTACTACTTGGCTAATCTAAAGCGGGTGGAGTACAATAGCAAATAGCTTATGTCTGAAAAGCGGGTTAATAAATTGGGTAAAGTGTTGGTAACTCTCTTGTTGTTGCCGGCTGCTGTGATTGTCCCCGTACTTAGCCTAGAAAGCCATTACGCTCCGCCTACCCAAGCTCAGACTCAACCAGATAGTGCCCAGGCCCAGAGAGTGGCGGCCTACAAAGCCGACCTAGTAGAAGATATCAAGAAGGGTGAGCAGGACAAGATTAAACTACGCTGTAGCGTGGCTCAGGCTAATGCTAAGACACTGGCGACTCGGCTGGCCGGTGTTCAAAAAGCTCGTAATACAGCCTACGACAAGATCTTAGGCGACCTTAATGTCTTATTGGGCCGACTCGAGAACCAAGCCTATGAAACAACGGCTTTGAAAGAGAATATTGACGCTCTGCAAGCTAAAGTCGACGCCTTTAAGGTTGGTATGAATAATTACTACCTAGCGGTTAACGATCTGGCCACTATTGATTGCATGAACGATCCAGTAGCCTTCGCGGCAACATTGCAGGCCGCTCGCAAGGCTCACCAAGCTGTCCAGCCACAAATTGCCGACATCAGAGCCTATATAACTAACACTGTTAAACCAACTTTGGTGCAGGTGCGCGACCAGATTGCTGCCGGCCGAACAGTAGGGGGAAGCCAATAATGAATCCTCAGTCAAAAACACCCCAACCATCAGGACCAGTCATGGACGTTCAGCGGCCACGTCCCAACCCAGCCCCATCAGAAGTCAGTAGTCCTATGGATAATCCTATGGCCCCGGCAGACAGCATTACCAGTATGACACCCGACCCCGGCCAGGCTACGGGCCAAGAACCTCTGCAACAAACTAAACCAATTAAGATGAGGAGGAAACGGCCAGGCCTAGTTATAGCCATCGTTTCAGGTGTGGTCGTTTTATTAATTGGCTTAGGTGTCGGCGGCTTTATCTGGTACAAGAACAGTAACAAGCCAGCTCCAGCCACCAGCCAAACCGATAACCAAGTCGAGCGAGTTGACGTCGAAGAGATTGACGCTACTATTACCGGCATCGACCAAACCCTCAACACTCTAAATGACTCTACCGATGTTACTCCGAATGACGTCAGTGATGCTAATCTAGGTCTATAGACTTGTCGGAACTAATCGTTCTAGTCGATGATGGCAACGTGCCTATCGGCACAGCCGAGAAACTATCATCGCACCATGCTAATACACCCTTGCACCGGGGCTTTTCTTGCTATGTATTTAACGACAAAGGCCAGGTCTTAGTTACTCAGCGGGCCTTGAAAAAGAAAGTATGGCCCGGAGTTTGGACCAACACCGTATGCGGGCACCCGGGACCCGGCGAGAACGTAGTTGACGCTATAAACAGGCGCCTGGATTACGAGCTGGGCATGACGGCCCAGGATTTTGAGGCCATCTTACCAGATTACCGTTATAAGACCCCGCCGTTCAAAGGAATTATTGAAAACGAGCTTTGTCCAGTTTATGTAGCCCGCCTCACCAGCCAGCCTCAGCCCAATGCCGATGAAGTCGAAGATTTAACCTGGATGACTTGGGATGAGTATTCTGAAGACCTACTGGCCGACAAGGGCAACAAGTACTCCTACTGGTGTAAAGATCAACTGGCTGAGCTGAGAAAAAATAAAAAGTTCTTGAATTGGCTTAAGGCTTCGGCTTAGCCACCAGTAAGGGTTGATGAGGAACTTTAATGCCGTGCTTTTCGAAGGCTTTTTTAAGCTGTTTGTAGAATTCGCCTTGAACCTTCCACTGATCACCGGGTTTAGTCTTACCGATAATCTTAATAGCTAGGCCTTCGTTATTAAAGCCAGTCACCCGGACGAATTGTGGCGGCTCGATGATCAGCTTGTGCATGTCCGGCTTGCTGGCTAATTGCTCGCCAACGTGGTTGATAACGTGCTCTAGCAGTTCAATGTCGGTGTCGGTGTCGACGGTAATGTTCTCGTGCAGTTTAGCGTAGTCCATAGTCATGTTGGTAGTGACTTCAATACTGCCATTGGGTATGTGGTGCAAATAGCCGTTAATGTCACGCAGGACGGTGGTGCGAATGGTGATTTCCTCGACAACCCCAGTAATATCGTTAATCTCGATAGTATCGCCGACACGGTACTGGTTCTCGGCAATAATAAACAAGCCGCTGGTAAAGTCCTTGATTAGGGTCTGAGCTCCGAAACCAACCACGATACCGATAATTCCGGCGCTAGCAATCAGCGGGCCGGTGTTGATACCGAGCTCGTTAATTAACATAACTGTGACCACCACCCAAACAATAATCTTAACGACGGTGCCGACTAGACCGTCCAGGGTCTGTAGGCGCTTTTTGCGATCGGCCTCAGTAGGGAAGAGATCGTGGCGAACGGTCTGTTTGACGATGTTACGAACCAGCTTGGTCAACAGTATTCGGGCAATCCAGCCCAGTACTAAGATGACAACAATATTGAGGGCGTGTTCCACGAACCACTGGGCCATTACTGCCCAGACTTCGCTCCAACTGTCGGAGATTCGTTGTCCCACCTGTTCTAACATTAATAACAGTATATAATGGTCAACGGTTTGCAACAATTTAAAAGCCTAGACAACACCAAATTAATCGAGTTAATCAGAGGCGGCGCAGTTGGCGTCCTGCCGACCGATACAATTTACGGATTAGTAGCCGCCGCCGGAAACCAAGAGGCTGCCGGTCGAGTTTATAGTCTGAAGTCCCGCGACAAGAAACCAGGTACCATCATCGCCGCCAGCATTAACCAGCTAGTAGATCTTGGTATACCGCGTCGTTATCTCAAGCCGGTCGAGCAATACTGGCCGGGTTCGGTAAGCATTATTGTACCGGCCGAAGCAAACCTTAGCTACTTGCACCTCGGCAAGTTCTCTCTGGCTTGCCGTATTCCCAAAGACGAAAAGTTACAGCGGTTACTAGAGGAGACCGGGCCAGTACTGACGACTAGTGCTAATCACCCCGGCGAGCCACAAGCTAGCACAATTAACCAAGCCGAGAAATATTTCAAAGATCAAGTCGATTTTTACGTGGATGGCGGTGACCTGTCCAAGCGCGAAGCCTCGACGATTATTCGAATTGTCGATGACGCTGTTGAAATAGTGCGGCAGGGCTCGGTCAAAATCGACGAAGCCAGCGGCCTGGTTATTGACTAAATCCTTGGCGGATCCATTCATCCAACGAGCCGCCACCACCAGCGCTGAGACACAATACTAGGTCGCCAGCTTGGGCGTGCTGGGCAAGCTTATGCTTAAGAGTATCGTCCAGTTTTGATGGCTCGATATCTTTAGGCGTATTGATAAGTTCAGCTAGCTTCGACGGCGTTAAGTCCTCTAGCGACTCGTCCTCACGCGCTCGGTAACTCGGTACGATATATAACTTTTTGGTGCCTTCAAACAACCGGCCTAAGTCATCTTTAATGAAGTGTTGCCTTGTATTGTGCAGGCCTTCGTAGACCACGACGACATTTTGGCCGGCGACTTCGCGGGCCAACTGTAGGGCCCCACGGATTTTCTCGGGTGTATGGGCGTAATCGCTATAAACATTCTTGGCAATCTCTTCAAAGCGACGGCTAACACCCGGGAAGGTGTTCATCAGGTCGGTGAGTTCAGTAATATCTTCTTTTTGTAAGATATCCATTACGCCCTGGGTGGCAAGGGCGGCGTCTTCACGGTTGACGGCTCCGATCTGAGTGAAGTTGACGTAGTCGGACTTGTGAATGATGCTCATTTTGGCTGTCGACTCAGTTAAACCAAGCGTTGCGGCATCGTCATTCCATATAAAAGCGTATTCGCTCTGGTCTAAGAATTGTCGGAAAGCCGCGTAGTACTCCTCCTCGGTTGGGAAAATGTCGGGGTGGTCCCAGCCAATCCCAGTGATGATGCTTAGGTGCGGGTGAAAGGTTAGGAAGTTGCGGTCAAACTCGTCGGCTTCGTAGATGAAGTATTCTGAACCAGGCTCGTAGTGGCCCATGTCACCAAAGCTAAGCTTAGCTCCAACTGAATAGCTGACCGGCACTTTTAGCTGCTTGAATAGCCATATAGCCATGGCTGTAGTAGTGGTCTTGCCGTGGGTGCCGGCTACGGCAAACAGCTTGAGTTTCTTATCTTTTAGAATCTGATTCAGTAACTCATCACGTTTGCTCTTGCGGATGCCTTCGGCCTCGACAAATTTCAGTTCAGGATGCTCGGCGTCCTCCCGGCCGACAGCTGAGGAGTAAACGTACCAATCGATTGGATTCTTAGCATGCGCGGCCGCGATAGCTTTTTCAGTCTGGCCGATATACACATTAGTGATACCCTTGTCGCGCAGATACTTAATATACTGCGAGTCTTGCTTGTCTGAGCCAGAGACCGTGTAACCAGCTTGTCTGGCGATCAGAGCCAGCGGTCCAATACCTGTGCCACCGATGCCGCTAAAGAAGATATGCATGACTATAGTCTACCATTCCGCGCCCAAAGGAGTTACCATAAGAGTTAATGGATAAGCGTCACTTGCATCATGTTTGGCGACGGCTGCGACCCATAAATGCCTGGATATTCTTAGGGCTAGCAGCCGGCTTCGCAGTTATCGGCGTCTACGCTATGCGCCAGAATAATTTGAGGTCCATTGAACTGCGCGAAGTGGTGACTAAGGCTGACATGGAGAATGGCGACGTTGAGACGCCCCTAAGAGCTTTAAGGGAGCACATTTACTCCCATATGAACGCCGACCTGTCATCTGGTACGGGAGTCCAACAGCCGATTCAGCTGAAGTATAGATACGATCGCTTGGTCGAGGCCGAGAAGGCCAGGGTAGACGCGGCTAGTGGTGGCGTGTATACCCAGGCTCAGGCCGAGTGTGAGCGTCAATTCCCAGCCGGCCAAGTCGGCGCCTCCGGTGGCGGCCGGATTAGTTGCATCGAGCAATACGTCAGCAGTCACGGAGTTACCCAGAGTCAAATTCCCGACGCCCTCTATAAATTCGACTTCGTCTCCCCAGTTTGGTCACCAGATCTAGCCGGTATTAGCTTACTACTGGCCTTTATCTGTTTTTTACTGTTCGTTGTACGTTTTACCCTGGAAAAATGGTTCAAGCACCGCCTGCGGGCAAGTGATTAGCCACCTCTGTTAAATTTGGCGACAACCATTAGCTAACCCTTTAAAACCAGCATTTTTTCATCTTACAAGGGTTGACAAACAATTTACCCCTGGAGTATGGTGGTGATACTAAGGTAATTTAAGAGAGAGGGAGATTCCTATGGGATACAGCCACACAAACAGTAAGGGTGTTACATACTACCTAAACAGCAAAGACGTTGTCCTACGCGGCGGCAAGACACAGACAATTTACTACTTCAGTAAGGACCAACGCCCAGAGGCTTGCGATCTTCCTGATGGCAAAGAAGTAACAGAGAACCCACGAAACGGTTTCCTAACAGTTAAGAAAAAAGTTTAACATAGCTTTTCACCGGTAAGGGCGCCCCCTTGGGGCGTCTTTTGGTTTTTGATACAATGGAGATTCATGGCGAAAACTATTGTTGAGGTTACCAAGCTACGCAAAAAGTACGGCAAGAAAACTGTCGTTAAAGATATCAGCTTCTCTGTTGAAGAGGGTGAGGTCTTCGGTATCCTTGGACCTAATGGCGCTGGCAAGACAACTACTCTGGAGATGATCGAGACCCTACGTCCGATCGACGGCGGTACGGCCATCCTAGATGGCCTGGACGTGTCTCAAGACGCCGAGAAAGTCAAAGCCTTGATCGGTGTTCAGCCCCAGTCTCCGTCTTTCGAAGAGAAGACTAAACTAACAGAGTTGATTAGATTCTTCTCGGCTACTTATGGTGAAACTGTTAACCCCCGAAAGTTCTTAAAAGACGTCCAACTAGAAGATAAGGCCAATAGCTACGTCGAGCAGTTATCTGGTGGCCAGAAACAACGTTTTAGTATCGCTGCTGCCCTAGTGCACGGGCCAAAGGTGTTTTTCTTGGATGAGCCGACCACCGGTCTAGACCCCCAAGCTCGCCGCAACCTCTGGGGCCTGATAAAAGACGTTAAGAAGCGCGGGGTGACGGTGATTATGACCACTCACTACATGGACGAAGCTGAAATGTTGTGCGATCGGGTAGCAGTAATGGATAACGGCAAGATTATTGCCATGGACACTCCTAAGAATTTGATTAAGAATCTGCTTAAAAAAGGCTTTAAGAAGGAGCAACATGTCGAGCAGGCTAATCTGGAAGATGTCTTCATCGATCTGACCGGAAAGGACCTACGGGACTAGTATGAAAAAGCTCCGCAAGGCCTTGCTACCGATTAAAGTTTTCGTACCCATCGATGTTAAGCGGCTTTTCCGCGACAAAGTTGCAATTTTCTTTGTCTTTATTTTCCCATTAATCTTCTTGTTTGTCTTTGGCACCATCTTCGGTGGCGACGACAACGTCAACTTCAAAGTAGCGCTTATTAATCAGTCAAACAGTGAAGTAGCCGGGAAGTTTGTCGAGCAGGCCAAGGCCGCAGAGTTCTTGGATGTTGACGAGGAAATTACCACCATGGACCAAGCCCGCGAGAAAATGAACCGCAGTGAGGTCAGCGCTACCCTAATCCTACCCGAAGACTATGGCAACATAGCCGCTAACGGTCAGTACCCGACGGGCCAAATTACGGTTTTATATGACCAGAATAATGAGCAAGCCGGCCAAACTCTAAAAGCTGTGCTTGAGGGTATGTTTACAGACATCAACGCCCAGTTTGTCCAGAACGAAACACCATTCTCGGTACGGACCGAGTCGACGGCCACAAAAGGCCTAACCAGGTTTGATTACACTTTCTCGGGACTTCTGGGCTTTGCCCTGTTGTCGCTGGGCGTTTTCGGTCCGACCACAGTTTTCCCGAGACTAAAAGAGAAGGGCGTTCTGCGCCGCTATCACACTACAACCCTCAAGGTTTGGCAGTACTTCACCGGTAACGTCATTTCCAATGCCTTTGTCGGTATTTTGTCAGTGGCAGTGATGTTTGTGATGGCTGTGTTGGTTTTTGACCTCAATATGCGCGGCGATTACCCCAGCTTCATAACTGTGGTAGTTCTAGGCGCCACCCTGCTCTTCGGAATAGGCCTGGCGGTTGGCGGATGGGCTAAGAACGAGAATCAAGCCGCTCCGATAGCTCAGCTGGTGACTTTCCCAATGATGTTCTTATCGGGCGTTTTCTTTCCGGTCTTTCTTATGCCAGAGTGGTTGCAGTCAGTAACTAAGTTCATTCCACTGACCCCGATTATCGACAGTATCCGTTATGTAGTCACCGAAGGCAAATCGCTGGTCGACCTAGGTCCGCAGTTGTTGGTTATCGGTGTCTGGATTATCGTTATCTATATCATTGCTTTCAGATCATTCCGCTGGGAATAGTATGGCCGAGGATGACCACAAGTCAGAAGCGGCCCTGCAACGAGAGGTTGACGAGGCCTGCAAGCGTATCGAGATCGGCGCCACTTATCGGCACTACAAGCAAAAGGATTACAAAGTTCTTTGTATCGCCATTAATGAGAGCGATATGGAGTTAACTGTGGTCTACCAAGCTCTCTACGGGCCTGGCTTGGTTTTTTTGCGGCCAGTGAAAGCATGGCTGGAAACTGTCGAGGTTGACGCCCAAAAAGTACTGCGTTTCACGAAGGTTTAGTCGTCCTTGGCTTTCTTCTGACGTCGACGCTCGATAGACATAAGAACTAGGATAAGCACGCCAATAGCTATACCAATGCCACCCGGCACCCATTGTTTGAGTCCCAAGTTGACGCCACCCCAGAACCAGACAATAGCAAAGCCACTGTAGGCTACCGAGCGGCCAACGCTGTCTTCTTTGCCCCACATAGCGTGCAGAACGCAGGCCGTAATCAGGCCAGTTAAGAGCCAGCCACCAAAGTTCAGAATAGGCACGCCGTAAAAGGGTCCGCCGTTTTCCCAGGACCTGAGGCCCATGAAGGCTAGAGCGGGATCCAGGACGACATTGCTAGCGGCCAAGAATAGTCCAGCCAGGACGACGCGGAATCCGTTCTTGGTCAATTTGCTTGACAGCCAAAATGTGGCTAATACCAGGGGGGTGTAAGCAAAAGCTACAGCCCAAGGAACCAGGCCAAAAATCTTATAACCCAGAGCGTCGCCAAAACTGAAATCGCCGAAGGGGAAGGTGAAGCGAATGGCGGCGGCTTGAACGGCCAGCAAGATCGCTCCGATGACAACAACCATACCCAAGGCTTTTAACCAGCCCTTTTGGCGAATTAGGCCGATATAACTGGGCAAGGCGAACAAAGCAATAACAACGGCGGCTGCGGCCGGGGCGGCGGTCGAAATAATCTGATCCATTGCTATAATTATGCCGTTTAAGCTTGAAATTACAAAGAGTTTTCTTAGCCGAACCGAGCAATACAGCTCACCTGGTTGCAAATAAAACATTTAAGTGCTATAATAGTAAGTATGAAACAGCAGTTACGCTTTACGGTTCCCTACGAAAGTGAATGGAAGATTGATGAAGAAACTCGTCGAATTGGCCAAGTCGGTGTAGCGGCCGCCCGAACAGCCCTGAACTCTGTGCAACCCCCAGCCCCACGACAAGACCAGGCTCCGCAACCGACTTCGCCTCCTAAGCCCCCAGTTCAAGGTAGGTTTCCTTTTGATTGGCGTACTGAATCTGGCGATCCGTTTTAATCGTTTATAATACAGGCTATGAATATTTGGAATGAGCTGAACAGGCCTTTTTTTATTTTGGCCCCGATGGATGACGTAACCGACACGGTGTTTCGGCAGGTTGTGGCTGGGACAGCACCACCAGATCTTTACTACACTGAGTTCGTTAACGTTGACGGTCTGCAAAGTCCGGGTAGGGCCAAGCTACTGCCCAAACTGCAGTTTTCCAAGAAAGAGCGGCCGATTATTGCCCAAATTTGGGGTAAAAAGCCAGAAAATTACTACAAGACCACCCAAGATCTAATTAAGATGGGCTTCGACGGGGTAGACATAAACATGGGTTGCCCAGACAAAGCGGTACTCAAGAATGGCTGTTGCGCGGCGCTGATCGACAACAAAGACCTGGCTCGACAGATCATAACAGAGGTCAAGAGGGCAGTAGGGGAGACAGAAAAACCGGGATCACTCCCCCACCGCCACTTCCCTGTCTCGGTTAAGACTCGACTAGGGAATCGTGAATTAGACATGACCTGGCCCGAGTTTTTATTACAACAAAATCTAGACGCGCTAATCGTCCACGGCCGGACCGCTAAACAAATGTCTAAAGTCCCAGCAGACTGGGGTAGGATTGGTGAAATACGGGCCATGCGCGATCGAATCTCCCCTACCACCAAGATTATTGGTAACGGTGATGTGCTGAGCCGTCAACAAGGGTTCGATCTAGCCAAGGAACACGGACTGGACGGCATTATGATTGGCCGCGGAGTCTTTCATGACCCTTATGTCTTTGCAGCTAAGTCGCCCTGGCCCGACAAGACCCGGGACGACAAACTAGCTTTGTATAAGAAGCACGTCGAGTTGTTTGCCAAGACTTGGGCCAACCGCGAGCGCAAAATCTACACTCTCAACAAATTCTGCAAGATTTACGTTAATGATTTTCCAGGCGCCAAGGAGATGCGTGAAAAGTTAATGAAGGCTGGCTCGACTGAGGAATTGCTGAAGCTGCTGGGCTAGCGGTGTTTGGCGCCCCAGGTAGACATGGCATCCAGGATGCTGGTCAATTCTTGGCCTTTGCTGGTTAGGTAGTAGTGATAGCGCGGCGGCCGTTTTTTATACATTTCTTTGGCTATGATGCCTTCTAATTGCAGTTTGTCGAGGCGTTGGGACAGAGTTCGCGGGCTAATGCCATACAGGGTCTTTTCGACGTCACAAAAACAAGAGGGCCCCTGGGCCAGTTCATTGATAATCAGGGCAGTCCACTTGTCCCCCAGTACGTCGACGGTATTTTGCAGACAGTTGGTATCGGATTTGGTGTTCATAAGAATATTATACAAAAAAGACTTTACAAAATATAGTAAGTAACTATACTTAGTAAAGTGAACAGAAGTAATTTGATTAGTATAACTGAGAGGATTGATTGATGAGCGTAAAAATCGGAGTAATTGTCAGCACTACCCGCCCTACCCGGTCTGGCCGACACGTGGCGGAATGGTTTATAGAAAAAGTTTCAGGTACCGAGGGTGCCGAGTTCGAGCTTATCGATCTTAAGGAATGGGACCTGTCATTCTTAATGGAAAAAGAGTCGCCGTCCAGTGGTAAGTATGAACTAGAATCTAGCAAGAAGTGGAGTGCCAAGATCGACAGTCTAGATGGCTTTGTCTTTGTGACGGCCGAGTATAACAATGGGCCACCAGCGCCACTGAAGAACGCTATCGACAGCATATATAACGAGTGGGACAAGAAACCCGTGGCCTTTGTTGGCTATGGTACTTACGGGGCGACCCGAGCGGTTGAGCAACTGACAAATATTACAGCTAAAGTAGGCATGGTTCCTCTGACAAAAACATTTGTTGGCTTGTTAGAGCCTTGGAACGGCATTAGCCCAGAGGGTGAAATCGACGAAACATTTATTCGCGGCAAGGTTGATGGATTGGTTGATAACCTGAAGTGGTGGGCAGAGTTGCTGAAACCGGCGCGGTAACACTACTCAACCTATCTGCGCTCTGTTATACTTCCCTGTGTTCGAACCTGTGAAGGTCGACGAGAATTAAGGGGCGGTAGCTCAGTGGTTAGAGCAGTCGGCTTGAGTTAACAATTTGGCTAAGTCTAAGCCCATATTCTGTGTTAGATATGCCAAAATGTTTAGGGCTGCTTACGCGGGTAACCGGTAAGTATATCCTGTCAAATTCGGGGAAGCCTTATCTTTAATAAGATTGGTAATCCCGAGCCAAGTCCCGGTTTAACCAGGAAAGGTGTAGAGACTGAACGGCAGGCATCCGCTAACCAGCGGACGAAGAGACAGTCCAGACCACAAACACGAAAGAGGCAACGAAAGTTGTAGTGGTAAGCATAACTGATTGGTCGAAGGTTCAATTCCTTCTCGCCCCACCACGAATTTCCATATGGCATAATAGGTTTTTAACAGGGGTGGGACAAAACTGATCAGGCCTTGACTTTGCCTTTTTCTGGAAAAACAAGCTCGTCACCCCTGTATGTGTTGGTCATCCAATCGTTATTGTGCGACGTCTTTTGAGGTCAATTTGGCTTCGTACAAGCTAGATTTAGCGACTAATCTTCCTGTTCGTCCATAAGCTCGACCTCAGGAGCTTCAAACGCTTCTCTCACAGCTTTTTCAAAAGTATCGCCTTCACCAGTCTTGGTGTAGCGATAAGACATGGTTGAAATACCTTTAGGATTATCGATAACTTTGACTGAGATACCCCATTCTCCATTGCCTGGGAACTGGTAAGGTTCTGCTTGATAGGTTATGCCACGTTCTTCAAAGGTTTCTACGTCCATAGATGCAACCACTCGTTCTTGCATTCCCTCAGGGATGTCTGGTGGGAAAGATATGCCAGCAAGTGAACAGACAATTAGGTCGCTTGTACGAGACTTATAAGCGTCAAAGGTTGCTCCACGTCGTAAGTGACCGTCGAGGGGAGAACTTACCTCCGTTGTACCTGTCAGGTAGTGTGGGTATCTCGCACCATCGCCATTATATTGTTGGTCGTAATCTTCATGACCGAGTAAGTAATCTAGAGCAGCATGAGCGAGAGCCTCTTCTACTTGAAGGGCTTCACCATAACCGACTAATTCTTCGGCCGCATCTTCTATGCGGATTACTCTAAGACCGCCACCAGACTGGAAGGCGTGGAGATTATGACCATCTCTTAAGGGTTGTTCGATAGCTGCTGCTACGGGTACTAATCCACCTCTCGCTACTTCTAGTGTTGGCTCTGCCATGTATTCCTCCTTATTTCATCCTTAATATAGTTGTCTGGGCGACAAGTAGCAAGCATTAGAGGTTCAACGCTCTTTATCTTACTCTTCTTTAGTATCGCCAACTCTGTTCGGTAGAAACTTTACTGGCTTCTCTAAGCTGTAAGTTCCAGTCAGGATTAGGGTTATCTATCAGCCAGTTTACGACACCAGCCAAAAGTTCAAAACTCTTCGCTTTATCGCCACCAAAGACTAGTCAACCTTGTAACTGACTCGCACATTGCCATCTTTTCGCTTCATATTAGTTATAGTTGCCGAACCAATATCTTTAATGTCTTTAACATGCGTGCCTCCGCAAGGAACAGCAAAGTCATCATAGAAGACTGCTCGTGACGGCTTACCCTTTGGTAAGTTATCAGGCACAAATGCTCCAGTCTCAGCCATCTCTTCTGGTGTCATAAACTTAATGCTGTTAGTAGAGCCAGCTTTAATCATCTTGGTAAGAGTATCTTGTAACTGCTCTATGAGTTTTTGCTTTTCCTCGGCGTCGTAAGGACCTTCGTACTCCACAAAAGCCATGTGAGGATAGTGTGCACCTTTGCCTGGTTTCCAATCCCATCCCAACTCTCGTACTGCCATATCTATCACATGACCAGCTGAGTGAAGTCGACTATTGAGGTTGCGTCTTTCTACATCAACCTCACAAGCGACTTTATCTCCGACTGCAAACTTGCCAGTAGTATATGATCCAATATGTTTCACTTCGCCGTCTACAAAGAAGACAGCTTCAACTTGAAACTCTACGTCCTCTGACTTAATGACACCCTGGTCAAAGTCCTGACCGCCACCCTTGGCATAGAAGCACGTCTGATCCAATACGATTACATCTTTGCCTTCGTGCTCTTCTGTTTTGACAACGCTGGCTTCACAAGTAACTACGTCGAAATCGTTCATGTAGATTAGTTCTGTCATATACACTCCTTTGTATTATTGTACCTCGTTTGTTGTTTGATCCTGGTCAGGTTGACCTTGTTCTGTCATGGCTGGGTGTTGCTCTCCATAGTGTTCATGACCAATTCCATATTCATCTGGGTCATACCAGACGTACACACCATCACTGATGTGCTCTACTTCTACTGCTTTACGAGCAGGGTATCCTTCTCCGTACATTTCATTTCTCCTTACAATTAAAAACAGACTTCGGTTGAAGCCTGTTATTGGGGCTGTGCTGACTGAGTTTTACTCAGTGGCTTCAACCATAGTGAAGCACAGCCCATGTAGGCTGAGGAATAGTTCCAACTGGTGCTTCTGGCTGAATATCATAATAGAAAATACTTTATCACCACTTACAAGTAATAGCAAGTGGTTAGGTTCAACGCTCTTTATCTTACTCTTTTCTAGTAACGCCAACCCTGTTCGATCTTTACGTAGCTAGCTTCTTTCAGCTGCTTTGACCACGCAGGATTAGGGTTAGAAATCAGCCACTCCACAATAGACTCCAAAGGTTCAAAAGTCTTCGCTTTATCGCCACCACGAATTTTGTTACTAGAAACTTAGACCGTCATCACCAAACAAATCATCATAAGCGCTATCGAGTGCAGCAGCTACAATAAACGGCTCAGCAACTACTGGGGGCATACCAGCAACTATTCCTAATGCAGCCTTTTGATCATCAACTAGAGTCTCTGGTTCAGCACCATCAGCGATACAAGAAGCTGCAGCTGATAAACCCTTAACTATCTTTTCGCCGTCCATTATTCTATCCATGAAACTAATTATAAGCAAAAACGTTTGATCTGTCAATCTTCACAAATGAGCTTCTAGTACCGCCAACTCTGCTCAGTTTTATTTGCTGAGCTTCCTCCAAGCTTAAGGAGCGGGGTTGTCTATGAGATGTTGTATGATTAAACCATGCTTACAGTATTGGCAGGGTTCAATGTACCGGAAGTCATGATCCCTCTTTACGCACTATTCGCAATCTTACTAGCACTGACTACCTGGTTAATTTATTACTTTGTTCAAAGAAGCAGAAATAAACCTCTGCCCAAACACCTATTCATTAAAGCCCTGGTGGTTTACGCACTGTTAATAACAGCACTGTATTTCGTATTATCCGTGTTAGATATCTAACGGCTCGATAGTCAAGCGTACGTTAATATGCCTTGTAGTTAATACAAGGGAGAAACTATGACAGAGCCAACCAGTGAGGTAAAAGAAACTACTACTCGTGCAGGTAACACGGTTGAAAAAACCACTCAGGTGCGAGATGGATCGGTAGAGCAAGAACACAGCGCAAACGTAGCCGACCGAATCATTTGGCTAATAGCCGGGGTAATAACTATACTATTGTCGTTTCGATTTGTACTGGCTCTACTTGGCGCCAATCCAAATAACGGCTTCGTCGATTTCATATATAGCTTGTCGCAACCTTTTGTAGCTCCATTCTTCGGAATCTTCAGCTACGACAGTACGTACACTGGGGTTGGTCGATTCGAGCTCTATACCCTGATCGCCATCGCCGTCTATCTAGTTTTGGCATGGCTGATTTCAAAAATCGTGAACTTGAACCGAGCTTAGCCGTCAAGCCATAAGTAGCTACCCTTCCTCAAGAGGCGTATATTGAGGACAGAGGAGTTTTTATGACCGACGACGTCGGCGAGAAAATTGAGAGCTTTTTTGCTAAGTATCCAGTGCGCTCTTATAGTAAGGGCCAGATCCTGGTTATGGCTGGCGATGAAGCCGGCTATGTCTACAACTTGGTCGAGGGCAAGGTTAAACAATACGATGTCACCTACCGCGGCGATGAGGTTATCCTAAACATTTTTAAGCCACCGGCTTTTTTCCCGATGTCACTGGCTATCAATAAAGTCGAGAATCCTTACATATACGAAGCCGACACTGCTCTCAAGTTGCATCAAGCTCCCGCCGATGAAGCTGTCGAATTTATCAAGGACAACCCCGACGTCATGTTTGACTTACTCAGTCGGGTGTACCGCGGAGCCGATGGCTTGCTGGGCCGCATGGCTCATCTGATGGGCAGTAGCGCTAAGAGCCGCCTGATTTACGAACTCCTGCTGGAGGCTCGCCGCTTCGGCAAACCTGGAAAGGATGAATCTTGCACTATAGACATCAGCGAAACGGACCTGGGAGCCAGGGCCGGACTTAGTCGGGAAACGGTCAGCCGGGAGCTCCATAAACTTAAGACAGAAAAGTTAGTAACCCTAAGTCCCAAGCACATTGGCATTACTAGCCTGCCAAAGCTAGAAAAGAAACTCGGCCAAGAAGTCTAGGTATCGAATCACAAGATTTATGGACTGTGACCCGAATCACATCACGTACTTGATCCTAATCACAGCGCCGGCTTAGTAAACGGCGTTTAATAGAGACTAGGAGGACAAGATGATTAAATCGCTTCGCAACGGCAACTATAAACTGGTTGAAACCAAGCGCAACACCAAGATTCTTTACCTTGATGACGATGTCTATGCTTGGATAGAGCCGGCCTACCTTGGAGAGATCTTGGTATCCTCCAGTAACCCTCATAAAACTGACTGCGTTCTCAGTATGGGACACTTTCATATATATGATGTTGATGACGAGCCAGATATCTCTGACAATATCCACTTAGAGCTTGAAGTTGCGCCGGAGGTCTGGCAAGGCTACTTGCTACTCACGGGCTTGCCCACTAAACAGAAGAAAAGATCCCGTATAATTCCGACAGTAGAAACAATAACCGGAGAAAAACAATGAAACAATTCACAACCGAAGAAGCAAGAAAAATAGGCCAGGAGATAGGTATCGACTTTGGCCAGTATGATTTAGAGCAATTCCGCATGGGGCTGGCTGTAGAAATGGAGCATGGGTCACACTTTGGCGACGAGACAAACGTTACTAAAGACGACCCTCATTTCACAGGGCGTATCGCCTGGGCTCACCTAAAAGAGATCCCGGATTACTACACCCGCCTATCGAAAATGGAAGCCGAAGCAGAAGGGAAGGAATAAAACTATGAGCTACGAAATATCAACAGCTTGGACAACAGCAATAATTATTGCAGCGGTTTGGGAAATGGTCTGGAAAGGATTAGCCTTGTGGCGGGCCGGGCGACGCAATGAATCAGGATGGTTTGTGGTAATGTTGGTGGTTAACACGCTCGGCATTCTACCCATTTTTTATCTACTAACTCATAAGAAGGAACAAAGCCATGAAAGCAAATAACTCAGCTACCAAGAAAATGTATTTGTCTGAGGATAAGAAGCTGTCAGGTGTGTGTGGCGGCATAGGTGAATACTTCGACATCGACCCCACTATCATTCGCCTAGCTTGGATACTGTTTACAGTGTTGACCGGCTTTGTGCCCGGCTTACTGACCTACATTATTGCCGCTATAGTCATGCCCGCTAAGGGCTCATCAGCCTAGCTAAACTTGGTGTTCTGAACCGTAGCGAACCTGTGTATCTACGAGGACTCTTTTTACAGAGCCTCGGGCTGCTAGGTGTGTTAAGTGACGAAATACGGTGCCGCTACCCAAAACACCCTCTGGGTCAATTGCCTCAGCAACTTGTGAAGGACTCATTACATCAGGTGCAGCCTCCTCCACGGCGGCTAAAATTCTATCATCCAGTATTTCTTGGGGGGCTCCCATGACTACTCCTATTCTGGATAATATTATAGGAGTACCGCTGATAATTACAAGTTAGTCTTGCTCGTCGATGACACGCATTCGTTCTAGGAAGCCAGTGTCCGGCCAAATAATGTCATATAGGTACGAGCTTTTGGCCATTTCCTCGATTTGCTGAGCCGTTAGGGTCGGGTCGGCGATCTGTAGTTGGCGAACAAAGGCTATGCCTGAGTAGGTTTTACAGATTTGTCTAAGTTGCTCATCCGATATGTCGGGGACTAACTGAATACTCAGCATGTAGCGAGCATGGGTTTGAATCTTCCTGTCCTCTGTAGCTCCCGCGGACATGAGCTTTTTAAAGAAAGGATCTGACTCTAGGGCTGTTTCATACTCGGCTTCGCGCATAGCGTCGGCCAGCTGCTTTCCTTCAACTAATTGGTCGTAAGCGGCCTCAACTTGGTTTTGATAGTCGACTAAACCGTCGAAAAAATCACCTTTAAAAATTGTGCTTGGCGAGAAGCCGTAACCTTTTTTTGACAAAATACGCATTAATACAGCTGTTGGCTTATGACCATCGTTAGCCAGCATGAATTTGACTCCCCAGTCAATAAACTTATCCTGATCCCAGTCTCGCACATCGACCCAGCCGGCCTTTTCATTAACCTCAGAAAGTCGAACTCCGTGTTTCTTCATCAGAGTCCAGCTTGGGTTGCCTGGCAAGGCGCTGGCCTCATTAATATCTACGTAGGTTGGTTTTCTCTGCAAGCTTTCCCCGAGTTTCGCAACGTAGTTGACCCAATCTGTGGTCGTCCAGCTGTCAAACAGGCGGTGAGTCTTTACGCCTTGTAGTTCGGCTTTTTGATACAAACTAGTAAGGCCGCCTGGCAAACTTTTCAGGTGCTTATATGAAGCGCCGAGCCCTAGCTTAGCTGCTCTTCGCACCACTTCTTCGGTAATACGGCCAGGGGGGTCGGCTTGCATAGTTTCGGCATGTAGCCACTGAGCATAGGGCACATCCAAATTAGAATCCCAATCAGATTTTCGCGTTTTTGGTATGTCTACAACCGGTTCCACTTCAACGTGGCCGGCTAGGTAATCTGGCAAGCTAACGACGTCGGCAGGGTGGCCGCCGGCCTCTATATGCGCATCAAAAGCAGCCTGACCAATCAGTAGTGTGCCAGAGGCGATGTCGAAGTAGTTAGCAGGTTTTTGTTCTGACATAGTCTTATTATACCACTAAAGTATAATAAAAGCAATATGGCGGGGTGGCTATCTGTATAAGCATGAGCCAAATCGTTAGACTTTGATACAATACAAGGGTCGTTATGTTTGAAAAGCTTAAAACAAAAATAGTTGAATTCATAAAATCTCTGACCGATCTACGAGTGGTTGGACAGGTGTTTTTTGCCATCATCGTAATCTTGATCAGTTGGAGCGGCGTCAAAGCTATCCAGGCCAACTATGAGCTACAGAAGAAGATCGTTCGCCTGGAGCAAGAGGTTGAAATCAGTAAACTAGAGAACGACAATATTAAACTCGAGAATAAGTACCTGGAAACTAATGAATTTCTAGAGCTGGCCGCGCGGCGGCAGTTTGGCAAGGCGGCTCCCGGGGAGACGCTCTATATTGTGCCCAAGAAAGTGGCTTTAGCCCAGGTGACACCGCCGGCAGATGAAGCAGCCAAAGCTAGTAGCAAGAAGCCCCAGTATCAACAAAACCTCGAGGCCTGGAGCAGCTTTTTCTTCCGGAAGTCGCAGAATAAATTGCTTAGTAACTGAGGCAGGTGTGAAAAATCTCACATACAGGCTGTGCTAACAGAGGTACAATCCTGACGCTTATAACGATGATATCTAAAGTCAAAAAACTGGTTAAAGACCCTTTTATGATACTGATTGGGCTGGTTGTCCTGGTACCGGCCTCCTTGGTAGTGCTGGGTATTACTAGGCAGAATGCGCCGCAATCGGCGGTTAATGGCTTGACCGATGATGCTATTCGATCTGAGGTCGTAGAGACCTCGTCATCAAATGGTGAATCTACGACTCCTCAGCCCATCACCCAAGCCGAACAACCGGCCATAGTGACCGAAAAGCAGCCCGTTGCCCAGCCATCTCCTGGTCCGGTTTGCGACCAGGCTAAAAAGCAAGCGGCCGAGGCGGCTCGGGCTAGTCAAATTGAGAAAGAGAACTCCTTGCACGAACGTCAACTGGACAAGATTCGCTTGATATCCCGGATCAACCGGCGATACTTGGAGGACGAGTTAGCTAGGCATCAGGGCACATTGGTTGAAATTGAAAATGTCTTCCAAGGCGCCGTAGCGGCCGCAAGTTGCTAGTGATACAATAGGGTCATGAAAAAACTAATGGCTATTGCCGGGATCGTCATCTTGGTAATCGTCGGCGGTTTTGTTTACTTAATGAGCCAAGACAGCCCCTCGGAAAGTCAGGTTGAAGTAGCTGAAGCGCCGGCGTCTGAGACCCCAAGTAGTACGGGATCTAGTACCGGATCGGCTGGTGCTTATGTCGATTACAGCCAGGAGCAGCTGGCCAGTACCTCCGGGACTAAGATTCTCTTCTTTCACGCGCCGTGGTGTCCGCAGTGTCGCCAACTGGAGACAGAGATTAAGGCCGGACCCTTGCCAGACGGTACGACAATTTTTAAAGTTGATTACGATACCAATCAAGCCCTACGCCAAAAATATGGCGTGACCCTGCAAACTACTTTGGTAAAAGTCGACGACCAGGGTAACTTGGTGGAAAAATACGTGGCTTACGACGACCCTACTTTGGCGGCCCTAAAACAGAATATTTTGTAATGGCTTTGTTGGTACTGTCCTTTATTGCCGGGGTGTTGACGGTGGCGGCTCCGTGTATTTTGCCGTTGCTGCCAATTATCGTTGGCGGTAGTGTGTCGGGCGACGACAAGAAAAGTTGGTACCGGCCCCTGATCGTCACAGCTAGCCTAGCGGTTTCAGTGGTGGTTTTCACTCTACTGCTCAAAGCGACAACCACACTTTTGGGCGTGCCCCAGATGGTTTGGAGCTCAATCTCCGGGGTTATCGTAATCTTGTTGGGTCTTAATCTTGTATTCCCGCAAGCTTGGGAAAAACTAATGGTAGCTTCGCGGCTGCCGATTAGCTCTAACAAGTTGCTGGGCAAAACCGTCGGTCAAGAAGGGGTGGGCAAGGACATCTTGACCGGTGCAGCCCTAGGACCAGTGTTTAGCAGTTGCAGCCCGACCTACGCCCTAATTGTAGCGGCCGTCCTGCCAGAATCTTTCGGACGGGGATTGGCCTACTTGATTGCCTACGCTCTGGGCCTGGCCTCAGTCTTATTGCTAGTGGCCATAGCCGGCCAAGCGGCAGTCCGCAAAATGGGCTGGTTGAGCGATCCGCACGGCTGGTTTCGACGGATTATGGGTATCTTGTTTATTATTGTCGGTATGGCGGTGTTGTTCGGAGTTGATAAGAAAATCCAAACCTACGTACTGGAGAACGGTTGGTATGATCCGATTATGCGCCTCGAACAACGCTTGAATATCGAGTAATCAGCCGACCATTGGCCAAAGCAAGAGGGCTAGCGACAAGGGCATTCCGAAATCCCAGATCAGAATCATTGTGTTGTTGGGAGCGTAGTTTCCGTCCTTGACGATTTCCTTAAGGTGATTAAGGCCGGCTAGTGCCAAGAAACAGATGATGGGAATCGATACAGCCACCCAAGCTTCCAAGCCGTGATAGGCGGCATAAAAACTGGCCAGGCCTAGACCCAGAGAAAAGCCAGCCAATTCATATTGAAAGCCATTAGTTTTCCAGCCAATGCTGGCGGCCATTTTCTTAGCAAACACCGAGTGCATAATTGATGAGAAGATAAACACCCAACCGGCAAAGTATAGAAGCCACCTTAAATCACTGATTGCGGCCGTGTCAGAAGCCATGGCCCCCGGAGCCGTTGATCCGGATAGGGCAAACACCCATGCGGCCACCAACATTCCCGGCAATACTAAACTTGAAACTGTTATTTTCTTATCCTGAGCTTTTTTAGCCATGATCCCACCTTTATTAGTTATTGACTACATATTAGCACGGGCTATTAATCTGCCCGAACACCATTGGGCTGGATCACCCACCACAGGCCGCCGTGGGTGCTGATGTTGTGGCACTTTACCTCTCCGGGTTTCTCGTGGGCATAGTAGTATAGCGGGTGGCCGTTGTAGGTGACCTGAGTACTACCATCGGTGCGTTTAGTCGTACCGAGCAGTTCATTACTAACATCACCAGTTGCCTGGGGTGCTCCGTCGGTAAGCACGGGAGGCCAGGCTTCAGCACAATCTCCGTAGCATTCAGGGGTGGTTGACTCCTCAACCGCCCATATGTAAATTGCTTGCCCTTTATCGTCGAAGAGTATGGTGCCGAACTCGCTGTCGCCAGTCGTTATGACTGTTTCCTTCGTGTCTTTTTTATTCTCCTCGACGTTGCTTTGCTGCTCTACACTAGGCTCGGGATCATCCGAGTTATTTGTGTATACCGAATAACCGACAAAACCTAAAATTCCAACTATAAAAATTACTACGACAATCCCGATTGCACCAAAACCATGCGAATTTAGTTTTCTAATCATAACAGTATTATAAACATGTTTAAGATAGTTGGAAACTACTCAACTAGACCATCTAGTTTAATCTTATCGTCAGTTCTTTTCTTGGCCAAGTAATAAAGTACAGCCGCAACTATCAAACAGCTCCAGCCAATCAGGAAATAACTAAGTTTACCTTGAGTGTTCAGGTAGCCAATAATGGGGGCTAATATTACATAAGGTAGGGCTCTGAGGAAAGAAGCAACAGACAATATCGTTGCCCTTTGTCGCTCCGGTGCGTGGTAATTAATTGTTTCGCTCATAAACGGCTGTAGTAGGTACTCGCCCGCGTATAAAACAAGTATGACCACGTAACCCCATAAACCGATGTTTGCCAAAGATAGAACTAAGCCGGCCGCGGCACTTAGAGAAATGATTGATATAACCTTCTTTTCGCTCAAACTATCAGCATGCTTATGCATAAGTGAGAGCAAACCCACAGTTATTAGGCTACTTGAGGCAATAACAACCGATCCCCAGAAGGGGCTGAAGCCGAACCGTCCCAGCAATATCAAGCGCAACAAGCCATACCCAGTTGCATAAAATAAGCCTTGCACGGTAATAATTATTGGCACGTATAGCCAAAGCTTGGGTAATCTAAACTCAACAAAACCAGTTTTTATGTCAGATAGATACTCCTTTAGCTCGGGAATAAATTTCTTTCGTTTAGCTCGTTCTCTACCGTCGCTAACCGGCCATATAATCAGGGCTGATAATATAAATGACAAGCCGGTGAGTATCCACGGAATCCTTGGCCCGAAACCATATAACCACCCTCCGGCTACAGTCGCCACCAAGGTGCCAACCAGCGCTATCTGAGAGCCCCTCATAAGCAACTTTCGCCACTGCTTGGACTCTTGACTGAACTTAAGCCTTTCAAAGAATAAAGCATCATCTGCCCCAGAAACGAAGGCTACGCCAATCATCATAATTGCCTGGCCAACAAAGAAGGGCATAAAGCTACTTCCAGCCGCTTGTACCAATAGCCCGCCCCCAGCCAAAATTTGACCAAGGCGAACCATTTTATCCCGTCCGAACTTGTCGGCTAAAGCTCCGGAAGGTACTTCGGCTAGCAGACCAATTGCGAAAGCCATTCCATCTAGAAAACCAACCAGTTGGTCAGTGATAAAAATCCTATAAAAATATAGCCAGGTAGCACTTAGAAACCACAGATTGGAGAAAAGTTTATACAATAAGTATTTTCGAGAAAGCCACGACTGATCAGAAGACATGTAAGTAATCATATCAAAGCCAACAAAAAAAGACCTCTCTTTCGAGAGGTCAAAGTGCTTATGGTTGCCCTAGTACATTCGAATTGGAACGAACTGCTTCGTGAGCTAGCTCGCTGGAAAGCTATCTTCCTAAAATGCCGGTACGACCTTTTCGAGCTAGTCGCATAATTATAGCCAACCCACCAGTAATGACAACCAAACCAAATAACTGGATTATCTGAAGGTTTTGGCCGGTGTCTGCTAGATTGCTGTCTAATGAGGCAGCATGCAGCGTGGCTAAAGCATTTGAACCAAATTCTGAAGTATGGCCGAATCCATCGGTTGAAGCATCCTTCATAGTAGTCGTAGCTGATATATATTTTGCACCACTGACGCCAGCTGGAAGGGTGAGAGTAAGACTTCTATTGGTTACGTCTCCGTCAATATTGTCAACTCCAAGAAGCGTTTGACCTCCACCATGGCCACTAGGGTTAGGACTGTCGTTAGCGAAGAATTCAATTCTATACCCGAGTGCGCCTGTTTCGGAGTTGTTGATATCTAAGTTGTAGTTTATGGTAACCTGGCCGTTTGATGACGAAATGGAGTTAATAACCGGGAAGTTCATCAGGACATTCGAGGTAACATCTGGATCTCCGGTATCATTTGGAGTAACACCAAGAGATGAAAAAGATAAAAAATCATTAGTATTTCCGAGTAAGTCGATGTCTAAGCCTGAAATAGCCCCACCTGCATTGTCATAAATACTGTTGCCAATTATAGAATTATTCAGGCCCCCAGCTCCTCCAATCGATCCCACCATCACACCACCACCATTGTTGGTTATGGTGTTCGCTTGAGCGGCTGTGGTTCCTCCAATGAGTGTGTTACTGCTTGCAGCTAAGAAGAGACCTGCTAATTTAGAAAACCGAATGGTGTTTCCTTGGATCGAGTTGTTGTTACCCTGTGCACCGACACCAAAAGCCGCTGTACCCAGGTTGAGTGTTTTTGTGTAGTCAGTTCCAATTATGTTATTGATTAAAGCGCCATCCGAATACAATGAAGCTTGCGAGCCGTTGACAGCATCATCGTTGGCTGCAATAACGTTTGTGGCTCCAGAAGAGGTTCCACCAATCAACATGCCAGCAGATCCAGTATTTGAACTTATGCCAGCATCCTCGTTTGGAATAGCTGTTTGTCCATCGCTTCCCACACCGATATAGTTGCCCTGGACTATCCAATCATTACAAACATTGCAAATCGCAATACCCTCATTGCCGGCACTACCACTTTGACCAGAAATAACGTTACGTTCTGCTGGGCTGGTGCCACCAACAAGGTTATTATTCGAAACCACATTTGTTACACTGCCGACACCTCTGCCGCCATTACCTAAATCAGTCATGCCGTTAGTGTCTGTGCCAATATAGTTGCCTGTTACCGAAATGCTGCCAGCATCGGCGATGTCGATACCATCTAGAGCAAACCGGTTGATAACCAGACCCTTGACTTGACTACCGTCCGATCCGGATACAAAAGTTATCCCATTGCTGGCACCGCCGGATAATTGTCCGTCTAGCTGGATAGTTATTGTTCCGTTCAAGGGGTTAGGCGATACGGCTGTATTTGGGTTCGAGCCCGACTGACTATAGCCATCGATAATTACTGGAGATGATATATCTGGAAGTGAAGAAGTAGGCTGTATGGTATGCACTCCGGTGCCAGGGATAGCGAAATTAATAGTGTCTGTGCCACCGGCTGCGTTGGCGGCGGTAATTGCCTCCCGTAGAGAGCAGTCCGCATCGCATGTTCCATCATTCGTGTCGGCTATCTTGGTTACAGTAAAGGTTGCGGCAGAAGCTGAATTTGGGGTAACGGCCATAACTATCAACATCACTAAGACTACTGACAAGACGACCGTGCTTGTTATTTTTTTCACTTCAGTCATTAACCTTATACATTACAAATCATTATACCTCTAACGGTAAAAGTAAACCATAAAAAAGACCTCTAGTTAAAGAGGTCAAAGTGCTTATGTTTGCGCACGTGCAGTCGAATTGGAACGAAATCTATCTAGAGCTATATCGTTGGCGGACAATAATTAGCGCGGATGCTCCGATTAGTGCTACGCCAAGCCACATGTAATTGACTTGGTTTTGTCCCGTATCGGCTAAGCCACTTAGGGTGAACGATATTGATGTACTCGCCGACTCCAGGGGTTTAAAATAGCCTACGGCAGGGGCTATGGCTACGGTAATTGTGTTGATAACCGTGTTATTAGAGGTATCAACTACTGATATAGTTGTACCGTTAAAGCCCCCAGCACCATTGGCGTTGGTTACATAAAGCTTGCTATCGTCATCAGAAATTATTACGCCTATCGGAGAAGGTCCTACAGCAATAGTCTGTAAGAGGGTACCACCTGAGGTGTCAAACACATCGACACTATTATCGCCTAAGCCAACAATAGGAAAGTACAGCCTAGTCCCTGCGTGGTTTATTGCTGGTAAGTAGCCAATTGTGCCGCTAGCCACTAATGTATCGGTTGTTGTGCCAGTAGCTCCGTCAATTTCATAAATAGTATTGCCCGTCCCGCATTGACCAGCATATGCTTTGGAGCCATCGTCATTAAAGAAAACACAGCCGGCTGGGCCACCAAGAGCATAGGTGTCAACTACAGTATCTGTAACAGTATTGATTACTGAGATAGTGCTGTCCCCTTGATTCGGTACCCAGATTTCATTGGTGCCGGGTCGCCAAGCGGGGGAAGCTGCCACATCACCAACTGCTATTCCCGACCCAATTTCAGCATTGGTTGTGGTGTTGTATACATGGACAACATCATTATTTCCGTCTGCATCCGGTATATAGACCTTGGTTTCGTCAGCATTGTAAGCAATGCCGGAAGGGTTTGGACTAGTGCCAGCCATAGTGAAGCTTGAGGTAGTTTCGTTGACCAAATCTATTACATATACCAACGGAGAGCCCAAAGGGCCGGCTGCACCATAGGCTTTGGTAAAGGTCGTGTTAGGCTTCCAGAAGAGCGGCGCAGTACCACCACTTAACAACGAGAAAGTACCTTCCGTTTGGTTATTGACGGGATTGATTTTGGTCATAACTGAATCTGAAAAAGATCCAACGTTTAAGCTGTTTACATACAATTGCCGGTAACTAGCTGTCGCTTCAATTGTTTTAACCCCCGGGCTCTGTCCTGTGACATCCAGGCTCCAGTTACCACCGCCATCCGAAGTAGTTGTTCCAACTACCGCACCATTCACCTTGACGCTAATATTCCTAGCTGCTGTGGCTGTACCAGTAACCGTAAATGAACTACCACTAACACTAGCTCCACTGGTCGGTGAAGTAATGGCTACTGTAGTAGCTGCTGACACAGGCATTGCCGCCAGTAGCGGCAAGACCAAGAAACAAATTGCTAGTAGTGCCGAGAAAAGTTTTTTCATTTTGGGAAAGCTAACCATGCGTTATCACACCTATTTAGGTAGACATTATATCGGTTACGGTAGAAGAAGTCGACCAATGAAAAAGACTCCAATCTCTTGGAGTCATTACGCTTATGCTTGGTTGCGGGGGCAGGACTCGAACCTGCGACCTCGTGGTTATGAGCCACGCGAGCTGCCGCTGCTCCACCCCGCGATAGTGCCGCCTAAGAGCAGTCCATATCTTAGCAAACAGGGGTAGTCTGTGTCAAACACTAACTCTCAATGTAAAGTACTTGCAATTTATGCAAAATCATGTATAATACTAAGTATCGTTAAATCGATAACAAAAACAACAAAAGGGCAGTAAGCAAAATGTTAGAACTAGATTACGAAACCAGCGAGACTACCGATCAGCGGATTTTAGAGCTCGACAAAGTTATACTTAGTTAATTTCCTTACAGCGCGTATGCGCTCCCTCCGGTTACTATTACCAGGCTAACGTAACCAGAAGGAGAGCATATGGCAGGTAAGCGAGGATTCGCATCAATGAACAAGGATAAAGTTAAGAAGATTGCAGCTATGGGTGGTAGAGCCAGCGGTGGCAATTTCAAACACAATCCTGACAGGGCCCGCGAAGCTGGCCGGAGGGGTGGGCAAAGCTAAACCCGAGGCTAGCCCCAATCAGACATAAACAGAGGCTTTGCGAGGGCCTCTGTTTTATATTTGGCTAGCATTACAGGGGCCAAACGTGGTATATTGCCCCTTGTCGTCGGTGTAGCTCAGTTGGTTAGAGCGCAGGACTCATAAGCCTGAGGTCGTTGGTTCAATTCCAACCACCGACACCATTTTTATTTGCGCATGCTTATGCTTGGCTGTTATAATTAAGTCTCAGTATGACTATGCAGTATGCTGGGCCAAATCGAATCGACGGAGCTTTTGAAGCTCCTTTTTTAAACCCTTTAGATAACGAGGCCTCAGCTGATCGTATTAGCCGAAGGCTTGAGCTGGCTGATAGCTTTGCGGCTGAGCATTCGCTGGGCTCTATACACCTAAACGGCAGTCTTTATCTTGTTTCCCAGGCATTCGATGATAGTTGTAAGTATTTGAGCCGTGTAATACCCGGAGAGGGCGTTGTACAAGAAGAAGTGGGCGGTCGAGTCCTGAACGTTCCGGTGGAAGACCGGTACGTGGTCTTTGGATATAACGGCTTTGGCCTTCTGACCGGTCCGACTACGGCTGAAACCGGGCCTGCCGAACTATCAGAAGATACGTACGGCCTGTACACTGAGGCTAGTGATGAGGAACATGCTCAGTTTGAATCTGACTTGAATGCTGAATTGGAAGCGGCCAAGTGTGCGTACTTTCTGGGAGAGTATGTAATAAGAGAGTACGGCGATCTGTTGGTCCACGACACGTCAAGTCTTCGGCAATTTTACGTAGACGGCTCAACTGGCGAGCATTACGATGTTGAAGATAAAGCAGAAATTGAGCAACCTTTGGCTCATACTCTGGCTCTGGGCATTGAGGGTCGAGATGGGGATGATAAAGAATTTGTTTGGCAGTACGCAGTATCTACGCCTAGTGCAGGATCGCTCACCATGCAACTTCGTGCTAGCCGCAAGGGGGTACAGGGTCTTATTGAAGAGACTGACCACGCCGGTGGCCGCAAGTCGCTGAGGGATATGGACGAAGAAGAAGTTCGCGATACGGTTGTAATGATTGAGACTGCTCTTAACGACATGATGTTCTCTTTTCAGGCGAATGAATTGCAGACTAAAAAGTCTGAAACTACCAAGGCCATCAATCGGCTTGGTGCTGAAGAGCAGAAAGTAGAAGTATCAGTCTGGGATGAGGAGTCTATGAAGATGAAGCCTACCGGTCGTTTCCGAAGGGCTACAGCCGAAGAAATTATTGCCAAAAAGAAGTCGCTTAGAGAAGCCCACGCTCGTACCGGGTTTGGCCAGTACTCACTGCGCAGGCTCGAGCCACGGGAAAGACAACTAAGACATCCTTATGCGCTGAGGTTTGCCCAACAAGACGGCTGATACAATAAGCGGTAATATGAGTAATTTGTCATCTAAGAACTTGGCCTTGCCGCCTGGCAAGTATGTGGTAGCCGTGTCGGGTGGCGTGGATTCGGTGGTGTTGCTGGATTTGTTGGTGAAACAACCGGAGCTGGAACTGGTGGTGGCACATTTTGATCACGGGATCCGTGACGACTCAACAGAGGACCAACAATTAGTTGCGACTTTATCTCAGAAACATGGACTAAAGTATGAATTTAAAGAGGGAAAGCTGGGTTCCGGTGTTAGTGAAGATGCGGCCCGGCAAGCGCGCCATGAATTTCTGCAACAGATTCGCAATAAGCATAATGCAACTGGGGTGATTTTAGCTCATCATCAAGATGATGCGGTTGAAACTTTGGCTTTCAATGTCCTTAGAGGTACCAGGCGGAAAGGGATGTCATCCCTACAATCAACTGACGGTATTATTCGGCCGCTGCTGGGCTATACCAAAAAGGACATTTACGAGTACGCCAGGGCTAATAACTTGCTGTGGCGGGAGGACAGTACTAACGCTGACGAAAAGTACACCCGCAACTGGATTAGGCGGAAGCTACTCCCCCGGTTGAGTAAAAAGCAGAAGAGGGAACTGACTGAGTCATATTCCGCGGCTAAGGTCCGAAACCAGGTGTTGGACGAGGCTGTGAGGGCTCAACTACAAGATTTGCGAATCGGGCAGGGTATAGATCGCAAGAAGTTTATCGCTCTCCCCTACTATGTGTCTTCAGAAGTGATGGCGGCTTGGCTTAGAGAAAACGAGGTGCAGGAAATCGATCGTCGGCTGATTGACCAACTAGTGGTGGCGGTCAAAACCTTGCCACCGGGCAAAAAAATCAGCTTGGGCCAGAAGTTTGTGTGTATTGAGCCTACCAAAATAGCGATTAACAGTGTATAGTTTTCTGAATTATGGCTGCCGACAGAGAAAAACTAGAGGCGATGGGACAAATACCGGAATTTAACTTTCATGTTGTTAACGCAGCCGAACTATTAGGGCAAACAGCACTGGAAAGTGACAAAGTAGGCTTAGCGGAAGCAGATATTCTGTTACGCGTGCAATGTGATGAAGCCGAGTCAGCCCGCTTTAGCGCATATTTTGATATTGAGCCAATGCGCAGAAGGCGTTTTCTGGGATTTCTTAATGATGTGGCTCCGGGTCGTGAAGGTAGTATGATTGGCACGATTGCTGATTGGGAGGAGACTAGGCGTCCAGGGGGAACTCTATATAGACGTCACACCAATGCCTTCGGTGACGACTGGGTTGACTTTGTTGACCAAGCAGATATGTTTATTCGAGTTATGCAAGAGGAGGAGGAAACCCCACGTTTTTACGATCATGTTGAGAACCAAGCCTTAGAGCGGAACGTGACATTGGGTGTACCGCAACTCCGAGCCAAGTGGCAAAACCAGTATTCCCGCCTACCCCTCGCTCAGTTAGAAGGCTTGTTTGCTGGAGAACCCACCTTGCCAGATTTCCGAGATTTTGTGGTTAGTTTTGTTCGAAAAAATATGGGCAAGCGGAGGAACATGCCGGGGAAGCCAGAAAATGCCTACGATCTATTTACTCAATGGGGCACGGGACGTCGATCGCGTGGCATTGCAGAGTATTTTGAAACGCTTGACGAAGACGAGCGGGAAAGAATCTTCGAAAGATATGTGGAGGCTTTTCCGGGCTACACCAAAGACGACGGAGAAAGGTTCTATGTGGATGGCACCCATGTAAATTCTGAGAATCTTCAAAGAGCCTACGAAGAAAGGCAACTAATAACATCGAGAGGCGGAGCATTTGCTGCTGAGTTGATGGTAGTAGGACGGCGGAAAATTATTGTTCCGGCCACAATCGAAAAACTTAGTCATGCCTACCCAAGGGTAGTGCCTTACTTGGAATGGACTTCGACAAGACCGGGTGAAATTGAATCCGATAGAGGATTCGACGCTAGGCGCACCCAGCTTACAGATACGACAGGCGACGACGTTGATGTCTTGGGGTCAAATCTGGTTGGCTTGCTAGCGGTCGCCCTGCTAGACACTGATTTACGAGCTGACCCAGATATTTGGCCACAAGAAAAAGGCTACACAGATGTAGAAAATGCTAGAAGACAACAAATTCAAGCAGCTCAAGTTCCACTCCTGGCACTTATTCGCAGAAACGAAATATTGTCAGGAGCTGTTATTAGAAAGCTTGAAGGTGTTACTAAATAAAACACCTCTGGTAAACTGGTCGTCTCTTTCGTATAATAGGCACTTGTATGGATAACAAGCCGTTTAACAAGAACAAGAAACCCAATGACTATGCCAAGCGGCGGGGCTTCCGGAACTTTGGCTTTATAGCTCTGATTGTGTTAATCGGCCTGGTTGGCTATGCGGCTTACCAGAAGCCTAGCACCCTCAAGGAAGTTCCTTTCAACGATGTGGTTAACCGAGCCAACCGTGGCGAAGTTAAGACTATTGTTATCACCGGCGACGAATTGACTGTCACTAAAAAGGGCGAGGACGTAGCCTCCGAAGAATCGCGCAAAGAAACTGGCTCTAGCATCTATGAGCAAGGTCTGACTAACAAAGAGGTTGAGATTATCAACAAGCCAGTCAGCAACAGTAGCAACACCTGGTTGAACGTCGGCATATCAGTAATTCCAGTCATTTTCATCGCTGGATTCTTATTCTTTATGCTTCGTAGTGCTCAGGGCCAAGGTAATCAGGCTATGAGTTTTGGCAAGTCTAAGGCTCGGTTATATGGCAACGAGAAGGACAAGGTGGTTTTCAAAGATATCGCTGGTACCGAAGAGGCCAAACAAGACCTAGAAGAAGTTGTGGAGTTTTTGAAGTTCCCGAAGAAGTTCGAGTCAGTTGGAGCCAAGATTCCTAAGGGCGTATTACTAGTAGGGCCACCGGGAACTGGTAAGACTATGTTGGCTCGGGCTGTAGCCGGGGAAGCCGGTGTGCCATTTTTCAGTATTTCCGGATCAGAGTTCGTAGAAATGTTTGTCGGTGTCGGTGCCTCTCGTGTTCGTGATTTGTTCGCTAAGGCCAAGAAGAATGCACCGTGCATTATTTTCGTCGATGAGATTGACGCTGTCGGTCGCAAACGCGGCTCGGGCATGGGCGGTGGCCACGATGAACGCGAACAGACTTTGAATCAGATTTTGGTAGAAATGGACGGCTTTGAACAAGGCGTTAATGTGATTGTGCTGGCCGCCACCAACCGAGCTGACGTGCTGGACCCTGCCCTGCTCCGCCCTGGTCGTTTTGACCGCCGGGTTAACATTGGCCTGCCAGACCGTAAGGACCGCGAAGCAATTTTGAATGTCCACGCCGCCAAGAAGCCTTTTGCTAAATCAGTTGACCTAGACGCGCTGGCGGCCAAAACGGCCGGCACATCGGGCGCGGATCTAGCGAATATTATCAACGAGGCGGCCATTATTGCGGCCCGGCACAACCGCAAGGAAATAAGCCAGCACGACATAACCGAAGCTTTCGAAAAAGTAGCCATTGGACCAGAGCGCAAATCGAAAGTGATGAGCCAACACGAGAAGGAACTGACGGCTTACCACGAAGCTGGCCACGCTATTGTCGGCCACGTCTTGCCAGACAGCGATATGGTACACAAGGTGACTATTATTCCCCGTGGTGGCACAGGCGGCGTAACTTGGTTCATTCCGCCAGAAGATAAGAGCTACCACAGTATTATTGAGTTCAAAGATGTGCTGGCCCGAATGCTGGGCGGACGAGTAGCCGAGGAGGTTATCTATGGTCCGGATCGAGTAACCACCGGTGCCGGCAGCGACCTGCAAAAAGCCGCCGAGCTGGCCCGCGATATGGTCACTGAACAGGGCATGGGTAAGAAGTTGCGCGACCAAGTCTTTCACAGCGATGAAGGCATTATGATGGATAAACTAATGCACGAGCGCCAATATTCCGAAGACACAGCCAAGATCATTGATGACGAGATTGAGTCATTGATCTCCGAAGCTGCTCGTCGGGCTCGTGAGGTCATCAAGGCTAACCGCACGACTCTGGAAGCTCTAAAAGACGCACTGATTAAGAAAGAAACCGTCGAAGCTGAGGAAGTCCTGGAAATCCTCAAAGGCTCACGCATGCCGAAAACCGCCGCATTGTACTAAACTTTAGCGTGGCCAAATGGCGGCGCAACTCCTATAATAAAGAGTAAATGAATCGACTGATAAGAAAAGCTACGCAGAGCATGTCAGTCAGTGGTGCGGCGACACTGCTGATTGGGATCTCTTTGATTGGTCAGGTTCTGGGCTTTTTACGGGTCAAGCTGGTTAACGCCAACTTTGCGGCCACCGGTCCAGGCAGTACCGATGCATTTTTCGCAGCCTTTAAGATTCCTGATCTGTTCTTTGTGACCATTGCCGCCGGAGCCCTGGGCGTGGCCTTCATCCCCTTCTTGGCCGACAAACTAGAGAAGGGCGACCGTAAGGGCGGCTGGAGGATCACCTCGAGTTTGCTGAATCTGCTGTGGTTCTTGACCTTCCTGATTGGTATAGCTATCTTTGTTTTTGCCGAGCCGCTAATCTCTAATCTGGTGGCGCCGGGACTCACCCCCCAACAGCTGGATAACGCCGTGCTGATTATGCGGCTGATTGCCTTGAACCCCCTATTCTTTACCATTGCTGGTATTTTGATGTCTGTTCAACAGACGGTTGGCCGCTTCTTCTTCTACGCCATCGCCCCGCTGTTTTATAACCTAGCGATTATCGTTAGCATTTTCGTTTTTCGTAACAACATCGGTATTGTCGGTCTAGGAATCGGGGCAGCCGTTGGTGCTTTCCTGCAATTAATTGTGGCCATAATTGGTATGTGGGGTACGCATTTCCGTTATTCAAGGATGATTGCTTGGCACGACACGGCCTTCAAAGGGATTTTACGCCAACTGCCGGCCAGGTCGGTGGACCAGGGAATTGACGCTATTAACTCTATCGTCGAGACTAACTTCGCGGCTCGACTGGGCGAGGGGCGGATTTCGTACTACGAAAATGCTTATGTCATTCATACCACGCCAATTCTACTAATTGGTACGGCTATTTCGACGGCAGCTTTTCCTAAGCTGTCGGAGAGATTGTCCCAGGGTCGGCCGGATCTGTTCCGCAAGGAATTTATCCAGGTCTTACGAGCCATGATCTGGATATCGATGCCGGTGATTCTGGTGTCCTACTTTGCCCGGGGCTACTTGGCTCGTATTATCTTTACCAAAGATGCGCCCCAGATTGCCTTGATCTTGGGATTCTTGTGCGGAGCCATATTCTTTAGGATTATTTATCAGATAATTTCGCGCTATTTCTATGCCCATAAAGATAGTTGGACCCCTTTGGCTGTTTCAATTGTTACGATTGCCCTCAACATCTATCTAGCCTGGACTTTAACTCGCAACAGCACCTATAACGTGGCCGGCTTGGCTCTGGCGCAAACCTTGGCGGCGGCCTTTGAAGTGATAATACTAGTAATCATCATCATGATTCGCGATCGACACTTGTTCACCATGAAGTTCTTGGGCGACCTGATGCGGATTTTATCAGCCACCGGCTTCGCCATAGTAGCAACTTATATCATGGTAACGCTATTCCCCTTACAGGTTGGCGACAAAGGCTTCATCACCTTGGGCAGTAAATTAGTGGCAATTAGCTTTGTGACCTTCAGCGTATATCTGTTAATCTCCTGGCTGTTTAACATTGAGGAGTCAAAGCCAGTAGTGACCCGCATCAAGAATCTGATATTGCGACCGATTCGCATTAATTGGTGACAAAAATCACCTTAAAAGCTCTTGCGCTTGGTATTCAAGCGGACTATTATGAAATGAGTGTACGTTGAACTGTATCCAGAAACCAAAACGACCTTCCCAGCCAAAACCCGCCCAACCCGGATAGGCTTGGTTTGTGGCAGTCCTGAAGTACTTGAAACTTATGTGGAGGCAGTTGTGGCCAGTACTGGAGAGTTAGCCTTTGCTGTTAATGACCCAAGTGACCTACCTACTGCCAGAGCCAAGATAGACGATAAGAAAAAAGCAGAAGAAATGCCTGACGGTATACTAGTGGTGCCTGAGCCAGGCCAAGAGGCAGAAGCTGTCGCCAAAGTGCCGGCGCTAGTTAGAGAGATTTTCTTCGATGTTCCAGTAATTCTCCAAGGTGAAACGCATTTGGCAGAAGCTAGAACGAGAGCTAATCCAGACGCGGAAATTGCCGCTGCGCCTTATACAGATGTTATACATCCAAGGGGTCTTGATCCAGTGCAAGACGCTCATTTTGGGATAGTCGCCACTCAACAAGTGATCGCCTGGAACCCAGCCCGAACTCTTTGATAACTGGCTTGCCTCTATCTCTGTTATAATACGGGTTCGATGAAACAAGACCACATCCGCAACTTTTGCATAATTGCTCATATTGACCACGGCAAGTCGACCTTGGCCGATCGGCTGTTGGAATTGACTGGTACGGTTGAGAAGCGGGCCATGAAGAATCAGCTGTTGGACCGGATGGATTTGGAGCGGGAAAAGGGCATTACCATTAAGCTTCAGCCAGTGCGCATGAAATACAAGGACTACGAACTTAACCTGATAGATACCCCCGGGCATGTCGACTTTTCTTATGAGGTGTCACGCAGCCTTGAGGCCTGCGAGGGAGCGATCTTAGTGGTGGATGCCAGCCAAGGCATTCAAGCTCAAACTTTAGCCAATGTTTACCTAGCTATGGCCGCCGACTTGAAGCTGATTCCGGTACTGAACAAAATTGATCTACCAGCCGCCGATGTCGAGCGAGTCAGCGCCGAAGTTGTGTCACTGCTCGGCTGTGCTAAAGAAGACATCTTGCACATCTCGGCCAAAACCGGGCAAGGCGTCGAGGAGGTTCTGGAGAGGGTTGTCCAAGACATTCCGGCGCCGAAGGGCAGTGACTCTGACCAAACCCGGGCATTGATTTTTGATAGTTATTACGACGACTATCGAGGCGTGATTCTCTATACTCGGGTCAAAGACGGAGCTATCCGCAAGAATGACGAAATCACCATGATGGCCAGCGGCGCCGATGCTATTGCTTTGGAAGTTGGTCAGCTGACGCCGGATATGAGCAAGCTTCCGGCCCTCGATACAGGCGAGATTGGCTACGTTGTGACCAATCTAAAGAGTACTCGGGAGGCCAAGGTTGGCGATACGGTGACGCTGAAGGCGCGTAAGGCTACCCAGTCCCTGCCCGGCTATAAAGATGTCCAGCCCTTTGTCTACGCTGGATTTTTCCCGAATAGCAACGAAGAGTTTAACTTATTGAAAGAGGCGGTAGAGAGGTTGAGCCTGTCGGATTCAGCTCTGCGTTACGACCCAGAGAACTCGCCGGTACTGGGTTTTGGTCTGAGAATTGGTTTCTTAGGCTTGCTGCACATGGATATCGTCAAAGAAAGACTGCAACGCGAATATAACCTAGAGCTCATCGTCACCAACCCGTCAACTGATTACCAAGTGGTGCTGACCAACGGCGATCAATTGGATATCAAGTCGGCGGCTGACTTACCAGATATCTCGACCATCGCCGAAATCCGCGAGCCCTGGATTAAGGGTGAAATTGTGGTGCCTAAAGATTACGTAGGTGCAGTTATACAGCTAATCTCGTCCAAGCGCGGCCAGCAAAAGAACCTATCCTACGTCGATGATTTAACAGTAGTAATGTTTGAGGCTCCTTTGGCTAATCTGTTGACCGACTTCTACGACCAATTAAAAACCGTGACTAGTGGCTATGGTTCGTTTAACTACGAACTGGACAACTACCGGTCTGAGGACTTGGTGCGAATTGACTTTTATGTAGCCGGCGAAGCTGTCGAGGCCTTGTCGGTAGTGACGCACCGATCTGAGGCGGTGGCCTTGGGACGTGAGGTGGTAGGCAAGCTTAAAGACGTTATCCCCCGCCAACAATTCAAAGTGGCTCTGCAAGCGGCCATTGGTGGTAAGTTTATCGCCCGGGAAGACCTAAGTGCTTTTCGCAAGGATGTGACCGTCGGACTATATGGTGGTGACGTATCGCGCAAAAAGAAACAACTGGCTAAGCAAAAGAAGGGTAAAGCTCGCATGAAGAAGTTCGGCAATGTCGAGATTCCACCCGAGGCCTTTACGGTTATGCTGCGGCGCGACTAAGTAGGGCTTCTAAAATTTCTTCAGTGACCTTGTCTAGGGGCTGGTCGCCGTCGATCTCAATCAATAAGCCTTGCTGGCGGTAGAAGTCAACAACTGGCAGAGTTTTGTTCCTGAACTCTTCAAAACGAACATCCAGGGCATGACGGTCATCATCGGCGCGCGAACCACGGTCACCAAGATCTTGGGCGGCTTTCCAGCGTTTTAAGACTTGGTCTTCGGAGAAGTCGAGGTAAACAACAGCCATTAAGGGGTGATTAGATTCTTTGAGAGCCGCAATAATGCTTTTTTCTTCACCCGACCATTTGCCGACAGAGCTAAGAATTAACGGCCCCCCCGCGAATTCTTGCTGAGCAAAATACGGCAAGACCATATCCAGATAAGCTTGAGTTGGTGCTAGAGAACCTTTGCCGACGATATCTTTGACCGCCGCATTCTGGCTATTTCGAATTATCTCACCACCGCCAATAATCGGGGCATTCAAAAGCTTTGATAGAATTCCTGCTTGAGTATCTTTGCCAGAAAAGGGACGACCGAACATATTAATTGATCCGGTGCCCAGCCAGCGCTTAATTACCTCTATCTTGGCCTCTTCCATAGTTTGATTATAAAGAATAGCATGGTTTGCACAAAGTAAAATGCTAATCCTTGCAAATATTTAGTCGCAGAGTAATACTGAGACTATGATAGCTAAAATTGAATCTTTAGTTCGTAAATGGGAATGGGCGGGGTTGGTTGAGGAAATAAGTATTCTTAAAGAGTACACAGGTGCGTCGGGGCCTTTCGGTACCTCGGTCCACTTCGATGAAGAAGGGGTTATGCAAATTGAAGTCACCCCGTATGGTCGTAAAGCCACCACTGTTACGGTGGAGTTTGAAAAGCCCGACACATTAGACAAAATCGGCGAAATTAAACCACCGGTATCAGTGAGGGCAACCCAAGTTGCCGACCGAGAAATACCGGCCGCAGTTACTGAGATACACCGAACTGTTGAGGTAACGACTGAGGGCATAACAGCCAGTGGCGATCTTGGTCGCCATGCCTTGCTAGGTGCACTTAGATTAGCAAGCAGTCAGCTGGCCGGCAGCCCAGAAATGATGACTTTTGACCTTTTGTCACAACATGGACAGTCTGAAACCCAAGTAGATTAGTATTTAGCACTCTTGACACGTGAGTGCCAGTTTTATATACTGGCACCAAGGTTAAACGAGTGCCAATATGTTAACGAATAGACAAGAGAAATTACTAGCCGCCATTATCGAAGAATACGCCGAAGTTGCTGCTCCGGTCGGTTCAAGTTTGCTGGCTAAAGCCTTTGAGGTGTCCTCGGCCACAATCCGGGCCGAAATGGCTGAATTAGAGCGCCAAGGCTACATCAAACAGCCCCACACCAGCGCCGGCCGTATACCGACCGACAAGGGTTATCGGCATTATGTTAACGAAATTCAAGAATCGGCAGCCGCTAAACCGACCAAATCTGCCGAGCGGGCTCTGACAGCCCGAGTTAACAACGCCAGTGTGCCCGATCAGACCATCCGCAACGCCGTCGACACCTTAGTAGAGTTAACCAGTAATTTGGGATTAGCTACTATTGGCGATCAGCTGTACATGAGTGGCCTTAGTAACTTATTCGGTCAACCAGAATTTATGCAGAGAGGCCAGGTTCAGGAAGTTGCAAGATTATTGGATAATTTGCAGCCCTGGTTACGCGAGGCGGCTCCGAACGAACCATTAAATGTCTATATCGGTCAAGAAAATCCGGTTGGTGGCGGCGCAGGCTGTAGTTTAATTATCAGCCGCTTTCGTAGCCCCTATTCCGATCAAAGTTATATCGGCGTTCTAGGACCGACTCGCCAAAGCTACCGCGGAGTGATCAGTTTAGTGCAGCGAACCGGCGAAGCGTTGGAGGAGGCTTTGTATGTTTAACCCTAAGCCCGAACTTGGGCCCCATGTTTTAGAGCGTAGAGTTTTTCAGGAACAGGTTTTGGCTAGAACTGACCTGATGACAGACGGGTTAAATCGTCCGGCAGACTTTGCCGAGCTAGATACCCGGGTCCGGGCTAGCGATGCTCGAGTTCGAAAAGTTAGCGAGGCAGTCGACCAAGAGGTTTTAGGCGAAGTAAGACAGGCTGCTAGCGACAGCTTTGGTAGAGTATTCGATGCTTTGGAGGGATTAGGAGAAGCTCATGCCTAAGAAACCGACAACTCAAGAACTACAACAGCAAATTGGCGAGCTGACTGAGGCTTTGCAACGTGAGCGGGCCGACGCCGTTAACATCCGCCGTCGTCACGAAGAGCAGATAGCAGCTCTTAAAGATCTTGTAAAATCTCGGGTTGTTGAGGATCTCCTGCCAGTTATCGATAACTTCGAACGATCCCTAAAACATGTACCCAAGGATTTAGAAGGCAATGAGTATATCAAAGGCGTGCAGGGAGTAGTTAAGCAATTCGAGCAGACTTTGGCCGACATGGGTGTCCATAAGGTTAAAACTGTCGGCGAAGTGTTTAATCCGGCTTTGCACGAAGCAGTCGGTATGGAAGATGGCGATGGTGATCACGAAGTTGTGTGCGAGGAATTGACACCCGGATATACCCTTGGTGACCAAGTCATCCGACACGCTATGGTAAAAGTTAAGAAGGAGAAGAAGTAATGACAATCCCATTTGGCCCGAGCTTACCGATTAGACTTGATGGCTATCGAGCCAGCCAGGTGGCTGAACGTTTTGAAGCAAACCAAATAACTAGAATATTCAGACGCTATACATGGCTGAACGATATGGCTAATGGCACAAAGGCTGCCGCCGAGCAGCACGGATGGGACGAGTCGGATTATATATCAAATGCCTGCGGTTTGGCGGTTGGCGGACTAGTACTTGATGATCAGGGTGTAAACCTGAACTCTACACCAATCGACAGAGGAGTAGCGGTTGTTATGCTAGGCACAAGCATGGGTCTTAGAGACGGCGTAATCATAGGTGAAGACGGAAATAGTTTCGGTCGCGCTTTCCAGAACCGTAATCCTGAGTATGTCGATGCTATTGAGCCCGTAAACCAACGAGTTGCCGGCGATATGTTTATTAGTGGTGCAACGCTGACTTTTTTGGTTGCTGAAGCAATTCAAAGACGTCAAGCACATGAAGCGGTAACGTTTAATTAAGAAGGAGAAAAATAATGGGAAAGATAATTGGAATTGATTTAGGAACAACAAACTCGGCTATGGCTGTGATGCAGTCTGGTAAGCCGGAGATTATTGCTAATACCGAGGGCAATCGAACGACACCATCAGTAGTGGCCATCAATAAGAATGAAGAGCGTTTGGTTGGCCAAGTGGCTAACCGCCAAAGAGTGACTAACCCGAAGAATACTATTTTCGGTATCAAACGACTTATTGGACGCAAGTTTGGCGACAAGGAAGTTCAAAAAGACATCGATCTAATGCCTTACGACATTGTAAAGTCTGGCAACGGCGTAAAAGTGAAGATGGGCGACAAAGAATACAGCCCTGAAGAAGTTAGCGCCATGATTCTAGGTAAGCTGAAGGCTGACGCCGAGAAGTTCCTGGGCGAACCAGTTACCGAAGCGGTCATTACCGTACCAGCCTACTTCGACGATTCTCAAAGGCAGGCTACAAAGGATGCTGGTAAAATTGCTGGACTAGAAGTTAAGCGAATCATTAATGAGCCAACCGCTGCGGCTTTGGCCTATGGCCTTGACCAGAAAAAAGAAGAGAAAGTAGCCGTCTTCGACCTTGGTGGTGGAACCTTCGACGTTTCCATCTTGCAACTAGGCGACGGAGTCTTCGAGGTGCTAGCTACTAACGGTGATACTCATCTGGGCGGAGAGGACTTTGACCTTAAGATCGTCAACCACTTTGTTGATGAGTTCAAAAAAGAGTCGGGCATTGACGTCAAGAAAGACAAAGCCGCCATGCAACGACTAAAGGAAGAAGCTGAGAAGGCTAAGAAAGAATTGTCGACGACTGAAGTTGCCGACATCAACCTGCCATTCTTGACCGCCGATGCCGAAGGTCCAAAGCACTTCGAGTACAAGTTGACTAGGGCTAAGCTTGTCGAGCTTGTTCAAGACATGATCGACAAGACGGCCGAGCCGTGCAAGAAGGCCTTGAAAGACGCTAAGTTAGATGCCAAAGACATCAACGAAGTAATTTTAGTGGGTGGAATGACTCGCATGCCGGCTGTAATCGCTAAAGTAAAAGACATTTTTGGCAAGGAGCCTCTGAAGGGCGTTAATCCTGACGAAGTTGTGGCTGTGGGTGCAGCTATTCAGGGCGGAGTCCTTCAAGGTGATGTCAAAGACGTGTTGTTGCTAGATGTAACTCCTCTGTCTCTAGGCATTGAGACCCTGGGCGGTGTAGCCACTAAGTTGATTGAGCGCAACACGACTATCCCGACCAGTAAATCGGAAGTATTTTCGACGGCGGCTGACAACCAGCCGCAAGTGGAGATTCACGTTGTGCAAGGTGAGCGCGAAATGGTGGCCGATAACAAGTCTTTGGGACGCTTTGTCCTAGACGGAATCCCACCAGCGCCGCGTGGTGTGCCGCAAGTGGAAGTTACTTTCAACATCGACGCCAACGGTATTCTAAATGTTTCAGCCAAGGACAAGGGCTCTGGTAAGGAGCAGTCCATTACCATCCAAAACAGCGGCAACTTAGACAAAGAAGAAGTCGAGAAGGCCGCTAAAGAGGCTGAAGCTCACGCTGACGAAGATAAGAAAAAACGGGCAGCTATCGAAGCTCGCAACCAATTAGACAGTGCTGTTTACCAAGCTGAGAAATTGAAGAACGACAACAAGGAAAAGTTGTCAGAGGACGACATCAAAGTTTTGGACGAGGCTGTGGAAGCGGCCAAGGAAGTCTTGAAAGACGACAAGGCCGACAAGGATAAACTGGAGGCCGCGGCCAAAGAGATGACTGACAAAATGATGCCGATCGGTGCCAAGCTATACGAACAGGCCGACAAGGACGAAAAATCTGACGACCAGTCAGACGAGAAGCCAAAAGAAGGAAAAAAAGACAAGAAAGATGACGAGCCTGTAGAAGGTGAAGTCGTAGACGACAAGAAAGAAAAATAACATGTCAAGCCCAGAAGGCCCAAAAGACGCAGGCAATGTAGTCCCTCTATTCCCAGAGGAAGCCGATGGTGCGTATATTGTAAGTCAGCCACGTGTTAGGCAGGAGGTGGCTGACGCCCATCTTAAAAGATTAGTTACAGAGATGGCCCTACCAGACCCTGAAACCGGGATTATTGAGGTGCCCTTAACTGAAGAAGAAAGAGCATTGGCTGAAGCCACAGAAGCATCTATGCCTGATTCTTGGGTGGCTCACGCTGTAAATACCTTAAGATCTCTCCGCCAGCAAACTATTGCGAACAACAGAACCCACGTAGATATCCCGTTTGGAGAAGAGGCTGATGAGTAAACGCGACTACTACGAAGTTTTGGGAGTTGGCAAGTCGGCTAGTGCTGATGAGCTGAAGAAGGCTTACCGACGGGCGGCTGTCGAACATCACCCAGATAAGGGCGGTGACGAGACCAAGTTCAAAGAGATTAACGAGGCCTACGAAGTCCTAAAGGACCCGTCCAAGCGCCAGCGCTACGATCAGTTCGGTCATGCTGGCGTGGGCTCAAGTGCCGCCAGCGATGGTAATCCTTTTGCTGGCGGTGGTTTTGGTGGTCAAGGTCAGAACATCAACTTTGACTTTGGCGACCTAGGCTTGGGCGATATCTTTGGCAGTTTCTTTGGCGGCCAGCAACAACGCGGTCAAAGGGAGCGCCGGGGCCACGACATCCAGACAAATATAGAGCTATCATTCGAAGACGCCATTTTCGGCACTGAAATTGACCTAAACCTAAACCTGAACACTGAGTGTGAACACTGCAAAGGTTCAACAGTCGAACCGGGTCATGAACTTAAAACTTGCCCAACCTGCCAAGGATCTGGCCAGGTTACCCGCGTTATGCGCACTGTATTTGGCAATATTCAGCAAGCTAGCGTCTGTAACGAATGTGAAGGTACTGGCAAAGTTCCGGAAAAAGTCTGTTCAGTATGCCGGGGTAAGGGTGTCACCAAGCAAAAACAAAATATTAAGCTAAAAGTGCCGGCCGGTATTGATGATGGCGCGACCATTCGCCTGAGAGAACGCGGTGAGGCCATCGCCAGGGGCGCCAAAGGTGACCTGTATGTTAATGTCCGGGTTAAGGCCCATAAAAAATTCACCCGCGAGGGCGATATTATCCTGTCAGAAGAACACATCGGTTTTGTAGATGCTACGTTGGGGACTGAGATTGATGTTGAGACAGTTGACGGCATGGTGACTATGAAGGTTCCAGCCGGTACCCAGTCCGGCACCGACTTCAAGCTGTCCGATCACGGTGTGCCGCACATCAATTCCAAAGCTCGAGGTCCGCATATTGTGACTATTCACGTTATGACACCGGACAAGCTCAATCGGCATCAAAAGCAACTGCTGGAAGACCTCAAAAATACCGGCTTGTAGCGCGCGGCTTTTGCTACAATAAGGGTTCATGGCCAAAAAAGAGGTTTACTATCAGTACGACGCGCCGATGCGCAAGAAAAAGCATCTGCGCAATGCTATTTTGGTTTTGGTATCGCTATTACTGATGGGGGCCGGGGCATACATATTGATACTGACTCAATCAGCCAATCTGCCACTGCCATCGCCAATTGATCTTGATACTAGCGACGATGCCAAAGACAGCAGAAACCGAATTCAGATTGAAAAGATGGGCATCGAGGTTCCCTACTACCCTGACAATACGCCAGCCACCCTCGAGAGGGGGGCTTGGTGGCGTTTTCCAGAAAGAGGCAACCCCGAAAAAGGCGGTAATTTTATTCTGAGTGCGCACCGCTTCTATCTTGGTACTACGCCGGCCGGGACTAAAGCCAGGTCACCGTTTTATAAGCTGGACACCCTAAATGAAGGCGACAAAATCCGGATATTTTATGAAGGAGAATGGTACGAATATCAAGTTACTAAGAGATATTCAGTCAAGCCCGACGCCACGGAAATCGAAGCCGAACTAGAAGAACCTAGACTGACTCTCTATACCTGCACTTTGCAAGGCTCGGCCGATGGCCGGGTGGTAATCGAAGCCGAGCCACTATTCGAAACCGAGTCCCAGAAGCCTCCGGAGGAGGGCTCGCCGTTGTTGTAGCGGCCGACTGGTCAAGGGGTCGGACTTTGGCTATACTACAATCATGAGCGAGATACCTATTACGGGCGCCGGCGAGCACTTGCCTGACACCATGGATGGCGCTAACCTCACTTGGCCTGAGGTTGTTCACATGTTGGCCGAAGACCGACCACCGCATCAGATAACCAGACACGACGAGGCCCTGGCGGCTGGGGTTAAGTCGTTGCTTGATGGCCACCAAGAAGATTTGACAGATGATAGTAATTGGGACCAGCGAGTAGCGAGTGCCAAGAGAAGACTACCGAATGATCAGAGTGGTTTCATCACCATGATTGTTATCCTGTTACTGCTAGTTTTAGGGGCGATTGCTTTAGTTTTTTGGCGAGTTGTCAGCGCCGGTTAACAGAGGCGCATATATTGACATTGGAGTTGAATATTGGTATAATACCGAGAAATAGCTAGTATAATGTCAAAAAGGACGAAAATATGAGTAAGTACCAGGTCGTTATCAGTCGAAACGAGACCATCGATTTTGTTGGTGTAGCTCAGGGCGTTCCAGCGAAAATTGATACTGGAGCTTTCCGGTCGGCTATTCATGCGTCTAACATTAATGTAGCAAAAAAAAATGGCAAGAACTTCCTGACCTGTAAGTTACTCGGGCATAGAGCTGCTCCAGAAAGTCATACTTTTGAGACCACCCAGTTTAGCCGTGTAAGAATCACTAATTCTTTTGGACACGAAGAGTATCGATACGAGGTTGAGCTGCGGGTAAAGATGGGCCCAAAGATTTTTAACACCTCCTTCACACTAGCCGATCGTTCTAAGAATTTATTCCCAGTACTGGTGGGTCGAAAGCTGTTAAAGGGCCGTTTTCTTGTCGATGTCAGCACCGGCAGTGTAAATCGTCAGTTGCTTAAAAAAGAATTTGGCATTAAGCTACCAGATGATGCGGAAGACTTGGAGTAGATTATGAATATTGCGATTTTATCTAAAGGACCAGGTAACTACTCTACCAAGCGTCTAAAAGAAGAGGCTTTAGCGCGAGGACATAACGTTCGAGTAATTAACTATGCTCAGTGTTATGTCACGATCGAGCAAAACATTCCGGTGGTTCGCTATGAAGGTGAAGCTCTAGAAGATATTGATGTGGTGATCCCGCGCATTGCGGCTGGGTTGACCAAGTACGGCACCGCCATGGTGCGCCAATTTGAGATGCAAGGTGTTTTTTCTTCAGCCAGCTCACTGGCTATCAATAGAACCCGTGATAAACTGCGGGCGACTCAAATTCTGGCAAAAGCTAGTGTTGGTATTCCAAAAACGGTGTTTGCTCGGGAAACGGCAGATGTCGAAGATGTTATTGAGCAAGCTGGTGGCACGCCGCTGATTATTAAAGTAGCCCGCGGCACTCATGGCCGTGGAGTGGTACTAGCCGAGACTAAGAAAGCTGCCGAAGCCGTAATGCAAGCTTTCTACGTCGAGCAGGTGAACTTTTTGGTACAAGAATTTATTGACGAAGCCGATGGTGCCGATATCCGAGCCTTCATTGTTGGTGGGAAAGTAGTAGCCAGCGTTAAGCGCCAGGGTCTAGATGATGACTTCCGCTCCAACCTACACCAAGGTGGTAGTGCTACAGCCGTAAAACTGACAGAAGAAGAGCGCAAGACGGCTCAGAAGGCCGCTAAGGCTATGGGTCTAGCAATTTGTGGAGTGGACATGGTGCGGAGTAAACGAGGGCCATTGGTCCTGGAGGTTAACTCTAGCCCCGGATTGTATAGCGTAGAAAGTGTGACGGAACGCAACGTTGCCGGTAAGATAATAGAGTATGTCGAACAAAACGCCGGGCGAACCCGTAAAAAAGACCGCGTCGGCGCCTAAGCGTCGGTCTCTTCAAGAGTGGGTTCTGCTGGCAGTTCTGGCTCTGCTGGTCGTAGTGATGCTGGGCGCTCTAGCATATATGATTACTAGTCGCGGCGGACCAGGTTGTATCCAGGTAATTGATAACACTGACTTCGATGACGTCGCCGACAGCCCGAAACGCATATCTGGGCCGAACCATGAATGCCTAAGCCTAGAGCGGGTTAGTGAGCCCGATGATTTAGCTAGGGGTCTGTCTGGCCGAGTATCTATGCCAGCCAATCAAGGTATGTTGTTCGTCTTCCCCGAGTCCAGTAAGCACTGTTTTTGGATGAAGGACATGCAATTTCCTCTGGACATGATCTGGGTGGATACTAACAAGAAAGTCGTTCACGTCGAAGCTGATGTTCAGCCAGAGAGCTACCCGGATGAAATATGTCCCCCTCAGCCGGCCGTTTATGTTATAGAGGTCAATGCTGGCGTAGCCAAAAAGGCTTATCTTACTCCAGGTAGCCAACTACAGTTTTAGGCGTACCTCTGGTATTATTAGGCTTATGCTTTCGTACATAATTCTCGGTGTCATTATCGGAATTCCAATATTCTTTGGCTTGTTCTTCCGAGTCAGCGCTTCGCATCTATTCTTTAGCGTTATGGCCGGGGAACTCCTGGGTCGCTATTTTGGCAAAGACGTCGAACATTTTATCAGTAACACCTTTAAAGACGGCAGCTTGGCTCATTATTCGGAAGCCATAGTTATAACTTTGCCGATTATTCTAACGGCCTTGTTTTTGAAAGGCAGTATTTCGCGTACCAAGGGAATATTGAACTTCTTCCCGCTGATTATTACCAGTATCGTATACGCGGCCTTTATCTTGCCGGTACTTCCACCGGAGATTAAAGCCGAAGTGGCCAAGGTGCCGCTAGGTCGCAGTTTACTAGATACCAGTAGCGCCATTATTGGCGGGGTGGTCTTGATTCAACTGGTGGCTTTGTGGGTCTTGAACCGTGGCGAAGGCAAGGGTAGGCGTCGTCGCAAAGATTAGGTCAGTCGAATTTTTGCTGATAGCTGGTAATGGTCCAACTGCGCTCGCCGGACGATAGGGTAGTTCCAAAAGTAATGGTGCCGGCACCGCTGAGGTCAATGGTTTGACCGGCGGCGGCCCCTAGGTTGCCACTGCCGGCTAGATTTATTTTGCCCCAATAGGACTGGAAGATCATGCCTGGCAAGTTGGCAGCCCCGCCAACTGTCACGGTTTGCAGAGACTGAGAGGTTTTTAGAGCCGTACCTGTCAAAGCTGTACAATTAGGGTTGCAAGCAGCGTTGGTTCGGAAGCTGATGAAATGAGCGCCAGTGCCTGATGAGTTGGCAATAATCTGAGCCGAGCCGCCGACGCTAATATTGCCGTCAACAACAATCACCGGCCGATCGGTGCCGACTGAATCAGCAATCCGGATACGGGCGGCACCCCCAAAGCTAAGGTCGCCAGTAATATAGACATCGCCATTGATGGTCAGGTCGCAGCTGCTACCTATGCTGACATTACCTGTGAGTTTTAGATTGGCCGGCCAGTTACGGGTGAAGGGCCAGTTACTGCAGACGTATGTATTGCTGTTACCGGCCCCGGTTGTAGTCATAGCAGCGATGTGGGCGGCTCGGTCATAAGTCGGCGGCGAGGTTGGCGGGGCTACACAACCCAACATCAAGCCCTGGCCACCGTTGCCCGGCTGGATGTTTTTGCTCGGATTAGGACCGTAGCTAGTTTGACCAGTAGCGCAAACGTTGCCGTATATAAAGGTGCTCTGTTGCAGGCTAATAGGCTGGCCACTGGTGCAGACAGTTGGGTAGGTGGAGCCGGGATTATTGCCAGTCGGGCAGGATTGGTGCGCAACGTTTACATCCAGGGGCTGGGAGTTTGTGCCGATGCGAGCAGCGCCGGTCATGGTGATGGTACCGCCGACAAAGACGTCGGAGTTAGTGATATTAGCTGAACCACCCAGAATTAGGCCGCCCGGCCCCGAATGAACTGAGTAGCCCTCCGATGTGGTTCCTACAACAGTAACTTTAACTTTTCTGGTAGAAATTGGATTGGCGGATTGGTTGTATTTATAGACTGTGCCGGTGGCGGTAATTATCTTGGTATTGCTGGCCTGGGCGTTCTCGACCGTAGTAGTGAAAACTCCTCGGCCCTGGGTTGGGCTGTTGAAGAAAACTTGTGGCGTCGGATAACCGGCGAAGTTGTCGTTTTCATTCAGGCCTTGCATAGACTGCTCGACCCCGGCTTCAGCCACTAGATTGGCATTGGTCGAGCCGACTTTGCGGTTGGCGATTGTGTATTGGCTCATGGTGTAACCGGCCAGAGATATGCCGATAATTAGCAAAGCGCCGACAATTATGAATACACTCACAAGAATCATACCATTCTGGTTATTGCGCAGTTTAATCATTTCTAAACACCATCCTCGTCCTGTAATCTACAGTTACTGGCTCGGCGAAAGCTTTCTTCTCTAGTTTGGCATACAGTTCGACGGATCGGGCTTCAGTTGGCGCAACTTCACTATTTTTTTCGTCAATGTATTTAATCTGGAATTCCTTGACGTTTTGTAGGATTACTTTGTCGGCCGGGCAGCTGGTTGAGGCTTGAGCCGATGGACAGGTGTTTTTTTGGGAGTTGTTAGCGTCCGGGGCGGCGATAACGCGCTTATACAAGGTGTCGTTCTGTAGGAAGTAGATGACATTGTTTTTCTGAGAGATATAGTTGGCCGGGTCGGCAAAGATAATATTGCCGTTGTTGTCTTCGACAGCCGTGGCCAGCACCAAGGTGTCGGAATCGCTTTCCCAGCTAAAGTCACCGCTTGGAGCATGGGCATCTGGCCAGCGGTTTTTTTCGTCAGCGTTGGCGCTGAGGCGAATATCGTTGGTGATAACCTCGAAGCCAGTCTGAGCACTATTCAGTAGATTAGCCCGATTAGTGTCGTTGGAGTATTGCTGTAAGCTATTGGTCATAAAGCCGAAGATAAGAGCCAATAGAATTCCAGTTACACTAATAGCAATTGCTAGTTCGACTACAGTAAAGCCCTTGGAGTTTGAGCGGATCATTGAGTAATCCCCAATACGCCAATTAAGGAGCTGAGACTGACAGTGCGGTCCTTGCCTTTATAACTATAGCTAACATTCACGTCTACGCGCCTGAGGCCGGAGACAGGTTCGCTGACCGTGACTGTCCCGGTGGCTCCCGGGGGCAGGCTGTCGGGTAGTTCATTAGTGAAGTTGATAGTTTGTCCAGGCGTCAGATTGTTGTAGTTGATGTTTCTAAGCGATTCGATTTCGGCCTGAGCGGCGTAGGTGGCGGTCTCAAGATAGCGAGTGTGAGTTTGGGCCTGTTGGATGTTGACAAATAAAGTCACGACGCTGGTTAGAACCACGCCCAGCACTAGAATGGTGATGACTAGCTCTACTAGAGTAAAACCCGACTGATTATTTCTGCTCATGCTTAAGGTTTATTATACACGCCCCAGGGGCTAGTACTAGAGACAGAACTTGCCAGGCAGAATGTTGGCTTCGCAAAGAACAGCGATGTGATCCGGGTTAGAGGCGTCATATTTGCCCAGGTTCAGGTAGGGGAACAGATCGGGTTTGCGCATCAGCACATTCCATTGAGCCAGATTACCTTCGAGATAGAGCTTATCTTTTAGGAAGGCCATACCCGGGTGGCTATAGCCACGGTGCGTACGCATAGCTAGAAGCTCCCAGGTTCGGTCAACTGAGTGCAATCCAGCCGACCCGGGCTGGTCGGGGTTTTGAATCAGCTCCCATAGACTATCCAAGGCATTCATGATTTGAAAAACATCTTTAAAGTCGCGAGGTTCATGGCCGTCGGCTCCTCGGGCCAGTCCCAGCGATAAGTAGCGACGGGCAATGTCGAAGAAGCGTTGACTGTCCATGAATTCAACGAAAGAGCTGCCCAAAACTTGCTCGGCCATGACGCCTTTACCTTCGCTACCTGGTAGATAAAAGGCTAAGCCACTGCCGAGAATCTGTAGCGGTTGTTGGTAGCCGTTGACACGCTCCTTAATGTGAATTTCGCCCTCATGACCCATCAAACCAATGAATTGTTGGCGAGAATAAACTACGTCCATAGGAAATTTAAGTTTTTGTTCTTCGTGTTGTACAGAAGCAGTGGTGACGCCGGGTTTTTGCTCAATTGCTGTGTAACCGGATCCGCCGTTATCTAGGATGGCCTGTACAATGCCCAAACCTTGTTGTCCTGTGACTTCTTCGGGGATGTCAATGCCCTCCAGGAGCTCATCATAGAAGTCGGCATATAGAGCTTGGCCTTTGGCGAAATCCTGGTCGCTGATGCCGAGCATAGTATCGGTTGGCTGGTAGGGTGGCAACACGGCTCGGACTCGGCGGGCAGCCTCCACGATTTCAGGTGTGCGACCTTCAGCAAATTCTTTTTCAGCAAAGGTGTGGAAGAAGGCTAGCACTGAGTTGGTTAGCCCGGGGTCAGGTTCGCCGAAGTTTTCGACGTTGGCAGTTCCAAATTCTTCTGGATCGCCTGCTGTAGCTGCTTTTAGAATAGTCAGGTTCGTTCGTAACTCGGTTAATCTTGGTAGGTAAGCATCTCGGACTACTTGCTGCTCTTCGTGGGTTGCTATGTCATCTCGAAGGTGGGCTAGGTCTTGGTCGACAGAGTCAACTCTCTCCAGATCGACAGCCGGAGTCAAGTCAGGATTAACAGTGAAGCCGGAATCAAGAAACATGGCTTTATGAGTATCGCCGTCGGCCACACGAAGATGCTCGTGGATATTTCGAGGAACAGTTAATAGGCCTTTATAGCTGTCGATCCAGGCGTGGTCAAGCACCTCTGTCATGAGTTAATTATACAACAAATACTAATCAAAGTCTATATTGCAAAGAACGCTTGGGGGACTTGGGGTTTTTTGTTTGGCTAAACCATTAATGTGTTAATCACTGCTCGTTCAGCGGCACGGACCTCGAGTTCAGAGCTTCGATGACCGGCGTTGACCCATTGCAGTGTTAGCTTTTCACCGTATGCTTTCGATAATCTATAGGCTGTATCGGGTGGAGTGCAGTTGTCAAAACGTCCTTGGACCACGTAGCAAGGGATATGCTTTATCCTTTTAACATTATCAAGAATAAAGTTATCGGGCATGAAACAGTCATTAAGAAAGTAGTGAGTTTCGAGTCTGGCAATGGCTAGATTATCTTCGCCTAGTACATCGGCTTCAACTGCTCTTTGGTCGTAGTTTATAGATAGAGTTGAAGCTTCCCACAAGGTCCACTCATCAGCATACTTTTTAGCTTCCTTGGCGTTGGAAGAGTGCATTTTGCCCGAGTAGTACTGAGTTATGGATGTTCCGGTGGCTCTATGATCTTCCGGCACCAGGGCGATATATCTCTCCCAAGCTTCAGGATAGGTATAGCGGACATAGCCTGTTGAAATAAAGTCGTTTTCAAATCGTGAACCAAAATAAACCCCGCCGATTAACATACTCTTGACGCTGCTGGGATGGGCAATGGCATAAGCCAAAGCTAAGGCTGAGCCCCATGACCTTCCAGTTATGTGAGCTTTGTCGATACCAAGATGTTTACGGAGCTTTTCAATGTCACTTATTAAGTCTTGGGTGGTGTTATTTTTAGTGCTGGCATAAGGTGTGCTATTGCCTGCGCCACGTTGGTCAAAGAAAATAACGCGGTGCCGGTTAGGATCAAATAACAATTTATGTTTCATGCCGTAGCCGCCACCAGGACCGCCATGGAGAAATATAATTGGAAAGCTTTTTGAGTTACCCCAATCTTCCCAGAACAGCTTGTGGCCTTGGCCAACAGCGAGATGACCGCTCTTGATAGTATTTTCGTCAGTTTTGTCCATAGCCTAAGTATAACTCAAGTTGATCTGGAGGGTCCGGTGGGACTTGAACCCACGACACCCTGCTTAAAAGGCAGGTGCTCTAACCAGCTGAGCTACGGACCCGTAAAACTACGGCTAAAACAGAGTGAATTATCTCTGTTTTTGGCCCAAAAGTCAACGCAGTTAAGCAAAAGCTAATCTTTGTTTGCTAGCCTGCGGGCTATGGGTAGGAAAAAGCCGCTGCGCCTGACTTTAATCTTTACGATTGCTCTCGCCATGTTCTTGGCCGGGTTAGGGGCGGCTCGGCGACTGCCGGTGATAGAAGGGATATGGGTAGTTGTGGCTTTTGGAGTTACGGGTTTTGTATTTTCTGTCAGCCGTAAGCGACCGTTCTTGATGCTGGCCCTATCACTGACTTTGTTCTTGCTTGGTTGGTGGCGCGGGGCATTAGTAATGCAACAGACTGCTATCTACGATGGCTTGATCGGCAGGACGGTGACTATTCAGGCCACGGCCATTGATGATGCAGTCTATAGCGATCGTGGTCAGTTAGAATTTGCGGTTGGCAGCATGGTTTTACACGAACCGTTTGCCGTCGATTTGGTCGGTGAAATGGATGTCGAAGGCCAGGGTTTGCCAATTGTTTACCGCGGTGATCGGCTGATGATTCAGGGCCGGCTGTTTCGCAAACGTGGTGGCCAGATTGTTGGGACTAGTTTCGCGAAGCTGTCTTTGATTTCACGGTCCAAGTCACCGGTTGAGAAGATTCGGCGGGACTTCGCCGCCGGCATGCAAGATATGTTACCGGAACGCTTGGCGGCCTTTGGCTTGGGTATTCTGATTGGTCAGCGGACTACTCTTGATCCGACCCTGGAGGAAGAGATGATTACTGTCGGCCTGATTCATATCGTGGCTGTTTCGGGCTATAACTTGACCGTGATTATCGAGATTGTCCGGCGTCTGTTCCGCCGGCGGTCTAGATTTCAGTCGCTTTTTTTCTCACTGGCTTTGATCGGCATATTCTTACTATTTACTGGCTATGCTCCGTCGATCGTCCGAGCGGCGGTTGTCAGTGGCATTAGTCTTATAGCTTGGCTGTGGGGCCGAGCTTTCAAACCGATGTTGCTACTGTTGTCGGTGGCCGCTTTGACGGCCGGCATCAACCCTCTGTATTTATGGTCCAACATCGGCTGGTACTTGTCCTTCACGGCTTTTTTCGGAGTATTAGTTGTAGGACCGCTATTGAACCAGCGGTTCGTGCCAGAGCGGTGGCAGGAAAAAATGATTCCATCGGTTTTATCAGAGACGGTTTCGGCTCAGCTGTGTACCTTGCCGGTCATTTTATACATCTTCGGTCGCTTGTCACTGATTAGTATTCTGGCTAATCTGCTGGTGGTGCCACTAACTCCTCTAGCTATGTTGCTGAGTTTCCTGGCGGGTCTGGCTGGAATGTTCAATTTCATGTTTTCTAAGCTCATAGTTTTGCCGGGCCAAATCGTGCTGGAATATATGTTAAGTATTTCCAGTTTGCTGGCCAAGGTGCCCTACGCCAACATAGAGGTACATATTGATGTCTTACAGATGGTTATTTTGAACCTAGCGATTCTGGCGTTGGTGGTACTGTTGAGGGTGAAAATCAAGGCGCGGTCTGCTATACTAACAGAGATAGAGGAGAAGCCAAGTCATGTCCGGACACAGCAAGTGGTCAACAATTAAACGCCAAAAGGGAGCTAAAGATGCGGCTCGTGGAGCGGTGTTTACCAAACTCGGTAATGCCATTGCTATTGCCGCGCGGGCGGGCGCCGATCCCGATATGAACTTTGCCCTGCGCTTGGCCGTCGATCGGGCCAAGGCCGCTAATATGCCCAATGCCAATATTCAAAGATCCATTGACCGCGGTAGTGGCAAGCTGGGTGGCGAGCAAATTCAAGAAGTCATGTACGAGGGTTATGGTCCGGGCGGCGTGGCGATCTTAGTGGAATGCGCAACCGATAACTTGAACCGGACCTATCCAGAAGTGCGGCTGGCTTTTTCTAAGCACGGCGGCAACATGGCCGAGAAGGGTGCCGTGGCTTTTCAGTTTGACCGCAAAGGAGTCATTCGCGTCAAGGGAGTCGGTGAAGATTTGCTACTACAGGTTTTAGACGCTGGAGCCGAAGACGCTATCGAGGAAGACGGCGAGACGGTAGTCTACACTGATCCCAAGGACTTAGCCAAAGTGCGGACGGCCCTGCAGGAGGCCGGTCTGGAAATTACCGAAGCCGAGCTGACCTTCGTGCCCAACAACACAGTTAATGTAGAAGACGAGACTACCTTGGGCAAGATTATGCGCTTGATGGATGCCCTGGACGAGCTGGACGATGTTACCAACACGCACACCAATTTCGGCTAAAGTTTAAGCCCGATTTAAGACGTATTAAACCAAGATTAACCAAAACCACTTTCTTTTGACATGTCAAATATTCGAGCGTTAGTATCGGGGCATGACCCAAAAGTATTTCCGAATTACCAGCCTGATCTCTGTTGCTTTCCTGTTGCCTTTGCTTCAAGTTTTAGTATTCTTGCCTGAAGTCTTGGCGGCTAGCCCAAATGTGGTTATCAGCGAAGTTTCAACCGAAGCCGACAACGCCAGCCAAGAATTCATTGAGTTGTATAACAATAGTTCTGCAGACGTTTCTATCGAGGGCTGGGTGGTGCAAATGCGCTCTTCCAACAATGCCTTGAACCGCAGTGTAGCTTTGACAGAAATCTTGAAAGGGCATCAACATGCTCTGCTGGCCAGCACTAATCACCTAACAGCTTGTTCTGTTGCTGATTTTCCGTGTTTCTCATCGACCATGGCCACAACCGGGGGGCACGTAGTGCTATTGAACTCTGAGGGGGAGGTGGTTGACAAGCTTGGTTGGGGGCCAGCCGTCGACCCAGAGAGCCTGGCTGCAACCATACCAAGCACGGCTAATCCCAGCCTGACCCGCAAGGGTTCTGCTGAGACCCTGGTCTTACAGGACACCGACAACAATTTTGTTGACTTTCAATTAGGACCCTCCACGCCAACGGGAGGTGGTGTCTATATGCCCGAGCCCGAACCGGAACCCGAACCCACATCTTCGTCAAGTTGCCAAGGAATCATCATCAGTGAGATTCTACCCAACCCAGCCGGTGATGATAGCGGTCAAGAATTTGTCGAACTATACAACGAGACCAGCAGCCCCGTAGACTTGACTGGTTGTACCCTGAAAGTCGGCAATGCTCAGCAAGTTTTGAGTGGCGCCATCGAACCACTGACCTACCGAGCTTTCTACGGCTTGACTCTGCCTAATTCGGCTGGTGGGCAAGTGGAGCTGGAGACAAGCACAGGTTCAGTAATCGTTAGCTACCCAGCAAATCTAGGAGATGACAAGGCCTATGCTTTAGTGGATGGTACATGGCAGGCAGGATTAGTACCATCGCCTAACGCGGCTAGTTTAATGTTAGTAGCGACGAGCGAGGAGTCAAAAAACGACGAACTGCAAGCCTGTCCGGCCGGCAAATACCGAAATCCGGAGACCAACCGTTGTCGCAATATCGAAACTGAGGCCGGTTTAACGCCCTGCGATCCTGGCCAAGTGCGTAACCCAGAAACCAATCGTTGTAGAAAAGACACCGCTGCTGCAAGTGCTTTGGCGGCATGTAAGGAAGGTCAAGAGCGCAACCCCGAGACCAACCGTTGCCGCAACGTGGCTTCGGCTAAAAGTACCAACCCTATGGCTCAGCCGGCGAAAGCGGCCAGCAAACAGGTTAGTTATTACGTATTGGGAATTGTGGCCCTGTTGGGCTTGGCCTATTCAATCTATGAGTATCGCCATAGCATAGGGAACTTCTTTAGTCGCCGAGGTCAGGAAGTTTGATGCAGTATACTTATATACACCATGAGAATTTTAGGAATCGACCCCGGCACTGGCATTTTGGGCTTTGGCGTTATAGATGTCGAGAACGGCCAATTGAAGCTGGTCGACGCTGGCGTGATTAAAACGCCGGTTCACCAAGCTGACTCCGATCGTCTAGAGACGATCTTTAACGAACTGAGCGAAGTTATTGCTGAGTGCAAGCCGTCAGTCATGGCCGTCGAAAAGTTATTTTTTGCCAAGAATGTTACTACGGCTATGTCAGTCTCTCAGGCCCGCGGTGTGGTTCTTTTACTTGGCAAGCAACACAAGATGGAACTTTACGAATTTACACCGATGCAGATCAAACAAGGCTTAACTGGGTATGGCAAAGCTACCAAAGCTCAGATCCAGGAAATGGTCCGAACTGTACTGAAACTCAAGGTGGTTCCAAAGCCAGATGATGCGGCTGACGCTCTGGCCTGTGCTATCACCTGTTCGATGAATATGCGATAATATAGTAATGATTGCGACACTCGAGGGTATGGTCAGCGCCAAGTCTTTAGACTCGGTGGTGCTGGACGTGGGCGGTGTCGGTTATGGCTTACTGGTAACAAGCGATGACTTTGCCAGCTTGGTAAAAGGCGAGAAGGCTAAAGTTTTTGTTCATGAGCACATCCGCGAAACCTCGCATGACTTGTTTGGTTTTCGCAAGCAGGCCACCAAGGAGTTATTTGAGCAGTTGTTGAGCGTCAAGAATGTTGGTCCAAAAGTAGCCTTGGCGGTACTAGACATTGGCAACGAAGAATATGTGCGGACAGCGATTGCCTCGGGGGAGGTTAAGACCTTGCAAACCGCTAAGGGTGTCGGCAAACGAGCGGCCGAGCAAATCATCGTTGAACTACGCGATAAGGTTGGGGTGGTGGCGGGCTCGGGCGCCGAAGATGTGGCCATGCGTAGCGGCGTTAACCAAGGTGATGAAGCCGTCCAAGCCCTGGTGGCTTTGGGTTATGAACACACCGATGCCATGTTGGCTCTGCAAGGTGTTGATAAAAAATTGTCGACCGAAGATCGAGTTAAACAGGCTCTGCAAGGAAAATAAATGGCCATACAACGCATAGCCCAACCAGACGAACCGGAGGACAAAGTCGAGCAAGAATTCGAGGTGACACTGCGACCGCATGACTTTAAAAACTATATTGGCCAACAAAGAATTAAGAAAAACTTGCAGCTGGCTATCGATGCTGCCAAGAAACGCGGCGAGCCGGTTGACCACGTCTTATTGTATGGGCCGCCAGGGCTAGGTAAGACGACACTGGCTAGTGTGATTGCTCATGAGATGGGGGCTCAGATTCGGATTACCAGCGGGCCGGCTATCGAGCGGGCCGGCGACCTGGCCAGCTTGCTAACTAACCTTCAAGACGGCGACATTTTGTTTATTGATGAAATTCACAGACTGCATAGATCGGTAGAGGAAGTCTTGTACAGCGCCATGGAAGATTTTAAGCTCGATATAATGCTGGGTAAGGGGCCAAGCGCTAAGAGTCTGCGACTGGACTTGCCGAAATTTACGATTATTGGCGCCACCACTAGGACGGGTTCATTGGCAGCACCTTTGAGAGACCGTTTCGGCATGATTCATCGGCTAGAGTTTTATACACCGGACGAGATTGCCACGATTATTAAACGCTCGGCTAATATTTTAAACATCAAGATTGACGACAAAGCCGCTAAGAATTTAGCCAAACGAGCCCGCTTGACGCCGCGGATTGCCAACCGACTGCTAAAACGTGTGCGGGATTACGCCGACATCAACGGCGACGGTTTTATCGATGAGCCGCTCAGTCACAAAGCTCTGGAACTACTAGAGATTGATGAACTGGGTCTGGATCCGTCGGACCGGCGACTGCTGGTAGCAATTATCGACAATTACAAAGGTGGACCAGTGGGGCTGGAAACCTTGGCGGCTCTGACATCGGAAGAGAAAACTACCATTGAAGATTTCAACGAACCGTACTTGTTGCAAATTGGACTTATTGAACGAACTCCACGGGGCCGCAAAACCACCTCTAAGGCTCATGGACACCTGGGTCGGGCCAAGCCCAAAAAGGATACGGACCAACAACAAACACTGGTATAATAGCCAGTAACATGCAACCTGAAGATCAATTTGATTTGCCGGACGAGGCTTTGCCGAGTATAGAGCCAGTAGACGAGCAGCCGGCTCCTTATCAGGCTCCTCAGCCAGAAACGCCCCGAAATCCCATCTTGCCCCAGCCGCCCCCAGCCGGAGCTCAGTCAAAAACCGAACCAGACCAAGGTAGGCACCGCCTGTCTCATACCGGCAAGAAATACTTTGATATGATTGAGTTTGACGATGAAGAGGTCCTGCTGGCTGAAATACGCAAACACCCTTTTGGCTTTTGTATCATCTTGATAACCGGTTTCCTGATAGCCCTAGCCATATTTGCGGCCGTAGCAGCCGTGGCGGCGGCCGGCTTTTTGAACACGCTTGGTTTCGGCGACTTAAACTCCCTAGTAGTATTTGCGGGATTTATTCTGGCAATCATTGTGGTAGTGATCACTCTAGTCAATGCTCATCTGTACCGAAATAATGTGGTGTTTGTAACCAATGAAAAGTTGGCTCAGGTGTTGTTTATAACCTTGTTTAACCGCAAGATATCCCAACTTAGTATCGGCGATGTTCAGGATGTCACGGTTCAGCAGAACGGCTTCCTCCCCAATCTGGTTGGCTATGGCACCCTGGTTGTGGAGACGGCTGGCGAGCAGCAAAACTACACCTTTTCCTTTGTACCGAAACCGTACGAAACCTCTAAGATTGTTATTAATGCCCACGAATCTAACCTGAAGCAATACGGAAACTAGGTTTTATTCCTGGAAGGGATTTTGACGAGCTTCGTTGAAGAGAGTCTGGATATCAATATTCTGATCTTCTAACAGAAGGATCTTATCGACTGCGTCCTGATCGAGTTTAGGTGTGTTTAGTTCATTAAGTTTATTGGTGACGTCGGCAGTTGTCGGCTCGATTGAGGCGTAATAGCGAATCTGCCAGACCAAGAACAGGTATATGCCTAGCACTAATAGAATTGAAATAAACAGGGCGTACTTCTTCAGCCACTGGGCGCCGGCGAGCAATTTATCTGGTAGGTTTTTGAGATCTATATTCATGGTTTTACAAAGATATTTACAGTTAACGTGAAGTTAATGTATTCCTGGCCGCTGGCAGTGGTACCGGGTGTAATGCTAACTTTCTCAACTTGAGCAGTTCGGCGGTTGTTTTCCATCTTAGCCAAGAAATTTATGAAGTTATTGAATTGGTTATTGTTCTTAGTTGAGACAATCTCAATCGGCAGACTATAGACCCCGGGGATACCTTCGACTGGCTTGGCTTGTGTGATGGGAGGAGTGGCCGGTTTGGCAGTAGGTGTTGCGGCGGTTTGTCCTTCGCCTTGGGCGGCAACTGGCGCAGCTGGTTTTTGACCCAAAGATGAGTCATCGAAGGTTATTGATTCTAGAGTAACACCGGTCTCGTCAGCCAAGCGGACTATCTCTCGGACAGCCTTGGCCTGGTCTTTGTCTTGAGGTACGATAGCCCGGGCAATATCCTTTAGGTCGCTATACTTTTCAAGATCTTTCTTAGCTTTAACAAGAGCTGTTTGCTGCTCGTTGAGCGATCGTTGATCGATCTTAGCGGCCAGTAAACCGTCCGATTGTTTCTTAAGATGATTATTGCCGAGTACGACTGTAACTACCAGAGCGCCAACAAGTAAGATAAAAAGACCGAGCATTACGAAGTAAAATTTACGGCTGTTCATTACTGCCCCACCTTATTATTAATGAACAGGTAGGGGCTGTTGTCTGCAAACAAAGCTCTCAGACGAGCTGCGCAGGGGTAAGAACTTGTGCCGGCCGTATTGCATTGAACGCTGACTAAGTCAACTTTATCAAATAGTTTATTGTTAGGATCGGCTAGGTTAACCTGAACCTGGGTGCCGACCTGGTAATTGTCAACACCGGCTGAAATATCGATACCCTTTTGGTCGTCAGTAATCTCAATAGATGACAACGACGAGCCTGCCGGCATGACCGCACCGGCTTGCTTTAGTAGCTTGGAAAACAAGATCTCTGTGGCCAAGACTTTTAGAACAAGGTTGACACTGCCAGACAGGCTTTGGATTTCGCTCTTGGTTTGGTCGATTTTTTGTTCTTGCAATGAAGTGTTTAGAACGGCTATATCTTTTTTGTAGCGATTGGTCGCAGAGTTAAGGTAGAAGTGACCAGCCCCTAGAAGTAGCAAGGCTCCAGCTATAACGGCAATCACAGCCAGGCAAGCTCGTAGTAACAAAGAATTATAGCGCGCATACTTAACGGTTTTCTTGGTGTCGGGAGGCAGTAGATTAATCATGAGAAGGTTTCCTTCGGCTGGATAATGGCCAGGCTGGCGGCAGTTATGTATAGCGATTGCTCGATTGGGTTAGGCGGCTGAAGGTGCTTAAAAACAATACTATTCCAGGGGTCGCAAGCCCGTACTGGCACACGTAGACGGTCAATTAAGAACTCGCTTAGACCCGGCATATTAGCCGCCCCACCAAAAGTGACAATTTGCTCGATCTTACCCCGTTTATCAGAGCGCTCCTCATAATATCGAATCATCCGCCGAACTTCTTTGATAGTCTTCTCCAGTAGTGGTTCGACTGCAGCTACAATTTCCGGTTGTTTTTTGCTCAGGGCCAGGCCGTACTTGATCTTAATAATTTCGGCTTCTTGAGGTTTGACACTTAGCGAACCGGATATTAAATCGGTGATGTCGTCACCACCCCCGGCTACAGTTCCAGTTACAGCCAGGTACTTATCATAAATGGAGATATCGGTGGCCACCGCCCCAAAGTCAATCAGCACCGTTGGCACGTCGTGTTGGTCGGTAAAGCGGAAGAGGCGATTAGTGGCACCGGTAGTAGTCTCCATGACCACGGGTTCTAGGCCCAAAATGTCACACAGCTTTACGTAGGAGTCGATGATCTTCCTGGGCACGGCTACGGCTAGCACATCCATGGTTTTGATACCGTTGTTGATAATCATGAAATCAATGTATAAATCATCGATGGGTACCGGTATATATTGTTCGGCCTCTAGCCGGACAGCTTCGGCGATATCCTTCTGGGCCAGTACAGGCAGTGACAAAATGCGGCTAAAGGTTTTGGAAGCTGGCACCGACACGGCTACTCGTCTTGTCGAAATCTCGCCGGTTAGGCCTGAAGAGAATAGCGTATGGATGCTAGCCGCTATGCTATCAAAGTCAACTATTACCCCATTCTGAACAGCATTTTGGTCAAAGGACGTAATGCCATAGCCGGTGACGGAGTGTTTTTTGCCAGAGTGTTCGGTTTGCATCACCTTGACGGTTCGAAAACCAATATCAAGGCCGAACAGGGGCTTGTCTTGGTAAAAAAGTGTTTTGTCCATAGTCTGGTTATCGGCTGAAAGTGCTTATGTCTAAGTATAGCAAAACACGACCTCTTTTGCGCTAGAGGTCGTGTTTTTAGCTGACTATTACTAGTTTAAGCTGTTCTTGACGAATGTGCCTCCACCTTCGTAGGTAGCGGTCAATACGTAAGCAGTACAGTCTGTGCCAGCGTTGTTACAATCGACTGGAGTAACAGCGTATGAGTAAGCGCTAGCGGCTGGGGCACTAACCAGAGTAGCGTCTGCACCTTGTGGATCTGTCAAAGCTTCGGCATCTAGACCCTTAAGGTTAGTTGCTCGCCATGCAGAATCATTTAGGTTGGCCAAGGTTGGGTACTTACTATTTTGACCATAGTAGTACTCGATTTGGCTATGCAATGCGTTAATGTCGGCTTCTCGGGCTCGGTTACGTGCGTTTCTTTGGATTCCGCTAAACGTGGTTATAACCAGCGTCGCCAGAATTCCAATTACGATAATCACAATCAGGAGCTCGATAATTGTGAAGCCGCTTTCTTTTCGTTTAAGTGAGATCATTAGGACCCACCCTCCTTCTTATTTACTTTATTGTTTTTGCATTAAGCTACCCTTATTGAGGTAGGCTTTGCTGGGTACTATTATAACCATAAGCGTCAAGTGGTCAAGAGCTTTCTTTAGCTATTGTCCACCAACGTTCTTACTGAGGTTAGCGATGGGGCCCATGACGCTGGCCGCGATTACCCCAACCACAGCCCCCAGGACGATGATCATTATCGGCTCAATTATTGAAGCCATACTGTCAATGGTGGTCTCGACCTCTTCTTCGTAGAAGTCAGCCACTTTAATGAGAATGGTGTCGATTTGACCGCTTTCTTCGCCAACTGATAACATTTGAGCCACGATATCCGGAAAGTGCTTGCTTTTAGCCAGCGGTTCGGACAAGGGTTTACCGTTTTTTACTTCGTGAGCGGCTTCTTGGAGCTCTTTCTCGATGACTTTGTTACCAATTGCTCCGCCCGTTACCTCCAGGGCATCCAGTACAGTCACCCCTGAGGACATCAGCGAGGCAAAGGTCCGAGCAAAGCGGGCGATAGCAACCTTCATAATGACGTTCTTAATTATTGGTACCCTAAGAAGAAGACCATCAAATTGATATCGGCCCTTAGGGGTTTTAATATATCGTCTTATGATGAAGGTGATAATAAAGGCGCCGACGATGATGGGAATAGCGTATTTTTGCAAAAAACCACTAATGCTGAGCATCGCCTGGGTATAAATTGGTAGCTGGGCGTCCTCGCCGCCCAGATCTTTGATAATAGCGCCCAGTTTTGGGATGATGAATATCATGATTCCAAAGAAGGAGACGACAGTGACGGACAGAATGACTATTGGGTAGGCCATGGCACCTTTGATTTTCTTGCGCATGCTGGCGTCGCGCTCTATCTGCAGGCTTAGGCGCTTTAGGATTTCGTCCAAAATGCCTCCGGCTTCACCAGCCCGGACCATATTGACGAAAACGTCCGAGAAAACGTCAGGGTACTTCTTAAAGGCGTCAGCCAGAGGCGTGCCACCCTCTACGTCTTTGGACACCCCAGCAATGACCTTTTTGAAATAAGCACTTTTAGTCTGATCTTGCAGAGTATGCAAGGAGCGGTTTAAGGGCACACCGGCTGAGACCATGGTCGATAGCTGACGAGTGAAGACGGCCAGGTCTTTAACCTTTACCTTTTTACCGAAACCAAGGCCTTTGAATAAACTACCACCAGCCTTTTCGGGCTTTACTAATAAGGGGGTGATATTTTGCTTTCTAAGAGAAGCAATGACATCTTCTTTGCTGGCCGCCTCAGAAGTGCCGTGAATAGTTTTGCCGTCTTTGCTGGCGGTATAGGTGAAGCGGGGCATGTTATTCGCTGGTTACCCTTAGAATTTCTTCAATGGAAGTTTGGCCGCGCAGAGCTTTGATTAGGCCGTCCAATTGCATGGTGACCATGCCGTCTTTGATGGCTTGGGCTTGGATAACTTCACTGGTGGCGTTGCCGACAATCAGCTTTTGGATGGGCTCGGTGGTTTCCAGGACTTCGTAGATTCCCATGCGACTCTTATAGCCGGTGTGGTTGCATGAGTCGCAACCACCGTCATGAGCTTTCCAAAGTTTGGCGACGGATGTGGCGGTGGTTGATAGCTGGCTGGGGTCAGCGGCGTTTTTTTTGCTGTCGTTGGTCTTGCCAATGCCGGCCGCCAGAGCAGCTGTTTCTAGCTCGTGGACGTGGTTCATAGTAGCCGGATCATCAACATGAAAGATGGTGGCCAGTTGTTTTAGAACGGCAGCATCGGGGGTGACGACTTCGCGGCAGTCTAAGCAGAGCCTTCTAACCAGGCGCTGGCCGATGACCGCCCGGATGGTAGAGGCGATTAGGAAGGGTTCGACTTCCATGTCTAATAACCTTGGCAGGGTAGTTGCGGCATTGTTGGTGTGGAGCGTTGAGAAGACCAAGTGTCCGGTCAAGGCGGCCTGAACGGCCAAGTTGGCGGTTTCGCCGTCGCGAATCTCTCCAACCATGATGATATTAGGGTCTTGTCTCAGGAGGGCCCGCAGGCCATTAACGAAAGTCATACCAGCTACAGGGTTCACTTGAGTCTGGTTAGCGCCGCCAACCCGGTACTCGACCGGGTCCTCGACAGTTGAAATGTTTACAGAGGGACTGCTGAGCTTGTTGAGGACGCTAAATAAGCTAGTCGATTTTCCAGAGCCGGTCGGGCCGGTGACTAGAATCATGCCGTAGGGCTGAACAATAGCCCGCTGAACAGCCTCGAGGGAATGGCCCCAGTAACCCAACTCTTCTAAAGTCAGGGCTTTACTGGATTCGTTCAAGATACGCATAACTACTTTCTCGCCGTCCATAATTGGCAGAGTCGAGACACGCAGAGCATAAACGGCGTCACCGACGGCAATCTTGAAACGACCGTCTTGGGGGGCACGGTGCTCGTCGATTTTCAGATTGGCCAGAATTTTGATGCGAGAGATCAGGGCGGCGATGACATCTTTGGGCAGTTTATTGGTTTCTCTGAGGACGCCGTCCACACGGTAGCGGATCAGGACATGGTTTTCGCGGGGCTCGATGTGGATGTCGCTAGCGCCGCTGGCGATGGCGTATTCAATCAACATGTTAACCGTCTGGGCGATGGGGGAGTCTTCGGCTACTTCTTCTTCGGTGACCTCTTTTTCTTTATCGCTTTTCTTAGCGGCTTCCTCGGTTTGGCCGGCAGAGATAACTTTGGTTAGCTCGCTACCAATGTTTTCGCGGTACTGCTCGATGGCCGATCTGACGGCCGTCGAAGTAGCGGCATATATTTTTAGATTAGTACCCAATTGCTTTTGCAAAAAGTTGAAGGCTTCGATGTCATCAGGATCTTCCATGGCCAGCAGCTTGTTGCCTTCTTCGTCGACGGCGAAGACTACAGCGCCGTACTGCTTAGCAATCCTCTCTGGGATCAGGTGCAGGAGTTCTCTTTTTACCTCTTTGGGATTGAGATCAATGAACGGCACATCAGTCTGCTTAGCGTAAGCCTGAGTCAGCTCTTTTTCGCTAATTAGGTTGGCCTTAATGACTGCCTCTTGCAGGCTGGTTTTTTCAGCGGCTGCTTGTTGTTGCAGTTTGGTGATTTGCTCTTTGGTGGCCTTGTTTGATTCAAGCAGTAGCTTTTCAACCACAGCATCAGTTATGCGCATATTACTACCATTATATATAGTCTTCGGTAACATAACCAGTTTGAGTTGGGTGGTGGCGAACCAGGCTCATTGCAGCTCCCACTTCGCGCAGGGCAAGCAATAGCTTGCTCTGGCTGCGTTCCGCCTTTTAGTCGCTGCAATGAGCTGGTTCACCACCGCACAAAATGGTTTTTGTTAAGGAGTATTTAATAAGTGGTTTGCTATACTGTAAGTACACTTAACTATACCGAATGGAGGGAATGACAAAACCATGGCTAAAGATACCAAGGACAAAAAAGTGGTGGCAGAGAAAATTGAAGATACTGGCGAGGCAACGGGCAAATCTAAGGCCCTCGGCCTGGCGTTAGACCAGATTGAAAAGCAGTTCGGCAAAGGTTCGATTATGAAACTGGGCGAGGGGACTAACTCTAATGTGGAGTGCATTCCGACCGGTAGTATTTCGTTGGACCTGGCGCTTGGCGGGGGCTTGCCCAAAGGCCGAATTATTGAAATTTATGGACCAGAGTCTTCCGGTAAGACTACCCTAGCCTTGCACGCTATTGCCGAAGTTCAGAAAACTGGTGGGACGGCGGCTTTCGTGGATGCCGAGCATGCCCTGGATCCGGCTTACGCCCAAAAGCTAGGCGTAAAAGTCGATAATCTGTTGGTTTCCCAACCAGATAACGGCGAGCAGGCTTTAGAAATCACCGAGACTTTGGTGCGTTCTAACGCTGTCGATATTATTGTGGTCGACTCGGTAGCCGCTCTGGTACCCCGAGCGGAGATTGAAGGTGACATGGGCGACTCTCATATGGGCTTGCAAGCTCGGCTGATGAGCCAAGCTTTGCGTAAGTTGACAGGCGTAATCAATCGCTCTAACACTACAATTATTTTCATCAATCAGATTCGTATGAAGATTGGGGTGATGTTTGGTAACCCGGAAACCACTACCGGTGGTAATGCCTTGAAGTTTTACGCTTCGGTCCGCATGGACATCCGGCGAATTTCGCAGATTAAACAAGGCGAAGAAATCATTGGTAACCGTACAAAAGTTAAAGTCGTCAAAAACAAGATTGCTCCGCCCTTTCGTATTGCTGAGTTCGATATCATGTACAACCAAGGCATTAGTAAATCTGGAGATATCCTGGACCTAGCCGTGGAACACGAAATTGTCGAGAAATCCGGGGCCTGGTTTGCCTACAAGGACGAGAAGATTGCCCAGGGCCGGGAAGCCGCTAAGAAATACCTGGAAGAGAATCCTAAAGTCTTGGATGAAATAGCCAAAAAGGTCCGCGAGGCCGCCAAAGAATAGGTCTTGTGAAGATCACCGATATCAAGCAGCAGGTTAAGCGGCAGGGGCGGTATTCGATTTTTGTTGACGATAAATATTCCTTTAGTCTGTCCGAAAACGCGCTGATGAAGAGCGGCATTCGGATTGGCCGGGAATATGACCAGGCCGAACTGGACGAGCTGCAAGACACGGCAGTTCTGGACAAGGCCTATATGAGAAGCTTGGATTTGTTGTCTCGGCGGGCTCGGAGTGAATGGGAACTACGTGATTATCTGAAGCGCAAGGATTATGGACCGGAGGTAATTGAGAAAATTATTGGTCGCTTGGATGAGGCTGGCTATATTGACGACTATAAATTTGCGGTGTCGTGGGTGGAGACCCGGCACTTGTTGAAGAATATTTCACGGCGCAAACTATGGCAGGAGCTCAAACAGAAACATATTGCTGACGAGGTTATCAACCAAGTTTTGGAAGAAGACGAGACTGACGAGATAGAGACACTCAGGAACCTAGTGGCCAAAAAGCGGATGCAGTCTCGGTATCAAGATGATCAAAAGCTGATGGCTTTTCTAATGCGCCAAGGCTATCGGTACCAAGACGTTAAAACAGCTATGGCTGAGCCGGACTCATAGCCGACCCGGCGCTGGCAGGAGTCACGACCGTGGCTCGTCCGGGCACGGTTGCCTCATGCACGATAATGTTGCGGCTGTTGATTTCTATAATTTGATTGCGATCGACGATGGCCGCTCCACCGCTAAAGCTTTTCACAATTGATTGGTTTACATAAAGCTTTTGGATAACAAAGCCGTCTTTATCGAAAGCATAGTCGTTGACCTTGCCAAGTTTCTGCTTGGCTTTAGTGACAACTGACTTACCGACAAGCTCGAACCTAATGTCCAAGACTGGCTTTAGTCGAACAAGTTCGTCAACATCGCTGAGGCCCTCATGATCATTAACCACAAAACCCTGGTCGATGATGTCGCGAATGTCTTGTGAGAGCAAAACCGCTCGGCGTTTGCTGGAATTTTCATTAACAAACCAACCCTCAATCTTGAGGTTGTTGGGGTTAATAATGATGTCTACGACGGTGCCAACAGGCCCACCAGTACGCAGGCTCATAACCGGCTTGTTTATTAGTTGTTGTCCCATCAAAAGCATAGCTAGTAATAAGTATACCGCGGCGGGCAAGAGTTTTGCTGTAAAATATCTATATGCGGAGAGTTGTGACTACTAAAAATGCCGAGGCGACCGAAAAGTTAGGTTTTAGGCTGGGTCAAGCTTTGAAAGGCGGCGAAGTTATTGAACTAATCAGCGACCTCGGCGGTGGCAAGACAACGTTTAGCCGCGGTCTAGCCAGGGGCGCCGGTAGCCCGGACCATGTTTCCAGTCCAACCTTCACCATCTCTAATGTTTATGAGGCCGGCGGACTGACTATTCACCACTTTGATTTTTACCGCTTAGCCGAGGCCGGCCTGATGGAACATGAACTAGAAGATGTTCTGGGCCAAGATGACCAAGTGGTGGTTGTGGAGTGGTCGGATGTGGTGGCTCATGTGTTGCCGAAAGATCGGTTGACGATTCGTTTTGTCAGTGACGGCGAAGATGCACGGACTTGCACTTTGGAGTATCCGAAAAAATTAGAATATTTGGTGGCCGGATTATGATTTTTTTAACTATCAGAACCGATAGCCCGGAGGCTGAGATTGGTTTGTTCGAGGACGAGGAAGAACTGGTTATTGAAAGGTGGCAGGCTCATCGTGAATTGTCTTCCACCATCCATACAAAGATCCTGGATATACTGAAGTCGCAAGGCAAAGACTGGCACGACTTAGAAGGCCTGGTCTTCTACATTGGCCCCGGCAGTTTTACGGGACTGCGCATCGGGGCGACGGTGGCTAACACAATAGCAACAACCTTGAATGTTCCAATAGCTGGCACTAACGGCGACGACTGGATCAAAGCTGGAGTGAAACTAGTTAAGCAAGGTAAAGGCTTGGAGTTAGTTATGCCCTTTTACGGCCGGGATCCGCACATTACGGCTCCAAGAAAATAATCCTAGTTGCCGAAAAGGCCAAACATGGACTATGATAAAGACAGGAATATACGAGAGACTTTGTATAAGAGACGTATAGGCCGCGAGCTAAATAATTGATTAATGGTTTTCTGTTCAAACGTTTAGAGCTAATGGAGTGAAAGTGATCGTTCTAACGGTTTAGGCAGACGGAAAGGGAGGTCTTATGGACCCAATTACTATCGTACTGGCGGTTGTCGGTATTGTAGCTGGCTTTGGCGTCAGCACGGCAATAAGCAAACAAAAATCGGGCGCGTCAGAGGAAAAAGCTAAAAAAGAAATAGAAGAGGCTCGCAAGGAGTCTAAGAAACTAGTGGCCCAAGCTAAAGAGGATGCTCTGGAACTGGCCGACCAAGCCCGCAAAGAGGATCAGACTCGGCGCCGCGAAGTTAAGGATATTGAGAAGCGCTTGATTGATCGTCAAGAAGCTCTGGATAAGAAAATGGATGAGCTGGACAAACGGGCTGATCGGCTGCGCAAATCTGAGGACGAAGTCGAAGAACTCAAGAATGAAATCCGCGACATTCGTAAGAAACAGCAGGAGAAGTTAGAGAAAGTTGCTAAGTTAACCAAGGAAGACGCGGCTGACAAGTTGCGACAAATGACCGAGCGGGACATTAAGAATGACCTGGTTGGTTTGATTGCTAAGATGCAGAACGAAGCTAAGGAAACAGCCGAGGAACAAGCCGCCTTGATTATTACCCAAGCCATGGAGCGCATGGCCAGTGAAGTCACCGCCGAGCGCACAGTATCTTCGGTCCAGTTGAAAGACGAGGAAATGAAGGGCCGGATTATTGGTAAAGAGGGCCGTAATATTCAGGCCTTGCAGCGAGCCACTGGTGTCGACATCCTTGTCGACGATACGCCTGGCTATATTGTTCTGTCATCATTTGATCCAGTTCGACGCGAGGTGGCTAGACTATCTGTGGAGATGTTGCTGAAAGATGGTCGGGTTCATCCGGGCCGAATTGAAGAGGTGGTTGCCAAGGCTCAAGCCCAAGTTCAGAAAGAAGTTATCCGAGCCGGCGAAGATGCGGCCCGCGAAGTTGGCATTGTGGGAATTCCTAAGGAAGTCCTGCAACTTCTTGGTGAACTTAAGTACCGAACATCTTACGGTCAGAACGTGCTGAAACATAGCACCGAGATGGCCCACATTGCTGGCACCATTGCCGAAGAACTGGGCGCCGATGTGAAGACGGCTAAGTACGCGGCCTTGATTCACGATATGGGTAAAGCGTTAACGCACAAGGTTGAGGGCAAGCACCACCACATTAGTGGCGAGATGGCTCGCAAGTACGGCGTGCCAGAACCTGTGGCTCATGCTGCTGAAGCTCATCACGATGATGTTGAGGCTACGACTACCGAGGCTTTGATTGTCCGAGTCGTTGATGCTATCAGTGCCTCACGGCCAGGCGCTCGTAATATCAGCGCCGAGAACTTCATCGAGAGAATGAAAGACCTAGAGAATATAGCTACTGGTTTCAATGGCATTGAGAAGGCCTATGCCATTAGTGCTGGTCGCGAAGTCCGAGTGTTTGTTCGGCCTAAAGATGTCGATGATTTGACAGCTATTAAGTTAGCGCGTGATATCGCCAACAAAGTTGAATCGACCATGCAGTATCCAGGAACGATCAAGGTCAACGTCATCCGCGAAACCCGCGCCGTCGAATTCGCTAAATAAATAGTGTAGACTGAAGTTTATGGAAACCTTTCTGCTTAAAAAAGTCCGACTGTCCTATTACTTCTTTTTCTTCTTCATTTTGTATGCTGTCTTGACTATGGTTTTGCCTCGCTATGATTTTGCTGGGCCGGCTCTGACGATTTTCTCAGTCAACTCCTTCTTGTACGGTTTCTATATTTCACCAATTCTGTCGGCTCAGAAGGCGCGTATCGAAGAGCTCCACAAGATCATTCGATCGGAGTCTAACGCAATCTTTGCCATGATGCTGTCTACTCAAGACATGCCGGACAAGTTGCGCAACGAAATCCAAGCTATGTTTAAAGAGTACATCCAGAAGAACGTTCGTAATAACCGAGAAGCTGCAGAGAAGGAATACGAACAGATAATTTCATTTTGCCTAGACTACAAGGGCGAGCACAAAGATGACGTGAGAAAACTCTTAGAGAAAGTCGTTGCCAATCAGCAGAATCGCACCATGCTGAATATGCAACTTGCTAACAAGGTTTACAGTAACGAGTGGATAATTATGATGATGCTTTTCTCGATCACCTTAGCCTTCATCCTATTCTTAAACACAGGTGATGCTTGGGAGTTTCGTCTAGTTACCGCCCTTCTTTGCACTGGCCTTAGTATGCTTATTCTGATTCTGGTAAAGCTGAGTACGCTGACACACAAAAAAGCCAAACAAATGTGGTTGCCGATGAACAAACTGGCTGACAGCCACTTCTACCGCGTAGACTGATGAAGAAGATATTCTTTGTTCGACACGCTCAAAGCCAGGCTAATGCTGACGGTATTATGGCAGGCAGTGAATTCGAGACGCCATTGACCGAAGAGGGTAAAGACCAAGCCCGAAAAGCCGGACAGTATCTGAAGAGTTCGGGTGTACAGCTGATTGTAGCGTCGCCGATGCAGAGAACTCAGCAAACGGCTAAGATCATTGCTAAGGAAATCGGTATGGTGCCGGAAGCAATTCTCACCAACCCATTGTTAACCGAACGATCGTTTGGCCCCTATGATGGACAGCCTTTTGCAAAATACGCTCAAGATGTCGACCGAGGTAGCTTGACTGACGGAGTCGAAACCACCGCGGCCCTATTTGAGCGTGTCGAGAAAATGTTTCAGTGGCTGGCCAAGCGGCCTGAAAAAACCATTTTAGTAGTCAGTCACGGCGCCACCGGCAGAATGTTTCGCCTAATTGATCAGAAAATGCACCACAAAGATTTTCATACTATTCAGCGTTTCGACAATGCTGAAATTGACGAGTTCACTTTATAGCTATATAATCCCCTCTGTTACACACACCGTCGGGGTGTGGCGCAGTTGGCTAGCGCGCCGCGTTTGGGACGCGGAGGTCGTAGGTTCGAGTCCTATCACCCCGACCACATTCGATAGATTAAAGACCGCTGAAATGGCGGTCTTTTGTTATGATATACACATGAGTAAAGTTGGCCTTGTTGGTTTAGGGAACATGGGAAGCGGTATGGCGCAGAACCTTTCTGTCAAAGGTTTCACTGTAGTCGGCTTTGATATAGATGAGACAAAAACCGAAGCAAGTTCAGTTACAGACATCACTAACTCGTGTGAACTAGTTATTGTTTGTCTTCCTAATCCTGATATCTCACGCGATGTTATATTCAACCAGGTCTTAGTAGACGGCAGCAGAGTTAAAACAATTATTGAAACTAGCACCCTTACGCCCGAGATTGTTCTGGACTTTGCAAAAAGACTCTCGGCGAAAAACGTATCGTTCCTCAGCGCACCAATGATTGGTGGCAAAAACCACGCTTCAGACGGCAAGATAGAATTTCTTGTTGAAGGTTCGGAAGAATTACACAATGAAGTTAAAGACATCCTTGATGCTACGGGCACAACTCGTTACATGGGTGATATCCCCTCCGGAACGCTAGCAAAACTAACCTTCAACCTTTGTCGATATGCCAACCTGGCCACAGCGGTTGAAGCAGCTAGACTACTTGATAGCTATGATGCAAATAAGGAAGCGATCTATGAATTTATGAGCGAACAATCGCTAGATAATTTCGGACAAGTCTGGGCAGAAGACATGAAACCAACAATGATAGAGGATATAGCATTTAAGCCAAGCGGCGTACCCAAAAAAGATCTAGCCCTGCTTATTGAGATGGCTCAAAGCCACAATGTCGATACAAGTCTTATTGAAGCGCTTCGTCAGACCTACTTATCCATGGAATAAATAAGCCATTCCAAAAGTTCGAGCTGCGTCCGTTCGGTGCGACCACGAAGCATATAGGGATCGCATCGAGCGATCTTTTGTTATAGTAGTGGCATGATAAGAAAGCTTGGTGTCTCCAGAAATGGTAAAGAGGTGGTTTACGACGATGCTGATTCACATGCAGCAACTCATATTGCTGATACTCCGGAACTGCCCGCACTTGTTAAGGAAGTTTTGGCAAGTACAGATCTAGAGGGAGATGTTATCAGATTCCAAAAAGATATGAAGAGGATCATTGGTGAATCAGACCTGGTTGAGACAGATAAGTCAGACGAAATAGTGTATGCGAAGCGAAAAAATAGAGACGTTTACACACCCTTCACTAAATCTCGAAAACCAAAGCAAAGCTCTCTATTATCTGTCTCGTTCAGAAGATTAGAAAACGATGTTTACGAGCTAGATAGCACTTGGATCGGGCCTATGGATTCACCTGCTTTTCCCGGTGACCCTGATGAAGACGAACAGAGTATCCCATTCTGGACAAGCCACGCCCTAGTATGGGGTCGACAAGAAGTTCAGCCTGACACCATCACAACTGATAACCCCTGGTTATAATCCACTCCACCAGTTCGAGCTGCGTCCGTTCTCCGACAGATCAGATTAAGATCGGACCGAAATGGGCGGTCTTTGCTATAGTTAATTCATGACTCAAGAACTATGGCAACTTTACGATGAACAAGGACGAGCGCTAGAAGGCCAAGGCGCCAACAAAGACGACACCTTTAGCAAGGCACTACTTCATGGAGCCGCTCATGTCTGGATATGGAGGTCTAAAAACGGCAAGCCTGAAGTGTTGCTGCAAAAACGAGCCGCTAATAAGCGAACTTGGCCTAATCGCTTTGATATATCAGCAGCTGGACACATCGATCTAGGCGAGGAGCCTTTAACCGCCGGGGTGCGAGAAACTATCGAAGAAATTGGTCTTAAGGTAAGGGAAGGGGATCTAAACCTAATCTCGGTTCAAAGGTCAAACATGTCAGCCGGTAATGGCTTGGTTGAAAACGAATTTCAGTGGTTATACTTGTTTGAACTTCCGGCCGACACCGATTTTACATTAGAGCAGTCGGAGGTTGCATCGGTTGAGTGGAAGTCAGTTGCGGACCTTAAGAAAGAGCTAAACGACTCCCCAGGTAACTACGTCCCTCATGGTGACCCGTACTACAACACCGTTTGCTCGGCTATCGAAGCGGCCTCTGCTATGATTAAACAATGAAAATAACAATGTGCGGCTCGATTAAGTTTATGGACGAGATGGTGGCCTTGCAAAAGTCTCTAGAAAAGGCCGGCCACATAGTCTATATGCCGATTAAGGTACCGGGAGTTGATTACTGGGCCAAGGATGGCACTGACCGAGTGGCCGCTAAAAAAGCCGATAACCTAATTGGCAAACATATGGACAAAATCAAAAAATCAGACGCTATATTGGTGGCCAATTATACAAAAAAAGGTATAAAAAACTATATTGGTGGCAACACTTTTTCCGAGATGATGTTTGCCCATTATTTGGGTAAGAAAATATATATGGTTAACCCGGCGCCCAAGCAAAATTACGTCGTCGATATCATTGATGAGTTAGATTCAATGGAGCCCCGAGTTGTGGGCGGCAAGATCGACGAACTGCTTTAAAAACTAACTGACGCCGAAAAACAGGGTTTAAGTCGTTATCTGCTCATGCTTGCAAATTTTCTTAAGCCAATTATTATTGAGTCAAAAGGAGAATATATGCGAGGAATGATTTCAGGTGCGAAAGGTGTCATTAAGGCCGAGACGGAAACTGGTTGGCTAGCTGACTTTCACAAACCAGTGGCAGTAAGGGGCGTGAAGTTGTCAGCAGAAGATTTGTGTCTAACACGCGATTATGCCGATCCCAGGGCTCGGACACGTATCTCTAACCAGCACTGCCCTAACTTTCCGGTGCAGGTAGGGGACAGTGTAGCCGCGATATTGGCAACAGAGCACCAGCAGACCGGTCGAATGGTAGAAAACCCCAGTTTTAGTTGGGATAATTGGCAGTCAGAGCGGTTCATCCCAGAAGTTGAGTACCTGGGTGGCACCGCTACTCGCTGGGGTATAGCTTCCTCCTAGAATGTATGGCTCGTCCATTTGAATCACCAGTTCTTGATAGGGTCCGTGAATGTCAGACGCCGGCCGAGGTAACACAATACCAGTACGAACTAGTCGACCGGGTTGTTGCTTCAGGTACATTACAGGTTGGTGGCCTCTTGGGGTCTGCCGAGTACTCTGTCATGGCATCTGGTGCCGAGGGTTTTGAGTACGGTCAAGTAGAGGATAGGATCAACAGGGCAGCGGCATTTCATTATAAAGTTACCCACTCCAAAGGCGAATATGCCGTGGTTCAAACCCACGACACCCTAGTTGCGGGTGTAGTTAGAGACATGAGCTACAAACTCAGATTTGACTACAACGAATACGGAGCCTACCGAAGGGTCTACTTGGGGCCTGTAGCAGTGGTCGCTATAGCGCCAGGTGCGGATGCTCAGCGATTGCGAAAACATCAGTTCATGCTGGATGCACATAGATGGCCGATCCGACTAGAGGATGCCACTGAACGTGCTCAGAGTGTAGAAAATAGAACTTTTGTAATGGGTGCGACAGCTATGCACAGATGGTTTAACGATCAGGAAGAGGACACACTTGAGGCCTATCGAAAGTTAGCGACCCTGATATCACCGTCTCGCGCCGAATAAAATCTACCGCGACTATCCCTTGACATCAAGGAACAGATGAGCTAAACTGTAAGTATGAAAGTTGAACGGTACACAATAGATACGTTTCATCTGGAGTTTCCTGATGATGACACTTGTCTTGACTACATGTTCAACCTGGCCTACGGCAATCTCCCAGCCTGCCCTCAATGCGGTGTTGTTGAGCCCCGTTACTACCGCGTTAGAAACCGCAAATGCTACGCCTGTAATGACTGTGGCTACCAAATCAGCCCTCTGGCTAATACTATCTTCCATAAGTCTGAAACCCCACTGACTAAATGGTTCTACGCCATCTACCTGTTCAGTGTTGGTAAAAACGGCGTATCAGCTAAAGAAATAGAACGACACTTAGGCGTTACGTATAAGACCGCCTGGCGCATGGCTAAACAAATCCGCCTGATGATGCAGCAAGGTGGCTCTCCACTATCAGGTGTTGTTGAGGCTGATGAAACCTACGTAGGCGGTAAAACTCGCCGTGATAAAATGTACGATAACAAAACAGCCGTTGTAGGCATTGTTGAAAAGCAAAAAGGCACTGGTCAGGTTAAAGCTTTTGCAACTAAACAGGCTGACGCTACCGTAACGCTACCGTTCCTGCGAGCCAACATTACACCTGGCTCAACGCTACACACTGACGACAGTCGTATCTACTCGCGCGTTAAACGTGACTTCTCTCATGAATTCGTTAATCACAGCAAGCTGGAGTACGTAAAGTCCGGTGTTCACACCAACACCATTGAAGGCTTTTGGGGTCAGCTTAAGCGATCACTCGACGGTACGTACCACTGTGTTAGTCCGAAGTATCTTCAGCTGTACGTGAACGAGTTCGTTTACCGGTATAACCACCGGCACGTCGCGGCTTTCCCGGCTTTGATTCAAGTGGCTGCGCAGCCCGTTCTAGTATCTTCTCGAAATCTTCCTTCGCGTTAGGATTGCGCTCAGATTCTGGCAGGCTTTCCTCCCACTGCTTGATACTCTTGCGGACTTCATCGTTGCTTTTAGGCATGTTCCTAGTATACCGCACCAATCAAAATCACCTGGTATAGTATGCCAATCGGTTGGAATACTATCTGACAAAGCTTCATCTGTTAACTACTCTTATTTGAATTCCTTTACTATACAACTACAGCACCAGAGTTACATAACATTAACCTTACCCACCGACACCCAAGCTATCTGGTTTTACTTTTCTCTATATTTTTCCTCTTTCTTTTCTCCCTCTCTTTCTATATAAATATAGAGGAGAAGACATAAAGTGAATGATGAATGATTGTTAGTAGGTATATAAGTATGGCTGTAGGTAGTTGTTTGGGTGTAAGTATAGTGAATTATATCATCAGGTGTGTTAGTGATAATTTGGCTGGTTATGTGAGTAATTGTGGTAATGAGTTGAGCCTTGGTTTGGTAAGTATTGGAGTAAGTTAGTAGGTAGATGTATGCGTGATCTAGCAATCAATGAAGCTGAAGTTAATAAATCTAGCAAAGTGGATGCAGTGAAGTACCGCAGACCACTAAACCCTCAGCAGCTGAAAACCCTGCACCTACTGTATTGGTACCGTTTCTGCACAGCCAAGCAACTAGCTCGTTCGCTGGACAAATCCAGCCATAAGGCCATACAAAACAAGCTGCAGATACTTGAAGCGCAAGGCTTTATTGGCAAACGCTATGACACGTCCTACAAGCTTGTCGGAAGACCAGCTGAGTACTTTATTACTCCCAAAGGCGTCCGTGTACTTGAAAAGGCCAAACCAAATACTACCAACCAGTGGGCAACCAAAAGCCTGTACAAGAACAAGACGGTGTCTGGTGACTTCCTGAGGCATTGCGTCACCGTAACTGAAGTATCTCAAAGACTGAGAGCTATATATGGAGACAGCAACAAGCTCCGTAGATTCTCCAAAAGCTATATGGCAGAGTTTAGCCACTATCCCCAATGGACACCGGACTTACACCTTGAGATACCAGGCAAAGGTGAAACGCCCGCCAAACACTACTTTGTAGACATTTGGGATGGTACCAAGCCGTTCTTTGTCAGTGTCAGGAAGGCACGGAACTATGTGAACTTCAAAGACAGTGGCGGCAAGGATGGCACTGAATGGCAGGAGGATGAACAGTTTCCGGCAATACTGGCCATATGCCAGAACGAGCAAACCCAGAAGAAGCTAAACCGGCAGATGAGGCGTATTTTAGACGAGCAGTGGGATGAGGAGCTGGTGTTTGCTACAACGACAAGGCAGCAGCTTATGGAAGCTACCAAACCAGCACAGAAGGTGTGGCTACAGATTCACTCGGACGAGGAGCCAACCAAACGCTCTTTGAACCAGCTATTTGCACCAAAAAGCTAATGGTGTAGAATATACGTAAGCAGTATTCATATACTGAGTGTAGTGGAAGCAAAAACAATGAAAACTACGTATACATTAGAGGAAAATAATCAAACCGGCACTATCAGTGGTTTAGATTGCGCATCAGCGCAATCTCGTCTCTCTCTCTCTCTCTCTCGGTTAGCGCAAGCGCTAACCGCACCGATAGCCCTAAAACCGTCAGCAGCCGTCTCTATTTTGGACGGCTAATTTTATTTCCTGGAGTAACAGCAGTGCAAGCCTAATATAATCAAAAACCAGCAAGAATAACGAACCAAGAATGGAACCCAACATGGAAACCCTGACCCAAACCATTAACATCGTCATCGGCGGAGACGGCACCGGCAGCCTGGCAGATACTGGCGTCTCCCTCCTGCCGCTCATAGCCATTGCCGTAATGCTCATAGCTTCCGGTATTCTTTCGTGGCGCTTTGCCCACCGCTCCCACAAACTCAGCTTCCGTAGTCTCGGCGTCTTTGCCTTCTTTGCCCTCGCAGGCCTTGGTTTGACCCTCAACCTCTCAGCCGTCACCGCTGCTCCCACTCTCACCCTCGGTACTAACCAAGACACGCTCACTGTCACCGTTCCCGAAGGCGGAGGTGAAGCCAGCACGACTACCACCCTCACATCAGGTACCACCAACCCTGAGGGCTATACCCTCACGGCAGCACTAGCTGAAGCCGAGCCAGGCATAGCTATTAAGCTCAAGGGTGGAGACATCACTACCAGCACAGCCCTCGAACCAGGCGCTCCTGCCTTAACGCTCAAAACCACTGAAAGTGCCAGCTCAAACGACACCACTGAAGTAACGCTGGACTTCACCATTGATGGTACGGTAACCTCAGGCACCAAAGAACTCAAGCTGGCCTATACGGTTACCGACAACGAGCCAACCGGTCCGGCTACCCTCCAAAGCTTCACCACTGAGGCCTGCGATGCACTACCTGTCTACACCGGCAGCAATGAAGACGCCGTTATCACCCTGACCGACAGTAGAGACGATCAAGCATACCAGGTCGCCAAACTAGCAGATAACAACTGCTGGATGCTCGACAACCTCAAGCTGGGCTCTACTACGGGCACCATAGAACTGACACCAGAGGATTCTAATGTCGGCAGTAACTTCACGTTGCCGCAGCTCTACAGCGGTTATTCCGGTGACTATCTGAACTATGACGACCCACACGCCTATGGCCCGCTCCCCGGAGACACCGGAGAAGGCGAAACCAACTACGGCTACTTATACAACTGGCCTGCCGCCACTGCCGGTGAAACAAGAGACAGCCATGACGAAACCGCAGGCGATGCACCATACTCCATCTGTCCGGCTGGGTGGCGGTTGCCAACAAGTAGATGGGACGCAGACTGGGAAAACGTCTCTGGTGATTTCCCGAATCTCGATATAGCCTTTGGTGGTACTGGCGAAGGTTCATGGAGCGGCGAACCGAACATCGCTCAGTGGCAATACGATGGACCGTTTAAGGGTGTTTTCGCGGGCGGCTGGTGGGAAGGCTTCACCGATCAGGGTGACTACGGCTTCGTGTGGTCGAGTTCGGCCTTCCCGGGCGATCCTGGCAGCGCGTTCAGCGCGTACTTCGGCGCAGTTGGAGTGTACCCAGCCGGCAGCAGCGATCGGAACGCTGGGCTGTCTGTCCGCTGTCTCTTAAATTAGCGTCAGCTAATTCCGGTACCCCACAAAGCGAGACTGGCGCGAAGGCGTGACCACGCCTGAGCCCGTCGAGTCGACTGGGGTACCGTCGCAGGATTTTATGATACGGACATGGCCATGAATACTTCAGACGAACGCGCCACGTGGCTCGCCAAAGAACTCAGGAAGGCGTACGTAGCTGCGCGGCGCGGCAAGACCAACAAGCCCGAGGTTGAAAAGTTCGATGCTATCGCCAAGCTTGAGTTGCCAGCGCTGGCCAAAGAAATTCACTCGCGCAGCTATACACCCCGTCCTTCAACAGCGTTTATCGTGAACAAACCCGTCAAGCGGGAGATATTCGCCGCCGACTTCCGCGACCGGGTGGTGCATCATTTTCTGTTCAATCAGGTCAACAAGTGGTGGGACGCCCGGTTTATCGAAGATAACTATAGTTGCCGCGTTGGCAAAGGTACGCTCTATGGTATCCGCCGTTTAGACCATCATATCCGCTCGGTGAGCCGTAACTATACCCGGCCAGCCTACGTACTCAAGCTGGATCTGCAAGGGTACTTTATGAGCTTGGAGCGCAAAAAGCTGTACGCGCGGGCAATGTGGGGGCTGGACAGGCAGTTTCCCGAAAGAGGCTATGCCTATCAGCTGTGTAAGTTTCTCTGGAAGGTGATAATTTTCAACGACCCGCTCAATAAGGTGGAATTCAATTGCCCGCGGAGCGCCTGGAAAGGCTTGCCGCCGAGCAAAAGTCTGTTCCACCAGCCCAAAGGGCGCGGCATCGCCATCGGCAATCTGACGTCGCAGCTGCTGAGCAACATCTATCTCGACCAGCTGGATCAGTTTGTAACGCTGGAACTAGGATTTAAACATTATGGGCGCTACGTTGATGATTTTTATATTGTTTCTGAGAGCAAAGCCGAGTTGGTTCAGGCTAGTAGTACTATAGAGGCGTACGTCACAGGTCGACTCGGTCTTGTTTTGCACCCGCATAAACGACACCTGCAAGAGTGTCATAAGGGGGTTGCGTTCTTAGGCGCGGTGATCTATCCGCACCGCATCCACCCCGGCAAACGACTGAAGCGCAACCTGCTGGCAGCACTCTCTCAGGAGGATTGCTCAAAAGAAACCGAAGCGTCATATAAGGGATTAGTGAAGCATTACAAGCATCATAAACTACTAAAAGGTGTAGCTATTGAACGGGGGGTACAATAGAGGCTATGCTTTGCCAGGCTCAGGGGCGGGCGGTGCTTGGCGGCTTTTTGCTCACTGCCCGAGGATCGGCCTGGCGTATAAGCATATCTAAGAGACAATACTCACTAGCTTTGACTTGTTTCCTAGCTAGTTCTATAGGGGCAGCGCCGCCAAGACCTCCCTGCGTTTGGTACGCTGGACGCAGTACAACGAGTAGTATTGATACACGTGCGCTGGTCGGGGGCCTTCAGTTTCGCGGGCAACTGGTGGGAAGGCTTCAACGATCAGGGTGACAACGGCAACGTGTGGTCGAGTTCGGCCAACCCGGACAATCCTGACAACGCGTTCAACGCGAACTTCAACGCAGATGAAGTGAACCCAGCCAACAACAACAATCGGAACGCTGGGCTGTCTGTCCGCTGACTCTTAGAGCATATTTTGTAACAGTTTTGCACTCACTACACCTCTATTGGCTCATCTTCCTCTGAGCCGGTATTTTAGCACTTTTTGCTTCATTCGTCTTTGTTTTAACTGTTCCTTGACGTTAGGGGATACTCTCGAAATCTACTCTGTTGACACTAGCAAATTCTTATGCTAATATTAAGGTAATCGTAATTTTGAATCTCGGGTTAGTTAACAAAAAAGTTTTCTCGTTGTTCCCTTGCGAGCTAACCAAATTTAAACAAAGGGATGTTAATGTCATCACAATTTTCTCGTTCGCCGAGTCGGCGAAGCTCATATAAACCACGTAGTGGAAGTTCCGGAGGCGGAGCGCGTAGTTTTTCACGCGGTTACTCTGGCGGAGGCTACTCAGGCGGCGGCCGCAGTGGCGGACGTGGTGGTTTTCGAAAGAAACCCAACACTATCAGTCACGACAAGTTCGTAAATAAGGCCACAATGGTCCCGAATGAACACATCGAAAAGTCTGATGCTCTGTTTAGCTCATTCAACTTTCAACCGCAGTTAGCTCAAACTATTGCTGGCCGCGGTTATCAAACGCCAACGCCAATTCAGGAACAAACCATTCCACTGTTGATGAACGGTGACGATGTCATTGGCTTGGCTAATACCGGAACCGGTAAGACAGCGGCCTTCATGCTGCCAATTATCAACAGCTTGATTACTAACAATGGTCGCAACGTGGCATTGGTGATTGCTCCGACCCGTGAATTGGCACACCAGATTAACGAAGAGTTTCGAGCTTTTGCTCAGGGACTAAAACTGTACTCAGTCGTTTGTGTTGGTGGTGAAAACATTCATCGTCAGAAGAGTGAACTGCGCCGCGGGGTCAGTGTTGTCATTGGTACGCCGGGACGACTTAAAGACCTATTGCAGCAAGGGGAGCTTAAATTGGAGACAGTCAAAACACTAGTCTTAGACGAAGCCGACCAGATGTTGGACATGGGTTTCTTGCCAGACATGCAGTTTATTATGAGCACATTGCCACCAACTCGTCAGGTAGTTTGCTTTAGCGCTACTATGACGCCAGCCATTCAGCGCCTGCTGGGCGGTATTCAGAATAATGCCGTGACCGTTTCAACAGTAGCTAAGGTTACTAGCGCCCACATAGACCAAGATATTATCCGGGCCCACAGCAAAGAAGAAAAGATCGCTCAACTGATTGCATTGCTAACTCATTCTGAGTATCAAAAAGTTTTGGTATTCGGCGAAACTAAGTTTGGCGTGCAACGCCTAGCCGATGAGCTAGCCAAAAAGGGCTACGATACCCAGGCCATTCACGGCAACAAGTCGCAGTCGCAGAGACAGCGCGCTCTTAAGGCCTTCAAGACCACCAACAAATCGGTCTTGGTAGCTACTGACGTAGCTGCCCGTGGACTGGATATTCCTAATGTTCACCTGGTCGTCAACTACGACTTACCACAGACACATGATACCTACATTCACCGTATTGGCCGAACTGGCCGGGCTGGACAGACCGGTGTAGCTCGAACCTTTGTAGGAGCTTCATAAGATGGCTACTGTAAAGAAGAAAACCGATTTCCTGACATCCGAGGATGGCCAGTGGTGCCGGAAAACCTTGGAAGCTATGGAGTTGGACAAGGGCTATCATACTGAGTCTAGCTTTACGATTGATGTCATAAAATTTCCGGATCACGAGATGCCTTTTGTGACAACGCATCTGACGTATTTGGCTAAGCACTCTGAAGTCAATCCTAAGCACTATATCTCCAATTTGCGAATTCGCCTGCGAAAAATATAGACACGGGCGCGGGGTGGTACAATACGGCTTATGATTCCAGGTCTGATTGCCGTCCTAGTTGTGTTCGCTATTTTGATGATTGGCGAGCGAATAAAGAAACATGAACGACTTAACCCCGAAATTGCTCGCAAGTTTATCCACATTAGCGTTGGTTCGTTTGTAGCCTTCTGGCCGTTTTTCTTGAACGATAATGCTATCTACCTAATTTGCCTGGCGTTTGTAGCCGTCATTTTATTCACGCGTTTCAGTGGACTGTTCCCATCCATTCACAAAGTGCCACGCAAAACCTGGGGCGATATTCTATTCCCAGTTGGTATTGCTGCGACTTTGTGGCTGGCGGCCGACCCATGGATTTTTACAGCAGCAATTTTGCACTTAAGTCTAGCGGACGGCTTTGCGGCCCTGGCCGGCGAGAAATACGGCAAGACCAATGGCTACAAGATTTTAGGCTACCGGAAAACCTTCGCTGGTAACGCGGCTTTTTTCGTTATCTCTTTGGCGATCACGACTTGTCTGATTTGGTTTGAACCGGGTAGTTTTGCTAGTATCGCGATACCGACCCTATTCTTGGTGCCGATATTTGCTACCACGATTGAGAGTTTGTCGGTACGGGGCAGTGATAATATCTTAGTGCCTGTTTTGCTAACCTTACTACTAAACAGCCTACAAAGTGTCGCTTAGACTAACTGTATAAAATCGGCGAAAGGTGCTATAATATTACTAGATGAAAGATAAAATAAAACAACATATTGAGGATTATCTCAGTGAGTTCGTTTACGGCGGTATCGACGGGGCAGTAACTACCTTTGCTGTAGTAGCCGGAGCTACTGGAGCCCGCTTTGATCTTAAAATTATCTTAGTGCTAGGCTTTGCTAACCTGATTGCCGACGGCTTTTCGATGGGAGTAGGTTCTTATCTGTCGTCAAAATCATCAATTGAATTAATGCAAAAGCGCGGTGAGTCAGTTAAAGACGAACCGTCACCAGTAATTAACGGCCTAATGACCTACCTGTCATTTATCTTAGTTGGACTGGTGCCATTGCTGGCCTACTTAGTTGATTACATATTCGGTTGGGGGGCAGATAATGTTTTCTTGCTGTCCATTCTATCGACGGCCCTAGCCTTCTGGGCAATCGGATTGCTTAAGAGTCGGGTGGCTAAAACGCCAGTAGTACGAGCCGTCTTTGAAACGGTCAGCCTGGGTCTAATCGCCGCTGTTTTGGCCTTTGTACTTGGTGACGTTCTAGAACGCCTGATAACCTAAGGGTTAACAGGCTGTTTTGCCAGCCCTAAACTGCTATAATACGCTTATGATTTTATGGTTATGCGTGCGTTGGTGGTACGGCGCGGGGTGGGCATATGCCTGGCAACGCGGGGTGGTACAGCGACTTCAGTGGTGTGAGAGTACTTTCTCAATGGCCAATTTAGTACGCACATGGTTTGCGCCTTTTAAGCAAACATACACTGGACCGGTTAAGGGCTCTATTGGCACACACTTCAGAGCGGCGATCGATAGCCTGATCTCGCGGGTGATAGGCTTTATGGTGCGTAGTATCCTGTTAATTACTGGTGCAATGTGTAGTCTGTTTGTCTTTTTAACCGGGCTAATTTTTATAGCGATTTGGCCGCTGATTCCACTGTTGCCGATAGTGGCATTGGTGCTGATTGGTTTGGGGGTCGGGGCATGAATACTCTTTCTTATAACCCAAAAAACCCGCGGATAATTAAGGCCAAAGTATCTACTTGGTTTGATGGTAAATTCACCCGAAAAGTCTTGTGGCTGTTGGCTTTTGTTGTCCTAGCTGTATGGGCCTGGTTGATTTTCTTTGAGCATATTCTGATCGGACATCTGTTAATTATGGCCTTGGGGCCAATGGTAACAAGTTTGTTCTGGTACTATGGGGAGATGCGAGACTTGAAGCCCGGGGAGTCAATTGCTACTACTCGCGATATAGCCAACGTTTTAGACCGTAGAGTTCTGGCTAAGTTGAAGCCGGAAATGTCACCACATGACTTGGCGGTTATTGTTGCCAAAGAGCCAGGTGGCTATTTCTATACCACCCGCTTTGGGGTTGGACCGCAGTTTTTACAGGGCTTGTCGGCCAAGGAGTCAGTGACCACTAGTCTGGTTTGGCAGTCAGCTTTGCAACTTAGTATAGATACCGGCAACCAACAGATTAGCAGTGCGGCCGTGGTAGCTGGGTTGGTTTTGGCGATCCCAGGCCATGACACTCAACTGGCCATGATGAAAGTCGATAGCAACGACATTGTCGAGGGACTGAATTGGTATACGCACATCGAATCTGTCATGAAGCGGGTAGCCGAGCGGCGCAACTTTGGCGGCATTGGACGCGATCTAAGTTTTGGTTGGGCGCCCTTGCTTGGCCAGGTTGGACAAAACATTACCGAGGACATAGAGCGCGGCGGCCTGCTGGCTCGGAATGTCGAGGGTCATAATGACGCTATAAATCAACTGATTCACCTAATGAGCCAGCCTGGCCGCCGCAACGCCGTGTTGGTCGGCGATGTCGGCGTTGGTAAGACGACTATCGTCAATAGCTTTGCTGAAAAGTTGCTTGAGGATCGCACTCATGTACCAGAGGAGTTACGATTCCGTCAGATCGTGTCGTTGGACGCTGCCAACTTAATAGCCAACGCTAAAGGCCGGGGTCAGTTGGAAGAATTGTTAATCAGGGTGTTTAACGAAATTATTGCTGCCAAGAATTTGATTCTCTTTCTCGATGAGGCCCAACTGTTCCTAAAAGATGGAACTGGCGCGGTGGACCTGTCAAACCTGCTATTGCCAGTGATAGAGGGTGGCGGTCTGCCAATTATTTTGGCAGTGACCGAACAAGAGTGGCTGCGACTTAGTCAAACTAATCCGGGCTTGACCCAGCTTATGAACCGCGTGGCAGTTAAGCCACTACCTCACCCTGATGTGATTAAGGTCATGGAAGACCAAGTCTTGTTGTTAGAAGGTCGCAATGACGTGATCTATATGCAACAGGCTTTGAATGAGGCCTACCGTCTGGCCGATCGCTTTATTCACGAGCAGTCCTTCCCAGGTAAAGCCATGAAACTATTGGAAGCTGCGGCTGGCTTTGCTGAGGAAAAATACTTTATTACTGCCCAGTCGGTCCAGCAGGCTGTAGAGAAGTCTTTCGATGTTCGTGTCCAAACGGCTAACACCTTCGAGGAAAAAGATGTCTTACTGAATATGGAGCAACGAATTCACGAAAGAATGATCAATCAGTCGCGGGCAGTAAAGTTGGTTAGCGATGCTCTGCGCCGGGCTCGAGCGGGTGTGCGAAACGAGAATAAGCCAATCGGTACGTTCTTATTTCTGGGTCCAACCGGCGTCGGTAAAACCGAGTTGTCTAAAGCCCTGGCGGCTGTCTACTTTGGCGGTGAGGACCGAATGGTTCGAATTGATCTTAACGAATATTCTCGGCCATCGGATACCTCTAGGCTACTGGCCGCCGGGGCTACCGATCCGTATAGTCTATGTGCCCAGGTCTCAAAACAACCCTTCAGCGTCATCTTGTTAGACGAAATCGAGAAGGCTCATCCAAATGTCTTAAACTTGCTGCTACAGATGCTGGACGAAGGAGTATTACGGGATACCGACAATAAGCCAATTAGCTTTAAAGACGCTATTATTATTGCCACCAGCAACGCGGGTGCTCAGAAAATTCGCGAACATATATCAAGGGGTGAAAAGCTGGAACAATTTGAAGGCGACTTTGTCAACGAGCTGATTAATGCCAACATTTTCCGCCCCGAGTTCTTGAACCGTTTTGACGAAACCGTCTTATTCCGGCCATTAACCCAAGAAGAATTATTGCAAGTAGTCGACCTTTTGTTGGCAACAATCAACAAGACATTGGCCGGTCGCAAGGTTAGTGTGGCTCTGACACCAGCCGCCAAGCAGTTAATGGCCAAGACCGGTTATGATCCGCGACTAGGCGCCCGACCGTTGCGCCGAGTTATGCAAAGAGCTGTAGAGAACGTGGTGGCTCAGAAATTGTTAGCTGGTTCGGCCACACCGGGGCAGGTTATTCAACTAGATGCACCAGAGCTACAAGCTGCCCTGAGCGAGCGCTCGTAAAAGGCTTTCCCCTCTGTTATAATAGCCTGGTCAGACCACCTTGCGGGTGTCGTATAATGGCTAATATATCTGCCTTCCAAGCAGAGGATGCGAGTTCGATTCTCGCCACCCGCACCACTTATTGAATATGAACGGCTAGGCAGCGCCCTCGCACCAGTTATCAACCGCCGTTGGCGCCGCTAATTCGCCCATTTGAAGATCCGAACAATCGTAAACACCCCGTGCCCTATCTAAGGCTGCAATAGCTATTTCGGCTTGCTGGCCGATGGCCTCTAGGTTGGCAGTCTCAGCCGCAGCGATAAGATCGGCCACCGTACCTTCAAGCTGATTAGCTTCGGCCTGGGCATCTTCAAGACGGACCTGAGTAGCGGCTAAGTCGTCGCGAGTATCGGCAGTACCCCATTGGATTCCGAACTTTGCACTTAGTGCTAGGCCAGTGCCTAATAAAACGGTGACCATAGCCGATCTTAAGGCGAATTGTCCAAATGAGTGGCGCGGTCTGATATAAATTACGGTGGTTTCGGTCGGTGACTCGAGGGACTCGTCTGGTTGTTGAGGGATTGCACGAACTTCAGCCATGAACCTATGGTAGCGGTATGGAGGCCGGTCAAGATAGGCTATTAATTACAACACCAGTATGTATGTTAAAATACCTCTGTTATGCCCCGGTAGCTCAGCGGATTAGAGCAGGACGGTTCTAACGTCAAGGTCGCAGGTTCGAATCCTGCCCGGGGTACCATAAAGCAGCAATTATGAGTGAAAAAGCCACAAAGCCCGAAAAGAAGAAGAACCCTATATTGTGGCTGATGCTGGGGGCTTTGGCCCTGATTGGCATTGATATGTCCATGGATAAGTAATCCTGCGTCGACGGTAGAACGCTCAATTCTGAATGACTCAGAAACAGATTGTTTGACATTAATAAACTCATCTCTGCATAATATAGACATGGTGAATGCTATATGTATAATTTGCGACGATAAATTCTACGCGAAGCCCAGTCATAAAGCAAAGGGGTGGGGTAAGTACTGTTCGAAGGAGTGTCAGTATTCAGGGCAAAGAACAGGAACTACTGTTACGTGTACCGTTTGCGACAAAGATTCTTATAAGAATAAGAACAGCATGACTCGTTCTAAGAGTGGCAAATACTTCTGTAGTAAATCCTGCCAGACTGTATGGAGAAATAGCCAATATAGAGGTGCTAAACATCTAAATTGGAAAACCGGGAAAGCCTCCTACAGAGCAAACTTACTGCGGACCGGACGCCAACAAGTCTGTGAAAGATGTAAAATTACTGACAAGAGACTCCTTGCGGTTCATCACATAGATAGAAATAGAGACAATAACAACCTTTCTAATCTGATGTGGCTATGTCATAATTGTCATTATCTTGTTCACCACGACAAGACAGAAGCAGTCGGGTTTGTGGTGCCTGTAGCATAGTCGGCCTAATGCGCCAGTTTGTGGTACTGGAGATCGTGGGTTCGAATCCCATCAGGCACCCCATGAAGAAAAAGTAATAGATATATGATGATCAAAAAAATAAAAACCGCTCAATTTATTAAAAAGGGCTATAGCCCTTATCACGCCATGATCGCCGCCGACCCTAAAAAGGTGATAGCCAGCGATTTCGCTCAGAAAAAAGCCGAGATACTTAAGGTTTCGCCAAAAATAAGATTTAAAAAACCTAGATTAAAAGTAGCCGTGCTGGGCTGTGCAGATAGTCGATATGTTCAGTACTATCAGGACTTTTTCAGCGATATTTTAGAAGCTGAATGTGATCTCGACATCTATGAGCTAACTACTCAGCACTTACCAAAACAGGCTAACATTATCAAACACGATTGCACTAAACCTTTGCCTAAAAAATATGACTTAGTGTATACCCACTTGCTTATCAATTTTCTGGAACCCGAGCAACAAAAAAAGATGGTCACTAACAGCTATAAGTCGCTCAAGCCCAACGGGGTTGCTCTGCATGTCTATGCCAGCAACAAGGACTCGGCACTTTTTAAGATGCCCTTAAAAACCATCAAGGTAGATGCTGAAGCCAAAAAATGTGCCTCAAAACTAGCCAGCCGGGCTGGCGCTAAGCGCTTGATTCTACAAAAGAGTCAGCCGTACTTCTAGGCCTAGCCCCGGTGGGTGCCCGGTTTTGGGCGTGAGGGGAAGTTATTCAACCCGCTTGGGACTTTCCAGGGGAAGGCTCGTCCTTTACTGCTTGGCTTTGGAGCTGATGTTTTCTTCGCTGGCATGTTTTGTTCCTTTACTTTTTATGGCCGCCCCGAAGGGCGACTGGGTCGACCTAGTCCTGAGGGGTGAGTTATGGTGTGTTGTTTATTTCCGCCAATACCTCTTCCGATCGGCTTGATAGCAGGTTTTTTACTAGGCATATTACTACCTAGGCTTTTTCGTTGGTCTGCTGCCTGGTATGCGGCTCGGCCTGGGCCGTTGCTGGCCGTTGGGCCTGAATATTCCACTGGATGCTGAACCAGCGTTGTTACCGGGTGCTTTTTTTAGTGGTTTTGCCAATTTACTTCCTCCGTCCGGCTACGTTCGGTGAAGGGCGTGTTGGTCGTTTCGAGCCGTTTGGCTTGGGTCTCGAGCCTACTACTGTACCAATATTTCCTCCTGGCGCTCTTCTAGATGTTGCCATTTTTTTTATCCTTTTTGTGTTATTTGGTATACGAATGGATAATAGAACGGTTACGCTTTGAAGTCAAGGGAGGAGATATTAGCTGTTTATAACTCGTGAACAACTGTAATTCTAGCGCCGAGGGAATTAAGGCGTTCAGCCAAATCTTCGTAGCCACGGTTGATGGTATAAACATTTCGGAGCATAGAAGTTCCAGGTGCGGCCAACATGCCAATTAATAGCATGACGGCCGGGCGGATACCACTGGGGCAGACTACATCGGCGGCGCGCCACTTGGTAGGGCCGTTGATGAAAGCGCGGTGGGGATCGGCTAATTCGACGGAAACGCCGATTTTTTTCATCTCGGTGTACATAAGTGCGCGGTCTTCGTAGACCCAATCATGAATCAGGGTTCGGCCTTTAGCTACGGCGGCAATGGGGACAAAGTAGGGGAGGTGATCAATATTCAAACCAGGAAAGGGTCGGCCGTAGAGCTTATCAACTGGTGCAATTAGGCCATCATTATGTTTTTGAATGTTGATGTCGACCAGGTCAGTTTGACCGTTTTCGGCTTTGTAGGGCTTGGTGACGGTGAAGCTCAGACCCATCTTTTCTAGCTTTAGTAACTCTAGTTCTAGAAAGTCGATTGGGGCGCGCTGTATAGTAATGGCCGAGTTGGTGGTCACGGCTGCCGAGATAAAAGTCATAGCTTCGACTGGATCCTCAGCTGGGGCGTAGCTGATATTTTTCTTGATCTTTTTGACACCGTTGACTCTAAGGGTGGTAGTGCCGATACCCTCAATTTTGACACCCAGTTTCCTTAGGAAGAAGCACAGGTCTTGAATGGCATAGTTGGCGCTAGCCATTTTGATAACGGTTTCACCTTCGAAGCCGGCCGCGGCCATTAAGATATTCTCGGTGGTAGTGTCGCCCGACTCATAGAGAACGACAGGACGTTTTGGTAGTGCTGGGGTTGAGGTGACGTGGTAATGACCAGACTTGGTGGAGATTTCGGCACCAAACTCTTCAAGTCCGTACAGGTGGGGAAGGACAGTGCGGCGGCCAAGCTCACAGCCACCGGCGTAGGGTATATTAAACTGGCTGAATTTTTGCAACAGGGGTCCGATGAACATAATCACACTACGGGTGCGGCGAGCAGCCTCTTTATTCATATTAGTAAGATCGAGCTTGGCCGGCGGCTTGATCTCTAGATCATTGTCGGCCAACCAGCGAACAGCCACACCCATACTTCGCAAGACTTCGATGAGGCGGTTAACTTCCTCGATGCGAGGGACTTTCTTTAGTCGGGTGGTGCCTTCGTTTAGTAAACTGGCGCACAACAAAGCCACGGTGGCGTTTTTGCTAATCTTAACGCTGATCTTGCCAGAAAGTTCGTGGCCGCCTTCGATTTGCAGGTTAACGGCGCCTTCGGAGATGCTAATTAATGGTTTGTTGAGCACGTCGCTAATGCGGCCCAGCATGTCTAGGGACATGTTTTGCTTGCCATGTTCGATGCGGTTGACGGCCGACTGGCTAGTGTGTAATTGTTTGGCAAAGCTGGCTTGGGTCATGCCGCGCTCTTGCCGTATCTGGTAAATTAGCTGGCCAATCTTCTCGTTCGTGCTATTCATGCAGGACAAAGTATACCATAGACAGGATAAGTGAACATAAACAATTTACCAGCCATAAGCTTGTTGAAGACTCGTATATATGCTAGTCTAAGCATAAGATTTTTAAAAAGGAATTTCAGTAAAAATGAAAAAACTCCACAGGCTATTAACCCTAAGTCTTTTGCTCGTTTTTGGTGTTTTGGCCCTGGCTCTACCCTTCAAGCCGTCTCAAGCAGCTACCACGATAGCTATAACCTCACCAACCGCCAGCTCGACAGTCAACGGTACATCATTCACGGTGACCGGTACGGCTTCATCAAGCGTTAAAGTTACAGTCAAGGTCAATTCGGTGACAGTTGGCAGTACGTACGCCGACACTTCGGGCAACTGGAGCCTAGCCGTTACTGGCCAGGCAGCCGGGGCCAAGACTATTGAGGCTACGGCCAGTGGTAACGCCATTGCCTATGTCACCAATCGAACATCAGAAACAGTCAGCATGATCAATACCTCGACCAATACTGTAAGTGATACTTTTGCGGTCGGCGGTGATGCCTCTGCGGGAACGGCACTGAATGCTAGCGGCACAAGATTGGCAATATTCCCGGGTACAGGCGGCGATGATACGGTCAGGGTTTTTAACACCGCCACCCAAACTTTAGTCGGTTCTTTCTCGGCGAACGACGCACTTGGCGGTGTATTTACACCTGACGGCTCAAAACTATACGTGACAGAAAGTGCAGGTAATGCGGTTTCGGCGTGGGAAACAACTAACTACACTCAAATTGGCTCAGACATAGCTGTTGGGGCATTTCCGACTGGAATAGCTATGAATCCTGATGGCGGCGAGGCCTACGTATCTAATTCTGGAGCGGGTAGCATATCGATAATAAACACAACTTCAGATACTGTTACAGGCGATTTAGTAACCGGTCTGTCGGCTCCGGCATTCAGTGTCATCAGTAGTGACGGTGACTTTCTATACGTAGTGTCGGGCGCACTATCTTCGGTTTATAAGATAAACATCAATACTCAAGCAGTTGTATCAAATATTGCCTCGGGAACTGCAACCGGGCTGGCAATCAACTCAGCCAACACGACCCTGTATGGTACAAGTGCACCCAACGATGAGGTGGCTGTTATCGACGCGGTCAACAGTACTTCTAGTGCATCCACGATTGGCAATGAACCGATCGGCATAGCTGTCTCAAATGATGGCACAAAGGTGTATGTTAGTAGCGCCCAAGAGGATACCACCATAGTTCTTGACGCCAGCACCATGACACAAATAGCCGGATCACCAATCGCTGTTGGCGATAGCCCTGGATGGATAGTGATGGGCCCCGATGAAACCGCTACCACGTCGGTTAGTTTTACTCTGACAAATACGCTTTTGGCTGACACGGGGCTTAACAGGCAAGCCATTACGACTGTCGCCCTATTCATGACCTTGTTGGGCGCCGCGATAGTTGTCCGACGACTAAAATTCAGCCGCTAACAATCTTTGATACAATATAGCTATGATATAACTTTGCTTCATGACCACATGCAGAAAATTAACAGGAGGGTGTCATGAAAGATTTGCCAATTGCCAAACTTATTAAAGCCGAAGAGAAGCGCCAGCGCCAAGGTCTGGAACTAATTCCGTCTGAGAATTACGTCAGCCGTGATGTGCTGACTGCCATGGGTAGTATTTTTACTAATAAATACTCGGAGGGCTATCCAGGTAAAAGATACTACGGTGGCCAGATTAACACTGACCAGGTGGAAGAGCTGGCCATAGCTCGGGCTAAGAAATTATTTGGCTCGGACCATGCCAATGTCCAATCGCATTCCGGTGCTCCGGCCAATGAAGCGGTTTACTATTCCTGGCTGGAGCCGGGCGATACGGTTCTGGGCATGGAACTGAGCCACGGTGGCCACCTGACTCACGGCCGGCCCGGCACCATGCCGGCTAAGATTTTTAACTTTGTGCGCTATGGCATGAAGGATATCGAGACTGGCGAAATTGATTACGACTTAATGCGCGAGATAGCCTTGAAGGAAAAGCCCAAAATTATTTTGGCTGGATTTTCGTCATACCCACGGGAATTGGATTATGAGAAATTTGTGGCCATTGGCCGTGAAGTTAACGCCGTGTTGATGGCCGATATGGCTCATATCGCTGGACTAATCGCTGGCGATGTACTGGCTAATCCCTTGGATGCTGGCTTTCATGTTATGACTACTACTACCCACAAGACACTGCGAGGGCCTCGGGGCGCTATGATCTTGTCTAACGGCAAGGTGTCTAATCCTTTGAGAGCACCGGATCACACCATTGAGAACTTACCAACGCTCATCGACCGGACAGTTTTTCCCGGGATCCAGGGTGGACCGCATATGCATACCATTGCCGCCAAGGCGATTGCTTTTGGTGAAGCCGATACACCGGAGTTTAAAGCCTATGCCCGGCAAATCCTAAAGAACTCCAAACGCCTGGCTGACGAGCTGATGAAGCGAGGCTTTAAACTAGTTACCAACGGTACCGACAACCACATGGTGGTGGCCGACGTTAAGAGGTCGTTCGATATTGACGGTGATGTGGCCGAGAAGGTCTTGGACCGGATTGGCCTGACATTGAATAAGAACGTGGTGCCCGATGATCCCTTGCCGCCGTTTAAGCCCAGTGGTATTCGTCTAGGCACGCCAGCCATTACTACGCGGGGCCTAAAAGAATCAGACATGGACACAGTGGCCGAGTGGATGCTGCAAGCTATAACTCATCGTAATGACGAAAAGAAACTCGATGCTCTAAGCAAAGAAGTAGTAGCTTTCGCTTGCGCGTTCCCGCTGCCCAGCGACTCTTAAATTAGCTCAGGCTCTTGGTTGAGGCTGATGCCGAAGTGGTGCTGGACGGAGTCGATGATTTTGTCGCGGAAGGCCAGGGCGTCGGCCGTGGTTTTGGCGGATTCGTTAATGAGGACCAGTGGCTGTTTGTCCCAGGTGGCCATGCCGGTTTCACGGTCATGAAAATCCTTGAAGCCAGCCTGCTCTATTAACCAAGCCGCCGATAACTTAACTTGTTCATGCTCGACCGGCCAAGATACGATGTCGGGATAGCGAGCTTGCAGGTCGGCGAATTGCTTGTGCGAAATGATGGGGTTGCCGAAAAAGGAACCGTTGTTGGCCACCTCGTCAGGGTCGGGCAATTTTTTGGTTCGGACACTGACCACCGCGGCTCGGACATCCTTGGCGGTAGGCTCGGTGATCTTATGCTGTTCCAGGTAGTCCTGAACGGAGTAGTAGAAGGGCGGGGTAGGGTTGTTGGTGGTCAGCCGCAGGGTAATGGAAGTAATAAAGAACCGGCCACGGTCCTGGCTTTTAAAGCGACTGTCGCGGTAGCTGAATCCGCAATCTTCATTATTGATAACCACGAAGTCGCCAGACTCACTATCAAGGGCTTCCAGGGAAACTAGCACTTCCTTGATTTCCCGCCCGTAAGCTCCAACATTTTGAACGGGTGTAGCACCGGTAGTTCCGGGGATTAGGGATAACTGTTCGATGCCACTATAGCCGCGGGTAACGCTTCTTTCCACGGTCTTGTCCCAGTCTTCGCCCGCACCTATGGTGAATAGGGCGGTTTCGTCGTCAACTTTCTCCACTTCAAAGCCCTTAATCTGATTAACGACGACGAGGCCGGGGTAGCCATCGTCGCTCCACAGAATATTACTACCTTCACCGATGACAATCATTTTTGCGTTATTCTGGCCAGCCCACTGCCAAAGCTCGGCAATATCATCTTTAGACTTGGCTTCGGCAAAATAGCGAGCCTGGCCACCTAAACGCATGGTTGAATACTTCTTCAGCG
>CAYRSA010000002.1:0-1982 GCA_964426845.1 uncultured Candidatus Saccharibacteria bacterium | reverse complement strand
TCGGCAAAATAGCGAGCCTGGCCACCTAAACGCATGGTTGAATACTTCTTCAGCGAAACATTTTCGGAAATCTGCATAGCTCTTAGTATACATGCTTATACTTGCATTCACTCTGCGGCCGGACTACCATATAAGTACATGAGAGGTGAATTTCCATACAAGAATATTGGTCAGCGAATTCGCCAGTGGCGTCAGCAGATGCACGAGAGCATTGCCGAGGTATCCGGTGCCGTGGAAATTGACAGTGAACAGCTATCGAAGATTGAAAAGGGCGCTGAGTTGCCGTCGGAAGAGATCTTGCTGCTATTGATTAGCTATCTGGATGTCAGCGAAAAAGATGCCACTCAGATTCTAGAGCAGGCCGGCTATGTCCGCCCGGAAAAATCTGGCGGCCTGTCTGCCATGGATGAGCAAATTATCAAGCAAACCCTGATGGTTATTCCTTTCGACAATCGGATTCTGTATTCCGACTCGGTTAATATCTCAGCCACCCCTAACGGCGTGGTCATGGATTTCTTGCAGACAACGTCAAACCCGCAGCCAGCGACTATTGCTCGGATTGGCATGAGTTTAGATCACGCTGTGCGTATGCAAAATTTGCTGAATGAGATTTTATCTAAGACCGGTAAGCCACAGCGCCTGCTTGATCAGCCTAAAAATACCCAAAACCAGACCGATCAGCCAAACAAAGGCTAATCTGTTATAATTGCTCATTGTTGTGGGCACCCGTAGCTCAGTGGATTAGAGCGTCTGTCTTCGGAACAGAAAGTCGTAGGTTCGAATCCTACCGGGTGCACCAATTTTTACTGCTATACTGCCTACATGGGTAAGTATAAGTTCCATTGGCTATTTATTGTTTTAGTACTGAGCATAGTTTTCGGGGCTATCTATAAGGTAGGTTTAATTGGCCTGGACTCCACCCTCTACGATGATGTAACTACCCAGGCTGTTGATAAAGCTTGGCAGACTGCGCTTAGTGCCGAGAAGGACGGGGAAGTTAAAGCCCCTTTTCTTATTAAGGTTAATATCGAGAATCAGCTCAGCAGCTTCACCACCGTCTACGATAAGGATAAAAAGGTTGTCGGCTCGTCTGGTGTATTGGATGAGCAAACACCGGAATTGCCAACCGAATATCTGGATAACACCAATCAGTATGTCCGCAACTACTTTACGTGGGAGCCGAAACCCGGTGTTCATCTGGCCGGTGTGACGGTTTCAATGGGCGACAAAGGCTATGTGCTAGCTGGTCGCAACATGCAGGAGACCGACAGGCAGACCGATCGTTTGGTTAAAACAGTGTTAGTGGCTTGGGGGGCTAGCGTCCTATTAACCACCGCCGGCTTGGCAGTAGTTACAAAGAGGCGTTAAGGCATGATTCGTTTCATCGCCGCCATTGACAGTAAGCAGGGGATTGCTAACGATCACGGTATACCATGGCAGGGTAAGATTCCGGGCGACATCGCTAATTATCGTAAAAAGATCATTACTGGCGCTGTATTGATGGGTTACGTAGTTTACAAAGAGCTGGCTGAGCCTTATCCTGGTGGCGTCAACTATGTGGCCAATCTTGAAAAGGTGGATCTGAGAGAAGGCTTCGAACTGATTCTTGATGCCAGGAAGTTCCTGACCGAGTTCGATGGCGATATCTGGAATATTGGTGGAGCTGGTCTGTTTGCATCGACCCTAGACCTGGCCGACGAATTGCATCTGACCCAGATAGATCAGGACTTTAATTGCACAAAGTTTTTTCCAGAGTTTAAAGACAAGTTTGTCTTGAAGTCGGAGAGTCGGCCAGTGACCGAAAACGGCATCACCTATACTTTTCAGGTCTGGACCCGAAAATAGCTGATTTACAGGTGGCTCTATCTCTGTTAGAATAGGCCTTTGTTGACTCGTCAGCAATCCGGGCCAGTAGCTCAGCTGGTTAGAGCACCTGCCTCTTAAGCAGGGTGTCGTGGGTTCAAGTCCCACCTGGCCCTCCA
>CAYRSA010000001.1:9817-196734 GCA_964426845.1 uncultured Candidatus Saccharibacteria bacterium | reverse complement strand
CCTGCGTCTGGCCCGCCTACGTGGTCTACTACGGTTTGCAAAGCTTGATGGGGTAAACGTTCTATGACTTTGTTCATACTCTTTTAATATCGCAGATTTATAATCTGTCCTGACAAACAGGTAATACAAGAGTAGAATAGAGGTATCGGATGGAGGAGACAAGCGAAGAAGTGTTGCCAAAAATAATTGACAATGAGCGAAAACAGTTAGGTGAGACGCTCAGAGATCTGAGCGAAGAACATCAACATCTTTCCATAGCAACGGGCTATTGGGACCTACCAGGCACGCTCGAAATTTTTGAGAAAATTAAAGATTATAAATCTATACGATTATTGATTGGTCAAGAACCATTGATGCCTCGCTACAAAGCGAAGCTTAATCTCGAAGAACCAGAACAAGCGTTCCCTGACAAAGATATCAGTTTCGATCTTGCCACCCTTCCTCAAGTCGAAAACTACCGTAAACTAGTAACCGAACTTAAGCAGTTGATTGATAACGGTCGTCTAGAGGTCCGTGTCTATAGGCGTAGTTTTCTACATGCCAAGTGCTATATATTCGGTAGCTACGAAAGTGAATCAGCTATCGGAATTATTGGCTCATCCAATTTTACAAGAGCTGGACTTACAGCTAATACCGAGCTGAACGCGCTTGAAGACGATTATCGTATCGTGAAGTCTACCCCTAGAGCAGATACTGATGATCATGGACATTTAAGCTGGTTTGATAAAGTCTGGAACGACAAATTGACCGAAAGATGGAATGGTAGATTCTCAGAATTGCTCGGTGACTCTCCAGTAGGAGATCTGATGTACGGTCCTTACGATATGTACATAAAAACACTTTGGGAGTTGTACCAAGACGAAATCGTGGAAGATGAGAAATTATCTGAAGACACCACCGATATTCTCTATGCGTTTCAGCAACGAAATGCACAACTGTTGCTAAAAAAACTCAATAAGTACGGGTTAGCAATGCTAGCAGACTCCGTAGGTCTCGGTAAGACCATTACAGCAGGTGCTGTTATTAAGCACTATGCTCATGAGAAACAAAAAAGGCGCATATATGTTATTGCTCCCGCAAGCCTTACACAGCAGTGGCGCGATGAACTTGCGAATGTTTACGGGTTACTACCAAGCGATTTTGAAATTTTATCAATGCAAGACACTAACTCTATTCAGAGAGCACGCAAACTTGATCGCTATGCAGAAGTAGACATGTTTGTAATTGATGAGGCTCACAACCTTCGTAACGATGCTAGCAAGAGACACCAAGAGCTTTTGGAATGGTTCAGTGACAATCCCGAGAGTAAGGTGCTATTACTTACGGCTACCCCGATCAATAACTCATTGACTGATTTTGTGAATCAGATACAGCTAGCCGCAAAGGGTAGTCTAGAGTCGTTTCCGGTTGTGTATCCAACTACAAAGAAAAATGAGGTCATTGACTTTTTTGAGGCCGTCAAGCGTCTTTCAAGTGAGATGGCCAAGGCAGAAAACAAAGGTGAAAAACCTGACTTTAACAAAGCTAACCGTATAATGCGTCAAGGGCTTCGCCATTTCCTCGTTCGTACAACACGTCGCGGAATTGAGCAAGAGGGTGGTCTGCTTGGTAACGATGGAAACATCCGTCGGTTCCCAGTAAGTGAAGTCGTACCTTCGCCGTATAGTTTTAGTGATAACCTCGGATCAAGTGTTAAGAATGTCATCAACAATAATATTGGCGTGTTCTTTGGCAAAGATCCGCGTAAGTTGGACGTTGATTCACTCTTAGAGCAAACTCAACGCACCCAACATCCTCTCGACCTTATTACTGGTATCAAAACGACAGAAGACGAGTATACAGACAATGTGTTTGTAAACGTGTTTCAGGTGTTATTGCTACTTGGCTTCTCGCCTTATCGCTCTGAAACCTATCAACACCGCTTTTATGGTAAAACTCCAGATGAAATAAAGCAGTTTAAGCTACCCCCAGAACAATCGTTTACGCTTCAGAGCCAAATGAGCGTTCATAATATGCTTCGAGTGACGTTATTAAAACGTCTCGAAAGTTCGCAGCATGCACTTCGAAAATCACTTCAAAACTACCAAGAGAAATTAGATTACTTCGCTGGCAAACTTGATGAGGGATACATAGTTAAATTCAAAGATATTCAAGCGATTCAATCTGTCTTTGGTGATGATCTGGAGCTTGTTGCCGACTTTAATATTAATGCCGAGCAAGATGATCAAATTGATCTTATCCAAGCAGATACCGAGAAGTACAACATCCAAGTCTTAAAAGAAGACATTCAAAAAGATCAACAACTCTTGAGTGTACTTATTGAAGTCTGTCGTGCACTAGAAGAAAATGACGACAAGCTTAACTCTTTTGGTGAGTTGCTTACTGACATTATTTCAAAGAAAAAAGCTGGCAAAAAGGTACTTGTGTTCAGTTATTACGCTGACACTATCAAATACTTAAGCGAAAAACTACCAAGTCTTATATCTACACCAGAGTTTGGTCAAAAGTCCGCATTTCTAACTGGTGATACAAAGTCGCAAGCAGAAGAAATTGTCAATCGATTCTCTCCAAAATCTAAGACCGGTAAAGACATTGCAGAAGACCAGCAGATTGATTATTTGTTTGCTACTGATGTACTGAGTGAAGGCCAAAACCTACAAGACTGCGGTACACTAATCAACTTTGATCTCCACTGGAATCCAGTGCGGATGATTCAGCGTAATGGTCGTATTAATAGACTTGGTTCAGAGCACAAAAATGTTTACATCTACAATATGCATCCAGAAACCAATCTGGAAAGCTATTTAAAACTGGTCCAGCGACTTGAGCAGAAGATAGATCGTATAAAATTCACGGTTGGTACTGACCAATCAGTGCTTGGAGAAACCGAAAACCCGATTGAGTACATTGACGAAATTGAAGAATCTGAGAAATCTAAAGAGCGAGACAACGCTGTCCTTGATCTATACGACAAAGATAAGGCAATAGATGCGTTTACTGAGCTTGATGCCGATGATGAAGAGTTCTTGAGCATAGACGAATACGTGCTTGATCTTCGTAAGTTCCTGAGCGACGCTTCAGAAGAAGATAAAGAACGAGTACAGAACATTCCTGTTGGCAAATGGGGTCATATGCCTGAATCTGCAAAGAGCAATATAAATACGCCTACCATCTTGTCATTAACTCGATCTAGGGGCACAACAACTGAAACAGGTGTAGATTTTGAGACCCATATTTTTGTTGAATCCGATGCACTAAGTGGCTATATGGTTGATGCAGTTGAAACGATTGAAGCACTTAAGCATATACGAACTACAACGGAAGACAATGAGCGAAAAGCCGATCGTATTGGCTATGATCGCGAACAATCTAAAAAGTACATTCTTGCCCTTGCTAAACGCCAAGCTGTAAAAAAGAAGAGTTCATTCAAGATCACACCTTCTATTAAGAACGTCTTGAACGAGCTTACAAAAGTACTGCCAGGTGTTGCCGTAGACACTAGCTTGGAACACATTGTTACCAAGCAAGATGATAAGCGAATGCGAGATCTGTTCCGCAAAGCAAACCAAGATCTAAAAACCCATCAACAACTTCTCCCCAACACTATTAACGGTTTTGAAAAAGCTGTTGCCAAGCTTGAGGCACACGAGTCTGACGAAAAAGAGGTTAGCAGTGTCGAGGGAGTGTTGTTCTATGCCAAGTAACAGTGCCTTTGCATCCAGCGTTAATGAGCTGCTTGGCAAGCTTGAAGACAACCCTACTGTTGATACAGGTATTGAGTTAGCTAATCAGATTGTTTCATTATTCGGCGGAGTAAGCACTAAATCTGTTGAAGATGTTTTTGAATCAAGCTTAGAGCTACCAAATGCCGAGCGTTACGATAGTTGGTTTCAGCCACACCCTATCTTTAAGAGCGATAGGGCTTGCTTTGACCTAGCAGATGCACCACTGCTACAAGCTAAGTTCTACTGGCTAAAAAAGCGTTCTCGTCAGATATTAGCTGGAGGTGTGCACTTTACTCCAAACTACGAAGACGAAGAGTTTACGCACAACGAACGTTACAAAGTAGGACTGGACTTCTTCCTCTCCCCTAATGGTAAATCATTACAAGTCGTACTGAGTAATCGTGGCAATTTACGTATAGTCGAGCTTTCTGGACGGCTAAATAACACACAAAAAGAAATCTTTGAGAAATGGATCGGTGCAGGTTCACTTAAATCTCAAGAGGCACTACATACGACTCTATGGGAAAGCTTCAAGCTGAAGAGCGTGAATCAGAAGTTTTACGATGGTGTATCAAATAGCTTTACAGAGCTACTGCAACACCTTAAATCTATTGATAAAGATGAAGAAGAAGCCAAGTTGTTCGCTAGCAGATTACTCGGACGTTTACTCTTCTGCTGGTTCTTGCGAAAAAAAGGCATTATCGATGAAAGTGTTGGGTATTTTAATGCTCAGGGTGCAGATGCTACTTCATACTACAAGAAATCTTTAGAACGACTATTCTTCCTAACCCTAAATACTCCTGTCGATGAACGTGATGAACTAACCAAACAGCATCAGAAGGCACTATTTCCAGAACTTCTTGTAGACGATCAACCAAACTTATTTAAAACAGATCAAAAAACACCTTACTTGAATGGTGGGCTTTTTGAACCCCACGAGAACGACTGGTACAAAGATGAATCGTTAACATTGCCTGAAGGCTTCTTCACAAACTTGTACGATCACTTTGAAGAGTTCAACTTCACTACTGACGAATCAAGCCCAGAGTATGAGCAAATCGCTATTGACCCTGAAATGCTAGGTCGTGTTTTTGAAAGCTTACTTGCAACGCAGATTGACGAAACAGGCAAGAAAGCTACTAAAGCCAAGGGTACATTCTATACTCCTCGGGAAATTGTTGGTTATATGTGCCGAGAGAGCCTTAGACAGTATCTCTATAATGAACTCGGGAAAGATGATTATGTTAAAGAAGCCGTAGACAATTTACTTGATATATCTGATAGCGAATGGGCTAAAGCAAAAAGCAACAACGTCAGAGATAAAATTAAGTCGTATAGAGCGAGCATTATCGATGCGTTAGATAAAGTTACAATTCTTGATCCTGCGTGTGGCTCAGGTGCATACCCTATGGGTATGTTGCAGCTAATGCTTAAGACTTACGAAAGAATAGAAAATAGATTCGATCCTTACGTCACTAAACTATCAGTCATACAGAATAATATTTTTGGTGTTGATATAGAGCCGATGGCAGTAGAAATTGCACGTTTGCGTGCTTGGCTTTCTCTCGTAGTTGACGAGGGCGACGGCAAGGATGTTGCACCGCTACCAAACCTGGATTTCAAATTCGTGTGTGCAAATAGCTTAATGCCCTTAGACGGTAATGGTCAGGCTAGCCTATTGAGCGATAACGACTTGCACGAAAAGCTTAAAGAACTCAGAAACAAATACTTCAATGCTCGTAAGCCAGATAGTAAGAAGAAATTACAATCTGATTACTACAAATTGATAAACCAAAAAACACTTTTTGACGACAGAAGAACTAAACAGCTTCAGAGTTTCAACCCATTCATCAACTTACATCCTGCTGATTTCTTCAGTGCGGATCAGATGTTCGGAGTAAGCGAAGGATTTAGGATTGTGATTGGCAACCCTCCTTACGGTGCTAAGGTGCCTGTCTCGGACAAGAAAATATACAAAGAATTCTATGACAGTGCTAAGACAATATCTGGCGTACAAAAAGGCTCACTAGATACATATGCTCTCTTCATTGATCTTGGGTTGTTCCATACAATTAAAGATAGAGGGGTGCTCTGCTACATTGTTCCATTAGCCTTCACATCAAGTGAGAGTATGTCTGCTTTACATAATATGATGCTGAAGGACTGCGGACTTATTCAGGTTTCTACATATTCAAATCGACCTAAAAAGATTTTTGATAATGCCGACCAACGAGTGTCAATTGTTCTAGTGAATAAGGACGGAAATCAAACCCAAGAACTGCTCACAACTGGAGTTTTAAAGAGGTACTCAAGCACGGACGTACGAACAATAATTGACAATCTTAGTTTTGTGAACAGTATTGAACACAGAGTTACTGGTAGATTTGCAAAAATTGGTTCCGACATAGAGCTCGCTATTTTAGACAAACTAAGGAATCATAAACAACTAAAGGATTATGTATCTACAAAATCAAATGAAAATGTTGTTTATTATAGAACTTCAGGCGGTAGATACTACCACGTCATATCAACACATCCAACGGGATCCTCTAAAGAAAAGCCTATTTACATAAAGCCTGAAATTGATTCAAGAATAGTAGGAGCCATATTAAGCAGTAATCTCTATTTTTGGCTATCACAAGCCTACTCAAATAATCTAGACTTAAATGTTTCTGAAGTACTAATGTGCCCAATTCCTGAAATAGAAGAGGCGAAAAAATCCGAATTGATTTCTACTTTTGATAAATATCTGATTGATCTTGAAAAAAACGCCGTTATAAAAAAAGCAAATTACAATAATATTTCTGAATTCAAGGAGTACAGAGCGAGACTTTCTAAAATATATCTAGATAAAATTGATCGAATCCTGCAAAGTTCATACGGATTAACTGACGAGGAAACCAACTACTTAATTAATTTTGAGCTCGAGTTTAGAACAGATAGCACGGAAGAGTAGTTGATTTATGGATGATGCTAGCTACAAAGTACACGCCGACAAAAGAGCTGAGCACTCTCAGAAAGTAATTGATTCCGATTCTCGCAAAAGGCTCGTTATGGCGGGTCCAGGAACGGGAAAAAGTTTTTTATTTCAGCAGGTTGCTAAAAAGTTAAAGAAAGAAAATAGGAATAAAATTCTCGTATTGACGTTTATTAATGAATTGGTTAAAGACCTTTCAGTTGATATGCACGGCTTAGCTGAAGTCTCGACCCTCCACAGTTATGCAGCTAAAAAACTCCGAAGTAATCAGAGTATATGTATGAATCTGATGGCTGTAATTGAACAAGATTACTCTAAAGAGTTCGATCAAGATCTTGACTACTCCCTAACGGAAGCTTTGAGTAATCTTGATATAGATGACAAACAAGCTGGCTTGGATTATCTAGGCACAAGAAGAGGATATTACAAAGCTTACGATGCTACTATGATCGTTTATGATCTAGTGAAACTTTACGAGTCAGATACTAACGCTATACCTGAATATGACTTAATAATGATTGATGAATTCCAAGACTTTAATGAGCTTGAAGCCAAGCTTATAGAGCTACTGGCTAGTAAAAGTCCTGTGTTAATTGCTGGCGACGACGATCAGTCGCTATACTCATTCAAGCATTCTAGACCTGACAAAATCAGGAGTCTACACATCGATGATGATTATGAAACTTTTGAACTTCCATATTGTTCTAGGAGTACAAGTGTTGTCATTGATGCATTTCACGACTTCCTCAACAAGGCACAAGAAAATGGACACCTTACAACTAGAATACCCAAGCAATACCTCTACTTTCCAGATGAAAAAAAGGATAAATACTCAAGCCTGTACCCAAAGATAGAAGTTAGAAAGAGAGTATACGACTTACAGAATGCATATATGATCGATCGTGCAATAAAAACGACTTTTGAGACTGAACCTAGTTTTGATGTATTGATAATTTGCCCTTTAAAAAGACAGATTAGTAGGCTTGCAGAAGCGTTAAGAAAAAAAGGTTACAAAAACGTTACTGGCGATTCATCTTCAAATGACACTAATACCCTTTTAATATTAGGGCTAAGAATATTGTTTGATGATAAAGATTCCAACTTAGGTTGGAGACTAGCGGCAGAAGCAGTGCTTGATGATGACCCATTCACAGAAGCAGTAAAGAAAAGTTCAGATTTATCAACTAGCTTTAAAGATTGCTTGCCGAACACAACGATCGCATTGATTAAAAAACTACGTGCACTTACAGTAAAGGTACAAAATGGTGATGCAATTACGAATGATGAAGACCGAAACTTATTGTTCTCTAATCTAGGAATAGATGCAAATAGTCTTGGTGAGAAATTTGCGAAGGGATTAATCTTCAATAACAGTTATTCAACCGACGTACATCAAGCAGTTAAAATTAAAATCACGACTATACTAGGCTCAAAGGGGCTTTCTTATGATTATGTATTCCTGATTAATTTTGATGACACATATTTATTGCCGAGGTCGGGCGACATTGACGACGAGAGTATTAACAAATTTCTGGTGGCACTCACTAGATCACGCAAGAAGGTATCTATTTATACAAGTAAAACTACAGAACCCGTGTTTGTTGACTGGATTTCTGTTGAAAGAAAGGAAGTGTTTTAAACTATGGAAAAATATTCAATCAACAATCAAACAGTCAGTATTCTATTATCCTGGGTTCAGTCGGGGGTAGTAGCAATACCAGAGATACAAAGACCCTTTGTGTGGAGCAAATCCCAGGTAAGAAATTTAATGGATTCTCTTTATCAAGGCTATCCAGTCGGGTACATAATTACTTGGCAAAATCCTCACGTGCGTCTAAAGGATGGAACTACATCTCAAGGAAAGCACGTCTTAATCGATGGTCAGCAACGTATCACTGCCCTCAGAGCAGCAATTCTTGGCAAAGAAGTGATGAACAAGAAGTATAAATACGAAAAGATTGTCATATCGTTCAACCCAGTAACGGAAGAATTTAAGGTAAAAGACAGAGGTACAGAACGTGGGGCTGAGTGGATAACAGACATTTCAGATGTATTGGCAGATGACTTCAATCAGCTTGCGTTTTTAGAGAGCTATATTGAAAAGAACCCAGAAGCTGATAAAAGCAAAGTGCACGACCGAGTACTTCGTTTGATCCAAGTCAAAAACAAGAACATCGGAAATATTGTTTTGTCTGCTGATCTACCCATTGAAATAGTAAACGAAATATTCATCCGTATAAATGCATCTGGCGTAAACCTATCGAATGCCGATTTCGCTATGAGCAAGATAGCTGTCTATGAAGATGAGCCTGGAGATGAGTATGGAATGAGTTTGAGAAAATTCATTGATTACTTCTGTAACCTTGCAGTTGAACCGACACACTTTAAGGATATAGAAGAAAACGACACTCACTTCGTTGCTACTGACTACTTTAATCATATTAGTTGGTTAAGAACGGATAGCGATGATATTTACGATCCAGACTACAACGATATCCTACGTGTTGCAGCACTCACTGAATTCAATCGTGGAAAATTGAGTGACTTAGTAGCACTTCTGTCGGGAAGGAATTTTGAAACACGAGACAACCATAAAGAGATTGCCGATGAATCATTCAAAAAGCTTGAAACGGGTGTGTATAAATTTACTCGCGAGTATTATTTCAAACATTTTGTACAAGATATTCTTCGTGCATCCGGCTACAAATATAAAGAAATGTTTGGTTCGAAGAACGTAATAAATTATGTATATGCTGTGTATCTTCGAGTAAGAGATATTGAAGAAGACACCGTTATAGCGAATAAGTACACTAAGAGACTACTAGTTCTATCGCTATTGACTGGTCGCCACTCTGGCTCATTCGAAACTTTGTTTGAGCATGACATTAAGCAAATCGTGAAAAAAGGTGATTTAGAGAAATTTATTAAAACGATTGAAGAACAGACGCTTACTGATATTTACTGGACCTCTACACTTCCTGATGAATTCAATAAAACAAATACTACCAGTCCGTACTGGAATGTTTTTGTCGCTGCCCAGAACTTACTAGGTAAGCCCAGCTTCCTATCAAATGCAAATAAAGTTGAGTCTATGACTACGGCTCAGGTTCATCATGTGTTCCCGAAGAATTATTTAGTTAAGCATGGTGTCGATAGAAGCGACTACAACAAAATTGGCAATTTTGTATATCTACGCGATGACATCAATATTAAGGTTAGCGATTTAGAGCCAGCAACCTATATGGCGAAAGTCAAAGAGTATAAAGGTGCATTTGGCAGCGACATAACGGCAGACGCCGAGCTCGCAAAAAACCTGCAAAGCAACGCAATCCCCGAATCACTAGTAAGTGCTACGCACGATGACTTTTTTGAATTCATGGAAGAACGACGAAAACTAATGGCTCTTTTGGTCAAAGATTACTACCAGTCACTTTAGATTAGTTAAGGGCGTTCAATAGACTTTGTTATTGTTTCATAATAAAATTAACTTATGTCTATACGTTATTCATACAACGATTTTACGACCAAAGGCCATGGCGTTATAGAGTACGCCGACCCAAGATACTATGAAGACGGTAAAAAACCTAAACGTCGACCTAGGAATATATCAAAGTATGCTGTTCGCTGGCCATCTCCAGATCGAATGAAGGTTAAGTCATTAAGCAGCAAGCCAGCTGTCAATAAGTCCCTTGAAAAGCAGGCACAGGAGATATTCAAGCAACGTTATCCTGGACAGCTGCCCCAAAAAGGTCAGATTAAAGAGATAATTAAAGTATTGCGAAAGTCCAGCGGTAGTTCTAGAAAACAAATGAAACAAAAAGCTAAAGCTGGTATACACGCCAGGGCTAACAACAAAATGTCCGATCCCAAGGAGACAATCGATGAGCGGGCACTGGAAGTTTTCAAACTAAGATTTCCCGGGCGAAATCCTCAAGTAGACCAGCTCAATGAAATTAAACAAGAAGTTACTAACGCGAGGAAGAAACTAGGTTTATGAGCGAAGAGCATAGAGACCATTGCCCGCTTGGGCCTGAACAAGACCTATGATTTACCCACGCAAAGTTTATGTTATAGAACTAGATGATCCTAGGGTTGTTTATGTGGGGGAAACTGGGCTGCCAGTCGAAGAACGATTTGAAAAGCATCGCATAGGCTATAAGAGTTCTAAACACGTACGGAAAGCGAGTAATCCTATGCTGCGTCCTGATCTTTACGAGCATCTACCTACTTACCTCACATCCAAAGAGTCTAGAGTTGCCGAAGCAAAGCTTGCGGCAAAATTACGAAAACAAGGCTATACAGTACGTGGAGGGCATTAATTCTAAAGGTATTGATCTACAGTTCCAACGTAAGACCCTAGGATTCCCTAGAGGGCTGAAATAGATTAGAATAAGCTTATGCTTTTTGAAATCTTGCCGTATGTGGTAGGGGCGGCGGTTAGTCCGGTAGTTTTGGCTACCTGTGTGCTGTTGTTGGCTCAGCCGCAGAAGCCGGTTCAGAAAACTTTTGCCTATGCGCTGGGCGGGACCTTGGCCGCCACTGTTATTGGGTCAGCAATATTCCTGACGGTTCATGCTAAGAGCCAGGCGGCCATGCCGACCTTCAGCGCCAGCGTTATCCACGTCATGGTAGGTCTAGTCTTGTTGGGCTTGGCGGTCAAAGTTTGGCGCAAGCCGGCTAAGAAAGCTAAGAAGGTCAGTAAAAAAGTTCATTACGGCCGTGATTTTGGCCTGGGCATCTTACTGATGGCTAGCAACTTCACCAGTCTTATTATGTTCGTGCCGGCCAGCTTGGACCTGCAGGGGGCTCCGGCCGAAACGCGCCTGGCGGCGCTGATCCTACTGATTATGGCGACAACTCTGGCCCTGTGGATACCATTAATACTAGTAATGGTCAGCGGCAAACAAGGCCGCAAGCTTTTAAAATCCATGAGCAAGTTCATGGCCAAGCGTGGCCAACAAGTTTCCGGCGGGCTGATTGGGGTGATTGCTTTGTACGTGCTCTACAAAGGCATAAGCGGCTTGTAGTAAAGGAAACATTAACTTTTCATTAAAAAGTGCTATGATAATAGTCGTAAACATGGTGCCAAAAGCTTGTGGGGGCTGAGGTTACCTATAACTAAGGAGTGTGGTCGTGGTATTTAATAACCAAACTGACATCTCAAACAAAAATCTTAAGAAGAATTTATTCACCAGAGCAGCTAATCTATCCATGGCCGCCGTCTTTGCACTTTCTTTGCTGACTAGTGGGCTATGGGTCTCCCGAGTAGCCAACGCTGCTCCAGCCACTGATCCATTCCCAACCACCAACGCCGCCAATAAACTAGTTGGCCGACCCCACGTCAACTTAATTAGCTCTAACGTCGGATCTGTGACCTTACAATTCGTTAAGGGATCTGTAGGAATTGCTTACTTTGAATACAAAGTTGACGGACAAGTCCTGACCGTTGGTACAGCTCATCAAAATCCTTGCAAACCAGCCGCAAACCCACTACAGGTAGCCTGTGGCAACAAGCGCTATATTGCCGACGAAGAAGTTGAATATCCTGGAGTTTTTGTTAGTCAAGCTAACAGCCCGCAATTACGAACCATCAATGCCAATAGTAAAGTCGAAGTCCGACTGGCCCTAGGTGGCGAACGAAGTTGGGATTTTGATTGGACTGAGTTCAATACAATTGACACTAGCACTTTGACCTCTAGCTTCATTGGCTCGCCTAAATATGTGCGAGAGGGTAATTTTAATCCCGACATAGCTGCCCAGGTGCAGACCCCGGCTATTGCCGAAGAAGTTCGCTTTGTAGTCGGCGGGACTCCAATCGTTGACGCTAATACAGCAGACGAGAACAAGACTGGTGATGTCTATAAGATTAACGGCGCTGGTGCCGGAAACCAGTGGTGGCGCTTACAAACTGCTCTAGTCGGTGGCGAGTATGCCGTAACTGCCGAGTATAGAATTGGTAGCACTTGGCTGCCTGTGACCGGAAGTGCAGTGGTTTACTCTATCGATGCACCAACGGCCAGTTACATAATTCCTAACCCGGCTGCTCAACATTTCCGTCCCAGCGACAATCCAATTCGCGTCCGCGTTGAAGATCAGTTCAATCAATTCAAACGCATGGTGGTAGAAGTAAACAGCCAGAGCTTTGAAGTCTTACGCAGTGATTGTACCCAGACCTACGCCGGAAACTACTTGCTTTGCGATGTCGATAACTCCAGCACTTGGACGCCTCTACCTGAGGGGGTCTATACGGCTAAAACCACAACCTACACCCAGGCTAATAACAGGGTAGATAACTTACTTAGTCAGCCTTTCACGGTAGACGGTACACCACCAGTCGTGACTAGTTTTGTCTTAACGTCTCCAGCCTCACAACCGGCCGGAGCATCAGCCACCTTTGAGGCCACCGCCACTGATAGCAACGGCGTTGAGAGTATCAACTTCTACTACGCAGCCCTTCGTAGCGACGGAGCCTGTGACCCAAGTCAGCCAGTCATCGCCAGCCAACGCGATTCCAGCAGTCCATTCACAGCCACGTTCGATACCTCAGGTCTAAACGGAACATATTGTTTCGTAGCAGTAGCGCGCGACGACGCCAAGGGCAACAGCAATCCTCAGCTGTCTAAGATGACCGTCGAGTTCGATAACCAAGCACCGTCAGTGCCAACCGCTGATTTCACAGCTCAACCAAGCGATACGAGTGTTGCAGATGGCGGAGTAACTGGCTCTCAGAATTTCAGATTCAACCTAAACTCAACCGGCGACCCAACTCGCTACCAACTGAAGTACTGGAACGATATTCCTGGTTCAGGATTTAAAGAATCTACTCCATGGAATCCAACCGATTTGGCTAGTCACTCATCGAGCCTAGGGGTCTACAACGACAACTTTACTCAGGGACCCGGCGTCCATTATTTCTCATTCAGCGCCTGTGATGCCAACGGTAACTGCTCGGCATATGGCGCGCCATTCGAAGTGACGTTCGACAATGAAGCGCCGGATGCTCCACAATTAGTAGTTCAAGTAGATGGTAGTGATGTGGCCAGTGGCTCTACGACCAACAATGACACAATTACGGCCCTATGGAACAAGCCAAGTACCGACACTGCTAGCTATATTTACGCCTACTGGAATGACATACCGCTGAATCCTTACAAGGAAACTACTCCTTGGACAACAACTGTGACAGGGGAATCACGATCGGGCAGCTTTACCGAAGGCGAGGGCACTCATTACTTGAAAGTTCGAGCCAAGGATGCAGTTGGAAACCTATCCGATTGGTCAAATGTCTTTGAGATTACCTATGACAACACTGCTCCAGTGGTAACTTTGGACGCTATTCCTGACTCCGATGACACTACGCCAACTCTGACCGGTACGGTTGACGACCCAGCGGCCGTGGTGACTGTTTCAATCAATGGCGGTAGCCCAGCCAGCGCTACAAATAATGGCGATGGCACCTGGACTTACATCGTCGACCCAGCTCTAACAACTGGCGATTACACAGTTACAGTGGCGGCAGCTGATTCAGCCGGCAATACTACCAATCCAGAACCAACCGACGACTTTTCAGTGACCGAACCAGTAGTCGTAGTGACTACCACTACTCAAGGTGGTGATGGTGCTGGCGGTGACGGTGGTACAACTGGCGGCGACGGTGGTGGAGTCGGTGCTCCAGCAGCCTTCTTTGCCGGACTGGCTCTAGGCGGTGCAGGTGACGGAGGCGATGGTGGTGATGGCGCCCCAGCCGACCAAGGCGTTCAAGGCGCAGACGATAATGCTAACGACGGCAACGGTAACGTCAATGCTGGTGAAAACGCCAAGGTGGCCGCAGCCACAACAGATGACAGCGGTTGGCAATTCAACTGGTGGTGGCTAGCTATCCTGGCAGCCCTTGCAGCAGCTTTCTACGGCTGGTACCGATACCGACAAGCTCAAGCTGACAAGACTTTGTAGAAAACCCCGCATGTTAAGAAGAAGTTAATCTCGGGCGCGTACAATGCGCCCGGCGATGCCGCTCAAGATAAAATCACACACTACCTTACTGACTGAAGTCGACAGACTATATGTCAGACAGATTACTGAAGGGAAGTATGTTAGAGAATTCTCGGTTCATTACGAAGCATTTATTGACCATCGATGGCAAAAGGTGACCCGTTTTGACAATTCGCACGACAGTTTGCCTCACCGACATATATTTCACCCAAATGGTTTGAGCCGTAAGTATTTGATGAATACGCCCGACATTAACTTGGCCTTCACAGACGCTCAAAAGTTTATTAAGCAAAACTTTCTAAACTTGCGGCAGGCCTATATAATACTAGTAGAAAGAGGTAAGCATAAGCGATGAAAAAATCATTTGTACAGAAGAACATTAAACTGTCTATGGAGTTTGATCGTTATTTGCTTGATCATCCAGAGCTAGAGGACATGATTCCTAACGATGCTTATATCATTATTACCATAAACGGCGATCAGCAGTTTAACGACAGTAGTATTTCGATGCTACGCAATATTAAGAGCAAGAACATCGTTGAAGCCCGTAAAAACAAAAAAACCTGGAGCCTACGACAGCTGCAAGTACAGCAATTTAACAGTGTCAGCTAACAGCCTAGTGCAAAACTTGTTTAAAGACAAAGACGGGCGGGTGGTGCTATTCCAAAAACCCAACGTGCCGATAATCGTTTGGGCCATCAGTATGGTTATTACCAGGCTGAGCCACGGCACCGTGCAAGCCAGGTTCCAACTTCTGGCCTTCATAGCCTTGGCGACGTGGGCTGTCATGGAAATGCTTTGGGGAGTGAATACTTTCCGTCGTATCCTGGGCGCTGTGGTATTACTAGCAATAGTCGCTGGCAAGCTGGTATCATGAATATATGAAAGCAATTTGGAATGATACTGTCGTAGCCGAGGCTGACAAGGACGACTTAATTTACATCGAGGGCAACTGGTATTTCCCGCCGGCCGCTGTAAAGATGGACCTACTCAAGAAAAGCGATACGCCCTACACCTGTCCTTGGAAAGGTGAGTGTCAGTATTTTAACGTCGGTGACGGTAAAGAATGGGGGCAGGACAACGCTTTTTCCTATCCCGACCCGAAACCATCTGCGATCGACACCGTTAAAAAAGACTTTTCAAACTACATAGCCTTCTGGCGGGACGTCAGAGTAGCCGAATGAGCCAGCAAATTGTTCTCGGTGGCGGCTGTTTCTGGTGCACTGAGGCAACATACCAACTGATTGAAGGTGTAGAAAAAGTTGTGCCAGGTTACGCTGGTGGAACAGGGGCCGAGCCTAGCTATGGCAGTATTCATGGCAGTCCAGATGGTTGGGCTGAGACTGTGCAAGTGACCTTTAATCCCGAGGTAATTAGTCTTAAAGACATCCTAGACATCTTTTGGGTCATCCACGACCCGACTACACCCAATAGGCAAGGGGCTGACGTCGGGCCCGAATATCGATCAATTATTTTGTTCAATAATTCCCAGCAGGAAGCTATAATCCAACAATCCATCCAAGAAGCTCAAAAAGTCTGGGGCTACAAGATAGTAACTGAGGTAAAACCGCTTGATAAATTCTACGAGGCCGAGCCCGAACATCACAATTACTTCGTCTCTCACCCCGAAAATGCCTACTGCCAAGTGGTTATTAACCCCAAATTGGCCAAGCTAAAAGACAAGTTTGCGGCTCGTCTGAAGAAGTAGTAAAGTATAACCATGGCAAAATCAAAAATCACTATGCAGAGCTTGAGAAAGTGGAACTTTGTACTGGCCGGCCTGCACGCCGTCCAAGGTGTAGCAGTAGTAATCTTGGCTAAGTCTGTGACTTTTCCGATTAGCGTTAACTTCCTGACACCTAATTCGCTAGCTCCAGAGGGTAGTTTTAGTCTAGTTCCGGCCACCCAAAACGTTTTTGACCTGAATTTGGCCTACTTGGTAGCCGCTTTCTTCTTTATGTCAGCCTTTGCCCACATCGCTATGGCGACCTTCTACCGGCCAACTTACGAGAAAAACCTTAAGAATCACCTCAACAAAGCCCGTTGGTACGAGTATGCCCTTAGTGCTAGCACCATGATGGTAGCTATTGCCGTCCTGTCTGGTGTTTATGACCTGGCCAGCTTGCTGATGATCTTTGCTCTAACCGCTTTTATGAACGGTACTGGACTGCTTATGGAGGTCTGGAATGGTAAATCCAAGAAGGTTAACTGGCTATCCTTTATCCTGGGCAGTAAAGCCGGCATTATCCCGTGGATTGTCATCGGCATATACTTCTGGTCAGCCAACGTCTACGGCAGTGGCCAGATTCCGTCATTTGTCTACTGGATCTACGGCAGCTTATTCTTGTTCTTCAACTGTTTTGCCATCAACATGTACCTGCAGTACAAGCGCAAAGGCAAGTGGGCCGACTACCTCTACGGCGAGCGTGTTTACATGATCCTAAGCCTAGTGGCCAAATCTGTCTTAGCCTGGCAAGTTTTCTTCGGCGCCCTGCGCCCATAGTTAATACTTAGTTAACTTTCACCTGCTACAATAAGAGTCCTATGGGATATCAAAGAGCACAGCCGTACAAGCCTGGCCAAAAAGAGGCCTACAAGGTCAGTCGATCGAGGATCGAGCTATTCACTCAGTGTCCGCGTTGTTTTTGGCTAGATGCTCGACTGCGCATTAAGCGGCCCAACAGCCCGCCGTTCCGCATTAACTCGGCCATCGATGAATTATTCAAAAAAGAGTTCGACGTTCACCGTAAAGAGGGTACCCCGCACGCTCTTATGGAAGAATATAGCGTTGAGGCCGTACCGTTTGCCCACGACGACCTAGATAAGTGGCGGGAAAACTTTGTCGGTATCCAAGTCCTGCATGAGCCATCTAACCTACTAGTAACAGGGGCGGTTGATGATATTTGGGTCAACGCCCAGGAAGAGTTAATTGTGGTCGACTACAAAGCTACCGCCAAATCTGCTGAAATCACCATCGATGCCGACTGGCAGATTGCCTACAAGCGCCAGTTGGAAGTTTATCAGTGGCTGTTGCGCCAAAACGGCTTTAAAGTCAGCGACACCGGATACTTTGTATACGCCAACGGCCGCTTGGACGTTGATGGTTTCTATAATAAAGTCGAATTCCGGACCAAAGTCATCCCTTACAATGGCAGTGACAAATGGGTCGACAAGACCTTGCTGAAAATGAAAGAAGCCCTGGAAGGCGACATGCCTCCAGTCGGCACAGCCGCCATGGGCGGACCCTGCGATTTCTGCGAATACGCTCGAAAGCGCACCGAGTTGACCGTCAACCACCTACAAAAGAAGTCCAAATAGCGCTATACTGGTAGTTAAGCATGTTAGATATTCAGTTTATTCGCGACAATCCTGATTTGGTTCGGGAAAAATCCCTGCAAAAGGGCTATAAAATTGACGTTAAGAAACTGCTTAGCGTCGACGAGCACTACCGCCAGCTCAAACAACAGGCCGATGAACTGCGAGCCAAACGCAACGAACACACAGCCAGTATTAAAGGCGCCAAGCCCAGTGAGGCTCAGATTAAAGCCGGCAAAGCTATCAAGGAAGAGTTGGCCCGATTAGAGGAAAAACTCGGCAAAGCTGAAACCGAACAGGCCGATTTGCTGAAGAGCGTACCCAATATGCCTCTGGACGAAGTGCCAGTTGGCGACCACGAAGACAAGAACGTAGTGACCAAAACAGTGGGTACTAAGTTGAATTTTGACTTCAAGCCCCAGACTCATGGCGCCATCGGCGAGGCTAAGGGTTGGATAGATAAAGAGCGGGCCGCCAAAGTGGCCGGAGCCCGGTTCGCCTACCTAAAAGGTGACTTGGCTCGACTAGAGTTTGCTCTGTGGCAGTACGGTATAGATACCTTGACTAACGAAGATGTGCTCAAGAAAATTATCAAAGACCATAAGCTGAAAGTTAGCTCTAAGCCCTTCGAGTTTGTTTTGCCTCCAGCCGTGGCTAAGACCAAAGTTTTCGAGGCCACCGGCCGGCTCAACAAGGAAGAGCAAACTTATAAATTAGACGATGATGATCTATGGCTGAACGCCAGTGCCGAACACACCCTGGCGCCAATGTTTTTGAACGAAACCATCGACGAAGCCGAGTTCCCAATTCGTTATGTTGGCTATACCACGGCCTTCCGCCGCGAAGCCGGCACTTACGGCAAGGATACTGACGGCATTTTCCGACTCCACCAGTTTAATAAGCTGGAGATGGAGAGCTTTAACACCCCAGAAAACTCTTACCAAGAACACTTGTTCCTAATTGCCATCCAAGAGTACTTGATGCAAGAACTAAAACTGCCGTACCAGGTGCTAGAGAAGTGCACGGCCGATATTGGTTTTCCCAATGCTAAGGGTGTCGACATCAACACCTGGTTGCCGGGTCAGGGCAACTACCGTGAAACCCATACCGCCGATTATATTACTGATTTTCAGACCCGCAGTATGAAGACTAAGGTCAAGAGGCAGGACGGCTCTACCGAGTTTGCTCATACCAATGATGCTACGGCTTTTTCCGAGCGCCCGCTGGCGGCCATTATAGAAAACTATCAAACAAAGGACGGTAACGTGAGAATTCCAAAAGTTTTACAACCATATATGGGTAATAAGGAGATGTTGAAATGATCGAAAAAATGGAAATCTCGGGTGTCCACATGAAGGTGGAGCCAAAACTAAAAAAATATGTGACCAAGAAAATGGGAGCCATGGACAAGTACATGCCGCGGCATGCTCGGGAGTCGGCTCATCTTGAGGTCAAGCTCAAAGAAGCCAAGATTAAGCAAAAAAAAGAGTACACCTGCGAAGTTATCTTATTTTTGCCGCATGACACCATTCGGATTGCTGAAACAACCATGAATATTTTCGCGGCCGTGGACATTACTGAAACCAAGCTCAAGAACCAGATTCGAAAATATAAAGAAACCCATGCTCGCAAGCGGATTCCTGGCCGGGTTATTGCCAAATTCCGGTCGCGCCGTTCTGTATAAATTGGTACAATAGTCAGTACAACTAACGACAGAGATGACGGAATTGTAAGAGAGGTGTAGCCAAAGTCCATGAAAAAGTACTTGAAGAAAATTCTAGGTGACCCCCAGGCCCGAACCCTAAAACGCCTGCAAAAACGGGTGCATGCTGTCAATGCCTTAGAAAAAAAGTACAAAAAAATGACCGACAAGCAGCTGAAGGAGCAAACTCCCAAGCTTAAAAAACGCCTGGAAAAGGAGTCACTTGATCAAATCTTGCCCGACGCCTTTGCTCTGGTCAGGGAAGTATCTGACCGAACTTTAAAAATGCGCCATTTTGATGTTCAGCTGATCGGGGGCATGGTTTTGCACGAAGGCAATGTCGGTGAGCTTAAAACTGGTGAAGGTAAGACCTTGATGGCCAGTCTACCCCTGTATTTAAATGGTCTAAGCGGCAAGGGCGCCCATCTGGTAACGGTCAACGACTACTTGGCTCAGCGTGATGCTGGCTGGAACGCTCCGATTTATGACTTCCTTGGTCTGTCAGTCGGCGTAATCATTCCCGACGCCTCGTTTATCTACGACAAAAACTTCACTAATGAACAGCACGATGACCCTAGGTTGCGTCATCTCAAGCCATGTTCACGTCAGGAGGCTTACCAGGCCGACATTACATACGGCACCAACAACGAATTCGGTTTTGACTACCTGCGCGACAACATGGTTCGGGAAGAGGATCAGTTACGTCAGCGCGACCTGAATTTTGCTATCGTCGACGAGGTTGACTCTATCTTGATCGACGAGGCTCGCACACCCCTGATTATCTCGGCCCCAGCGGCCGCTAGCGCTACAGCCTACGAACAATTTGCTCGCTTGGTTAAGCGCTTGGCCGAAGAAAAACACTATGAAAAGGACGAAAAGCGCAATTCGGTGGTCTTGACTGACGAAGGTATCGAAGAAGTTGAGAAAATGCTGGGTGTCGACAGTTTGTACGGCACCGAAAATATTCGCACTATTTATCACCTAGAGCAGGCTTTAAAGGCCCAAGCTCTGTTCCACCGCGATAAAAACTATGTAGTCACTAAAGACGGCGAAGTGGTGATTGTCGATGAGTTTACCGGACGACTCCTAAAGGGCCGCCGTTATAACGAGGGGTTGCACCAGGCTATTGAGGCCAAAGAAGGCGTTGACGTCCAGGAAGAATCTATGACTCTGGCCAGTATCAGCTTCCAGAACTACTTCCGCCTGTACGACAAGCTGGCTGGCATGACCGGAACGGCTGAAACTGAAAGTGAAGAGTTCCACCAAGTTTACGAATTAGAAGTCATCCAGGTGCCACCGAACAAAAAACTTATCCGCCAAGATCATGTCGATCGTATTTATAAAACCGAGGCCGGTAAATTCCGGGCCATCATTAAAGAAGTTAAGCGCCTACACAAGAAGGGCCAGCCAGTCCTAATAGGTACGGTGTCGATTGAGAAAAACGAACTGCTATCCAGGTTACTCAAGAAAGCCGGCGTACCGCACCAAGTTTTGAATGCTAAGAATAACGAGCGCGAAGCTCTTATTGTAGCCAAAGCCGGTGAAAAGGGTGCTGTCACCTTGGCTACTAACATCGCCGGGCGGGGAACCGACATTGTTTTGAACAAAGAAACCAAGAAACTAGGCGGCCTTTTTGTGCTGGGATCAGAGAGACATGAATCACGGCGTATCGACAACCAGTTACGCGGTCGGTCCGGCCGACAGGGCGACCCCGGTGCCAGCCAGTTCTTCGTTAGCTGTGAAGACGACCTGATGCGTATCTTCGGCGGGGAACGAATTGCCTCGGTTATGAACCGTTTGACGGAGTCTGAAGATCAGCCTATCCAGAACCGCTTTATCTCTAAATCCCTAGAAGGCGCCCAGAAGAAGGTTGAAGGTTTCCATTTTGATACGCGTAAAAACGTTGTTCAATATGACGATGTTATGAACCGCCACCGACGGGCTACTTACACTATGCGCCGGGAGATTCTCAAACAGCCGGATATCAGTGCTCGCATCAAATCGATTATTGCTCAAGAATCACTAGCCCTAGCATCTTCACCACAAGCCACCCAACCAGGCTTCGAGGATGCGTTAACAGAAGTGTTTCCGTTCGATGAGGCCACTCTAGACGAGGTGTTCGACACCGATATCTCCAAGTTTCCCAAAGTCCTTCAGCAAAAGGCCGAAGAGTTGTACAAGGCTCGGGAGACGGCTTTTGGTCCGGAAATTATGCGCAAAGTCGAACGCGATGTATATCTGCAAATTCTGGATAACCTGTGGATGCAACACCTCGAGGAAATGGACCACCTGCGCAACGGTATTGGCTGGATTAGTGTCGGCCAGAAAGACCCGCTGGTGGAGTACCGCCGCCAGGCTCAAGCCATCTTTGAGGACATGCAACAGACCTTGCGTCGAGATGTACTGAGGTCACTATATAACGCTCAACCGGTTCGCGAAGATCAGCTTGATAATCCAACCGAGACCGAGCTGACCAGGGCGGCTCGCAAATCCATCGACAATGCCGATAAGATTTTAGAGGCTGACGAATTCGAGGAGTCCGACTTCCTAAACGCGCCGGCGGTTGTCGATCCTATGCCACCGATTGGCGTCAACATGAGCGCTGGGCCAGGCACCGAGAACCAGGCCAAACCCAAACCCCAGGCGCATAAAAAGAAAACGACTAAAGCCAAATCACGCAAAGCCGAGCGCAAGCGCCGGGCCAAAGGACGCCGTAAGTAGCCGATGAAACATGTCGTTACTGAACTAGTATTGCCTAACGGAGCTAAAGGCCTTTTGGTTCACATTCCCGATGCTACAGTTCTGACCTGTGAGATTAATTTTCGAGCCGGGGAGTATTTGCTCAGCCGCGATAAGTGGGAGACTGCTCATCTGTTAGAGCATTTGATTTTCAACGCCAACGAACGTTTTTCGCGGGCCAAAGACTTTCAGCGAGAGATTGAGAAAAATGGTGCATACTATAATGCTTCGACCGGCGCTTACGACATAACTTACGAAGTCGAGTGCGCCGACTTCGAATGGCAGCGAGTCATGGAATTGTTCATCTTTGCCATTACCAAGCCGCTGTTTTTAGAAGAGGAGTTCCAAGCCGAGTTCGGCAATGTTCAAGAGGAGTTAACCGCTCGGTCCAATAATCATTTTCGCCACCTAGGCTTGGCCCTCAGAGAACAATACGGGCTATGCGCCATGACTGACCAAGAACGCAGTGAGAAAATGAAGAACGTCACCCTGGAAGACGTCAAAGCCCATTACACTGCTACCCACACCACTGATAACATTCGCTTTGTAGTAGCCGGAAAGTTGCCGGCCGCTCGGCAAGCAGCCATTCAGAAAATGTTTGACACCATTGCCTTGCCAACAGCCGGGGGGCGCCGGAAGCTTTTGCAAGAAAATCCAAAAAACCTGCAGACACCCCTGTTAATTACTAACAAATCTGTTGACAACATCTTTTTCTATATCGACACATTCATGAGCCGCTGGATGAAGAATGACGAGACCGACGCTCTGGCCCTAGCTAACAACATGCTAACCGAAACACTGCACTCGCGGATCTTCGGAGCCGCCCGCGAACAAGGCTTGGTATATAGTATGAGCTCTTCATATGCTCGCTGGAACGGGGGGAGTAATTGGTGGTTTGCGGCTCAGGTAATGCCTCAGAATATGATTAAACTATTTGATATTATTGTGCGCGAGATTAGTTTTATGAAAAGCGGCAAAATCAACGATCAAGATATTATTGCCGCCAAGCAATATGCCCTTGGTCGCTATCAACGCAGTGCGCAAACCGTCGCTGGCACGGCCTCAGGCTATAGTAGTCGATACTTCTTTGACGACCACATTGAGGACTACTACGAAATCCCCCAACGCATCGACAGTGTCACCAAAGAAGAGATGGTGGCGGTAGCCAGGGCTTTATTTAGTGAGAACATCGGTGGCCTAGGTGTATTGGGCAGCACAAACAAGAAGTTTGTCGATCAGCTTTTACCACACCTGGCACCTTTGTGGACGAAAGATTAGTTTACAACTGCCCAGGCGAGGGGTACACTTATTAGTAATACGCTTAAGTTTAAGGAGTAATTATGGATCCGCAAATCAACGAACCAAATAACATGCCAGCGCCAGGCCCTGACCCTAACGCGCCGGCTCCGCCAGCACCAAATATGCCAGAGCCAAGTATGCCTGCTCCAGTTACCCCGGAGGCGGCTCCCAATCCCTTGTATAACGAACCAACCACAGTGGCCATGAACACTCCAAGCGCTGTTCCTGACCCAAACGCACCGGCTCCAGACTTAGGTCCAGCTCCAATGACTAATGAACCGCCAGCACCTAGTGCAGATCCAAACACTCCAGCCGCCCCCGGTGGCCCGATGCCAATGCCAGCCCCAGGCGGTGCCGCGCCAGCTCCCGGTGCCATGCCAGACGCCTCGGCTCCAGCTGCTAAAAAAGGCTTCCCGGTTCTGATGATTGTGGCGGCAGTTGTGCTGATCTTGGTCATCCTAGCCCTAGTATTCCTATAGAAGTTTGCTTCTTGCTATACTGATATCCAGTGCAAGAGCTAAAAAAACAACTTGAAGACCTCCGTCGGCGGATTGCGGCGTCCATGGAGGCTATTGGCATAGTCCAGTTAATGCAGGACTACGAAGAGCTGCACGGCGAAACACTTGACCCGGATTTTTGGTCCGATAATGTTCGAGCCCAGGCCATAACAAAAAAGATTTCGGCTTTGGAAAAGCGTATCGATCTGTGGCGTCGACTAGAAAAGGCTTGCGACGAAACCCTGGAGTTAGTAGCTTTCGGCGACACCCAGCTAGAGAGCGACCTCCAGAAACAATATCTTCAGTTACAAAAAGAATTCGACCAACAAGCCCATGAGCTTGCTTATAGCGGACCGCACGACCGCAGTGATGTGATTATGGATATTTATGCCGGCGCCGGTGGCACTGACGCCCAGGACTGGGCCGACATGTTACTGCGGATGTATGTGCGTTGGGCCGAAGCTCACGGCGCCTCAGCGACTATTATCTCCAAGTCTGAAGGGGAAGAGGCAGGCATTAAAAGTGCTACCTTAGAAATTGATGGTGATTTAATGTATGGCAAACTAAAGAACGAGCATGGAGTTCACCGGCTGGTCCGGCTCAGTCCCTTCAACTCCGATAACCTCCGCCAAACCAGCTTCGCCAAAGTCGTCGTTATGCCGAAAGTGGACAAGCCCGACGAAGTTGATATCGACGACAAAGACCTCAAAATCGACGTCTATAGAGCCGGCGGCCACGGTGGTCAATCAGTTAACACTACCGATTCGGCTGTGCGAATTACTCACATACCCACTGGCATCAGTGTGGCTATCCAAAATGAACGCTCCCAGTTACAAAACAAAGAAACTGCCATGACCATCTTAAGGTCGCGCCTGGCTAGCCTGATGGAAGAGCAGCACAAGGAAAAAGTCGAAGAGCTAAAAGGGCCTAATCAGTCGGCTGAATGGGGGAATCAGATCAGAAACTACGTCCTCCACCCCTATAAACAGGTCAAGGATTTACGCAGTAAATATGAGTCGACCGATGTCCAAAAGGTCCTCGATGGCGATCTAGACCCCTTGATTGAAGCCGCTGTACAGGGGTAGACAAGCCGGAAGTCCGGATTATTAACCATTGACTTTTATATCTAAAAAAGGTATAATTAAGCAATGACGCAAGAAGTCGAAAAAACTTTTGGCCAGCCCTTAGCTCCGGAACGAGCTGAACTCATAGGTTCTGGCGAAGATCAGATGTTAGATCAGTTGACAGCTATGGTTAAAGGGTTTACTGACCAAGAAGACCTAGATTTGGGCCCAGAGGGTAGCCAGTTTCTGCCCGGCGTTCTAGTACAACGAGACGCTTTTAGCGATGCCGAAGAGGCTGTTCGTGATGAGTTCGTCCGTCGCCTGTCTGAATCACTGAGCATTGATGTCGAAGAAGGCTTGAACACCTCAGATCGCCAGCGAATAGAGGCTGGCCAGACAAGAGTTGCTCTCGCTCCATGGGTGAAAGATGCCCTAAGCATTACTTTTGAGCCAGACGAAACAACCGAGCATAGAGGTGTGTTGCGCGAAACGGAACTGGCTCACAATGATGAGGCTAGTGTCTGGATGCACGAAGTAGAAGTGACTGTCAGGCGGGGTGTGGGCGGTTATAAGCACAGAGACTTTGGTGGTCGGGTCATGTACTTTACAGCTCAGGCCGTAGCAACAGCCGAAGAAGTCTAGTTAGCTTAAATTTTAGAACACTGCTCAGTTTGTTATAATGGTTATGAATGATTTTATTAGACCGCGTCACGAAAGTTTATAACAAGACTAATGTTGCCCTGGACCGAGTAAGTCTCCATGTCGAGCCTAAAGAGTTCGTTGTCATCGTTGGGTCAAGTGGGGCCGGCAAGTCGACTTTCCTAAAATTACTGACCCGCGAAGAGCGGCCCAACAGCGGTAAAATCGTGGTTGGTGGCATCGATTACGAACACCTCAAAGACAGCAAAATACCTCTAATCCGGCGCAAAATCGGCGTGGTTTTCCAGGACTTCAAGTTGCTACCCAACAAGACAGTTTTTGAAAATGTGGCCTTCGCTTTGGAAATTGTCGGAGCCAGCAACGGCGAAATTAACCACACCGTGCCTAGAGTTCTGGCCATCGTCGGTCTTAAGGGCAAAGAAAAGCAGTACCCGTGGCAACTATCCGGCGGAGAGAGGCAAAGAGTGGCCATTGCTCGGGCGATTGCTCGGCAACCCAAGATCTTGATCGCCGATGAGCCGACCGGTAACTTGGACCCCAAACACGCTTGGGACGTTATCAAAGTCCTGGAGAAAATTAACCGTTATGGCACCACAGTCCTATTGACCACTCACAACCGCGACATTGTGAATAAGTTGAAGCGGCGGGTGATTACTATCGATAATGGCAAGTTGGTCAGCGATAAAGCTCAGGGTAGGTACACGGGTACGCTATGAGTATGAAACGTGATTTGATCAGTTTCGAGCGGGTGATTAAGACCGGCTTTGTAAACTTTTTCCGCAACGCTTGGTTGGCTATTGCCGCCATTGCCGTCATGGTCATCACGCTTAGTATTGTGCTGTTTTCGGTGATTGCCAACGCTACTTTTGCTAACACCATCAACCAGATTACCGAGAGGATCGACGTATCAGTTTACCTGGTGGACGCGGTTAGCGCTAACGACCAACAGCGAGAAGATCTTATTATTCAAATCGAGCAGCTCGACAGCGTCAAATCAGTGACTTACGTCTCGAAAGACGAGGCCCTGGCTCGCTATAAGAATCAGAACAAAGATAATTTGGATCTGCTGGTGGCCATTTCCCAGACCGACAATCCCTTGCCGGCTAGTCTACAGATCAAGCCGGTAAATCCAGACAATATTGAGCCTATCCGCCAGTTCCTGGAGCAACCTGACATTAAAGCCCTGCAAGCCGAACAGACTTCCTATTCCGGCGATCGCAAGCAAGCCATTGATAAAATCGGTACAGCTACGACCTTCATTAGGCGAGCCGGGGTAGTAGGCGTGGTAGTCTTTGCTCTCATCTCGGTGCTGATCATCTTTAATACTATTCGGATGGCTATTTTCAACCGCCGCGATGAGCTGACGATCATGCGTTTACTAGGGGCGAGCACCTGGTACATCCGGGGACCGTTTGTGGTAGAAACCGTCTTTTACGGGGTAATTTCGGCTATCATTTCAGTCTTGCTATGTAGTATTGTTTTCTCAGTTCAGAGCAACGCATTTAACGCCAGTACCTTGGGTCTGCTAGACATCCAATACGCCAGTGATTACTTCGCTGAGCACTTCTGGACCATACTTGCCATACAGCTTACGATTGGTATACTGATAGGTGCCGTTTCTTCCATTATTGCTACTCGGCGCTATCTAAAATTCAAATCGTCTAAATAACAAATCTCGACAACTTGAAACAGTGCAGGAGGGTATGCTATAATACTTATGTTTAAAACGATCGCATTGAAGCGTATCATGAAACAAAAACCAAGCCCAAAAAACCGGTCGCATCTCAAGAAACGCCTAGCTCTGGCCAGCGCTGTTCTATTGAGTTTGGCTTTAGTTGGGCTAACTGTCCCTGGCGTACGCGCTAACTTACAGGAACAGATTAATCAATTAACCCAGCAGAATTCTGGCCTACAGGGCCAAAACAGCGTACTAGCTAATGAAGCCACTAGTCTTCAAGCTAAAATTGACAGCATGCAGTCGAAAATCAACGCTTTGCAAGCGGAAATTAACGACAATCAAGCCAAAATTACAGCTCTCGAGGGTGAAATCGTCAAAGCCGAAGCCGAGTTGGCTAAACAACGTGATCTGCTTGGACAAAACATCCGAGCCATGTATGTCGAAGGCGATGTCTCAACTCTAGAGATGCTGGCTTCCAGTCAGGACCTTAGTGAGTTTGTCGACAAGCAACAGTACCGGGATACCGTCCAAGCCAAAATAAAGAGTTCCCTAGACAAAGTTACCGAGTTAAAGCACCAATTAAGCGGCCAACGAGAGACCCTGCAACGTCGACTGGATGATCACAAAAAGAACCAGAATGAAGTGGCCGTTCAAAAGGCCGAACAAGACCAGCTATTAGGCCTAAATCAAGGACAGCGCGACGCTCTGGACTCGCAGATAAAAGGCAACAGCAAGAAGATTGCTGAGTTGCAGCGTCAACAGGCCTTAGAAAACATGCGCCTATTCGGCGGTGGTGGCGGAGTAACTGGCGGCGGTGGCTATCCTTGGGGCTTTGCGGCTTGTATCCATACCGGCCAAGTTGAAGGTGCCTGCCCGAACTATGACTGGGCCGTCGGTGGCTCTATCTGGAACCCGCAAACCGGTGGCTATGGCTATCGAAACTGTACTGACTATGTTTCCTGGAAGATTCGATCAGAGGGACGATATGTTCCAGCCGGCCTAGGTAACGCTAATCAGTGGGATAACAACTACCCAGCTGACAACACTCCATCACCCGGCGATGCGGCCGTCAGTAACGCCGGATTCTATGGCCACGTCATGTACGTCGAAGCCGTCCACGGCAACGGTACAATCACTGTTAGTGACTACAACCGAGCCGGTACCGGCAAATATGCCACCAGCACCATTAGTGCGTCTGGCTTGTCTTTCCTGAGTTTCTAGCAGGAAACTGGCATGCATCAACCACTAAAGAAGTCCGCCACCGAAACCCGGGCTATACTGGCCGATGTGCATAACTCTAAAACTCATCCGAGTACCTCTGAAAAACCCGCACCTGGTACACCTGGCAAAATTCGCTTGATGCATGCTATGCACTCGGCTCTAATGAAAGCCGGCAAGCTGGCCAGTCGGGGACATGAACGGAAGACTCCGCAGTGGCCCCTGAACACCGAGTCAGTAAGTGTGTTGGGCTATGGTGCAGAGAAGGTAGTTTACCAAGTCACCAGTGCAGACGACAAAGCCGAGCATGTGGTATCTGTTTATCATTTAGAATCTATGAAGCAAGACCCGGAAGAGGTGCTCCGCCGCAAGCGAGAAATGTACAATAAGTACCGCCATTACTTCGGTGACTTAGTCATGCCAACTTCATTTATTATTGTTGATAATCCATGGGGTGATGGAGCTAAGCCAGCCGCTATTCAAGGGTATGTCGATGGTGCAGACCAGTTTGCGGCTTTGGGTAAAGATGAAATAGAGGCTCGTCGGCAGGCTGATCCAGATTTTGCCACTAACTTAGACACTCTGGTTGTTGGCTATCAACAGATGATGGCTGACGGGTTGCGGCCTGACTTCGCAAGAAGCAATCTACTAGTGGCAGGGTCGGACATAGTGATTTTTGACACTGGCCATATTTATCCAGCCGAAAAACAGGATGCCACCATCATGAAAAGCCCAAATTATGGGATTATCGAACAACTTGCCGATCCAATAGCTCAATAATTATCATACTGACGAACTAGGCCCCGTGTTATACTAGCCTTAAGCATATGAACAAAGACAGGGTAAGAAATACAGAGGTGGATGTGCCCAAGACTGGGCGGTGGAAGCGCGTATTACTGACAGTTGTCGGAGCTAGCGCCATCTTCTTATTTGGTTGGGGTATTGGCTCTGGACGGATAACTTTCTCAGCTTTTAACACTCTCGATTCGCAGAACAGCACCTTGCCGGCCAACCTCAATATGGCTTCAGTTCAAGAGGTTTATGATGCCCTGCGTGATAATTATGATGGCGAGCTGGATGTCGAGAAGCTGCTGGATGGCATGAAGAACGGTTTGGCTCAGGCGACCGGTGACCCCTATACGGAATACTTGAATAAAGAACAGGCCCAGGATTTCCGTAATGACTTGAACGGCACTTTTAGCGGTATAGGTGCCGAGCTAGGCAAGGAAGGCGACAACATCGTGGTGGTGTCGCCGATTGCTGGCTACCCGGCGGCCAAGGCCGGCTTGCAAGCCAAAGACATCATTGTGTCGATTGATGACAAGCCAACAGCTAGCATGACTCTGTCAGAGGCGGTCAGCAATATTCGTGGCCCGTCTGGTACCGAGGTTAAGCTTAAGGTTATCCAAGAGGGCGTCGAAAAAGATTTCATAATTGTTCGCGAAAGCATCACCATTCCAAGCGTCAAATGGCAAGTCAAAGACGGAATCGGCTATATGACTATTTCGACATTCTCAGAGGAAACGCCAACCTTGGCGGCCGAGGCGGCCCGAGACTTCAAAAATCAGAAGGTTAAAGGCGTAGTGGTGGATGTCCGGGGCAACCCCGGCGGATTGCTGGATAGCTCGGTGGATATTGCCAGCTTGTGGTTACCCAAAGGCGCGCCGGTCCTTAGCGAAAAGCGTGGCGGCAAGGTCGTCAAGTCTTACGAAGCTACAGGTAACCCTTTGTTGAAGGGCGTGCCTACAGTGGTCCTAATTGACGAGAGCAGCGCCAGTGCCAGCGAAATTCTAGCCGGCGCTCTGCAGGATAATAAGGTGGCCACTTTGATAGGCGTTAACAGCTATGGCAAGGGTAGCGTCCAGAACCTAATTCCGCTGACACATGGCGGTGTGCTGAAGGTGACTATCGCTCGTTGGTATACGCCCGAAGGCCAGAACATTGATAAAGAGGGCATCGCGCCCGATCAAAAAGTCGACCGTACAGTCGACGATGTTAAAGCCGGCCGCGATCCGCAAAAAGATGCCGCTACCCAAGAACTACAGTAATAATTACATTGCGTAGAACCTGGCATTGGCGTAAGATATAACCTGTTAAACGTAAACGAGGGCAGCCAGTGGCGCTAACCAAGCGGCGAACTAAGTATATTTTTGTGACAGGCGGAGTCTTATCAGGACTCGGTAAGGGCATCACCGCCGCCTCCATTGGAAATCTACTTAAGGCCCGCGGACTCAAGGTCAACATCCAAAAGTGCGACCCTTACTTGAACGTTGACGCTGGCATGCTTAATCCTAGGGAGCACGGCGAGTGCTTTGTTACTAAAGACGGCGCCGAGACCGATTTGGACCTAGGTCATTACGAACGTTTCCTAGATCAAGAGTTGGTGTCGAGTAGTTCGCTGATGAGCGGCCGGGTTTTACTCAAGGTTATTAACGACGAGCGGGCTGGCAAGTACGAAGGCGATGACGTCCAGATCATCCCGCACTTTACAGGGGCCATTCAAAACTTTATTCAGCAGGCAGCCGAAGGCTACGATGTCCACATTGTGGAAATTGGCGGCACGGTTGGCGACTACGAGTCCCTGAGTTTCATCGAAGCTATCCGCGAACTTGGAATTGCTGTCGGTCGTGAAAACTGCGCTTATGTCCACGTGGTCTATTTGCCGTTTCTAGGCGCTAGCCAAGAGACAAAGACCAAGCCGGCTCAAAACTCGGTCAGGGAACTAAGAGGCTTGGGTATCAGCCCAGACATTTTGGTAGCTCGCAGTGAAGACCCGGCTAATCCCAAGGTCAAAGAAAAGTTAAGTCTGTTTTCCGGTGTGGCGCCTGAAGCCATAGCTCTGCTGCCCAACGCTAGCAGTATTTATCAAGTACCCCTGACCCTAGAAGATACTGGCATCGCTAATGTTTTGACTAACCGATTAGGGCTAAAAGGCAAGCGGCCAGATCTTAAGTCCTGGCGTGATGTCGTTCGTCGGGCTACGACCGATTACGACCGAACAGTAACCGTCGGAGTGGTCGCCAAGTATATGGATAATACCGATACTTACATGTCGGTTTTCGAAGCTTTGTACGCAGCCGGCAGTTGGAATAACACTAAGGTTAAGATTAAGTGGATTGAAGCCACCGAACTGGAGGCCGGCGACAAACAGGCTCTGAAAGTTTTGCGCGATGTCGACGGCATTGTGGTGCCGGGTGGCTTCGGAACAAGAGGTGTAGAAGGCAAGATTATTGCCGCCCGTTATGCCTTGAAGAACAAAATGCCTTACTTGGGGCTGTGCCTGGGCCTTCAGGTGGCGGTCGTGGCGGCGGCTCGCAACGGTGGTCTCAGCGGGGCCAACTCTGTCGAACTGGACGCCGCTCCTCAAGACCCGGTTATTCACACCATGAGCGATCAAAAGGGCAAAGAAAATACCGGTGGCACAATGCGTCTAGGCGACTATCCGTGTGTATTGGCCAAGGGCAGCTTGGCCTCCAGGCTCTATAAAGCTAAGGAAATAAATGAGCGTCATCGGCACCGTTATGAATGCAATAATAATTACCGTGATCGTTATGAGGCTTGGGGCCTAAGGGTCAGCGGTCAATCGCCAGACGGTAACCTGGTGGAGGTTATAGAAGGCCAGAACCACCCGTTCTTTATTGCTAGCCAATTTCACCCAGAGTTCAAGTCTCGACCAAATCGGCCGCATCCGCTGTTTGACGGCTTTGTTAAACACTTGAAGACTAAGCGAAAATAACTTATAGTCAAGGTTAAGCATGAGCGAACCACAGAAAAAAATACTGCTTGTTGAAGATGACGACGGCTTGGCCAATGTTTATAAAATGCGCCTGGAAACCGAGGGCTTTTCAGTCCGTCGGGTGCCCAACGGGGAAGACGCCCTAGCGGCAGCTATAGAGTTCAAACCGGACCTAATTGTTCTGGATGTCATGATGCCTAAAGTCAGCGGCTTTGATGTCTTGGATATCTTACGCAATACGCCCGAAACTGCTAATGTCAAAGTCGTTATGCTGACGGCTCTGTCACAAGAATCTGATAAAGAAAAAGCCGAGAAACTCGGCGCCGATGACTACATGGTTAAATCTCAAGTGGTAATCGCCGACGTCGTCGAGCGCATCAAACACCACCTCAGTATGAGCTAATCTGACATGACAAAGGAGCAGCACCCACCCAGCTCTGCAGATGATCAAGATGGATCCACGAGCAGTAGAGATCTTGAAGAGGCGACTGTAGAGGCGGCCAGAAAACTTGTCGATAATAATGATGGACACACCCAAGATTATGCTGAACTCAAAGGTCGCGCCCTAGCCGCGGCAAACAATGCTTTAAGAGACACAGAAAAGCTAACCAACAAAGCTGCAGAATTAAGAGAAAAGCACGGACTTAGTGAGCAGGCTGCTTTCCCAACGGGCAGGGGTCAACGTAAGCCCCATCTTGATCGTCACATTGGCATCTATGCTCACTTGGGACTTGATGGTTCTCCTGGGGCGACGCTCGCTTACATTACTGCCGGTCAGTACACCGTGCTTAAAGTAACCACTGAAAGAGCCCCCAACAGTGAAGTAAATTATCTCAGAGTGACCAACCTGACCGAGCTAGAGGTTGCCCGGGATGGCTTTAATGGCTATTTGGGCTTCGCAAAAATCGATGCCGATCCGTCGACTCAGCGGGCGGTGGCCGAGCTTGGGGATGAGGATCTCATAAGTCGATTTAGTATGACTATCGCAGAAGGTGGAACAACGGTAATCGGTCGTAGTAAGCTGCTGGATGATAAGCCAATTTCTGAAACGGCTGATATGGGGTTATCTCGCCAGCACCTAGCTATGCGGCTTCATGTTGAAGAATCCGGCCGACGAATAGGGGTAGACATCGAAGATCGTTCCGGTAATGGAACGAACTTTTACCCACAGCCAAATACGGAACTGTTTATTGGTGCTCCAACAAGTTAGCCAAGATCTTTTAGTCGACTGAGACTTCGGTGCGCATGGTAGTTTTGCCAGTGAATCGGCGGACTTTGCGCTGGCGACTACATGGTCAAGTCACAAGTGGTGATCGCTGATGTGATTAAGTAAATCAAGCACCTTCTTAGTATGAGCTAATAACTATCGAGACTGGGATTTTCTTCGGCCAACCACGACTGCAGCGACAGCACCCAAGCACAGGCCAGCGACTGCAACGGTGGATGCAACCGGATCAGCCTCGATAGAGTCACTTAACCAATTAATGGATACGGACTCTTCTGCAATCAAGTGTTCAACACTTGGTTGATCTTGACTTGCTGTGTGATCAAATTCAAATAAATCTACCATACATCCATTATACTATATAAACATCAAAAAAGCAATAGTTTACAGTGATAAACTAGTCGACTGAGACTTCGGTGCGCATTGTGGTTTTGCCGGTGAAACGGCGGACTTTGCGCTGTCGGTAATTGACGGTGCCATCTTTGGCAGCGTGAATAGTGAAATTACGAGAGATAAAGGTGCCTGGTCCAGGGCGCTTGTTCATGCCGACTTGGCGCACAATTACTTGGCCTTCTTTGACAGATTGGCCGCCAAAGAGCTTAACACCAAGGCGTTGACCTTGGGAGTCGCGGTTATTTTTACTGGTTCCGCCAGCTTTGACGTGTGACATATTATTTCCTTATTAGTGTGACTAGCTCGCGGCCAACAACTTGACCTTCGCGGTGATAAATCAAATCTTTATCCCTAGCATGCACAAAACTCATACGAGTATAGCCTAATTCCTCGAGAGAATCAAGGGTTTTTAGGTGTTTTACGCCCGTTCTAGCGTGCCAGGCCGGTACCGCTATGGTCATCCGAAAACCCGGCAGAGTTTGCTGGGCAACGTTGGCCAAGAACTTCTGATGAATATAGGCCGTATCTTTCATGACTTTTAGGAGGGTTTCAGTGTCCGGTTCTCGGTCAAAAGGTCGGCCTAAGTAGGTTTCAGCGGCGATAAAGTTGGGGGCTGGTTGCCATTCAAAAGAGGTGGCATCGGCTTGATAGATGACTTTGTCGAAAAAGCTAGCGTCATCAACGCGCTTTGGAGAGCTGGCTTGTCTGGCCAGCCAGTTTAGGTTTTCTCTGCTGTATTCGACCATGCGTGGGTCTAAGTCGCTGCCCCGATAATCAAAGCCGGCGAGATGGGCTTCTTGTAGAATTACCCCAGTACCGCAGAATGGGTCCAAGACGGTAGCTCCGAAATTGGGCTTAGTTTGGCCGACAGCCAAATTTAGGATAATTTGGGCTAGTTTAGGGGGTAGCATACCGACTTGGCTGTCGCGTTTAGGACGAGCCTGGTCACGGGCAGTGTAGGCGGTAATGTCTTGCTCATGAACGGTTAGGCCCATCAGGATTTTCGAACCATCGCGGACAAAGACAAGCTCCCAGCCATTGGCACCGAAAAGTTTGTTATGAATAACTTGGGCGCTGTTAAGAGCTGGCTCTTTATTGGGTACCAAGCGCACCGATTTTTCATGACTTTTTAATACTTTTTTGATAGACAGGCCAGTGGCTAATAGTTGTTTAGTTGAGACGTCCAGACCGAAAACACTCAGGCCAATAGTTAATTTACTGCCTTCATCAGTGTATTTAAGGTGCTTTGGCAAGTTGTCGAGCAAGTAGCGCTCGATGACTTTCCATTGGGGGGTTTCAAATTCGTGCAATAACTTAGCGGCTTTGATGGTGCCGCCGAGGCGCTTGAACAGATCAGCCTCAACTTTGCCCTGAATTAGGGCAGTGCTGGGTGTGCTGAGCGGCCGAATAGCCTCAGCGCCCAGTAGGCTCTCTAATTCTGCTAGGCCCAGAGCCGGTTGACGGCCCAAAATGACCAAGGTTTGATTCATGACACCAGTATACTGGAAGTGGCGAAGTTTCCAGGTATAATAGGGGAATATGGTAGAAGACAAAAAACGCTCCTTTCCATGGAAGATGGTTGTAAACATCGTGACCCTGTTGGCCCTGACGGCCCTAATTTACAGTGTCAGGGACGAAATTGCCGACACTTTCAGCAATTTGAAAAACCTAAAACCTTGGGCTTTATTGCTGATAGTTCCTGCCCAAATACTTAATTACCACTCTTACGCGGAGTTATATCAAGCCCTATTTAAGATTCTTGGCCACCGAGTCCGCTACTTCAAGATGTTAGTGCTGTCACTAGAGCTTAACTTCGTGAACAACGTTTTTCCCAGCGGCGGTGTAACAGGGGTATCTTATTTCGGTGTACGCATGAAAACCCTGGGCGTTAGCCCCGGAAAATCAACATTGGTGCAGATGATTCGCTATGTCTTAGTGTTTGTGTCGTTTCAGGTATTGCTGGCCGTAGGGCTGATAATCCTGGCAATTGGCGGTGATGCTAATAGCTTTGCCATTTTAGTGGCTGGTTCGCTGGCCACGTTGTTATTCGTCGGAACGCTGGGAGCGATGTTCATCGTCGGCAGTAAGCGCCGTATCAACGGCTTCTTCACCTTTATCACACGCTTTGTGAACCGCCTCATCAAGGTAGTCAGGCCCAAGCACCCCGAAACCATTAATATCGAAAAGGTAGAGAAGCTGTTCACCGAGTTGCACGAGGATTATATGGAACTGAAGAAGAGTCCTAAAGTGCTGCGTGAGCCGCTGATACAAGCTCTAATGGCTAATATTGCGGAAGTTCTGACCATCTACGTAGTCTATATAGCCTTCGGCGAATGGGTTAACCCTGGGGCGGTAATTATTGCTTATGCCATTGCTAACTTTGCCGGCTTGATTTCGGTCTTGCCGGGCGGCGTCGGTATTTACGAGGCCTTGATGACGGCCGTCTTAGCCTCGGCCGGTGTACCAGCCGGGGTCAGCATTCCGATTACCCTGACTTACCGGGTGCTGAACATGACTCTGCAGTTGCCACCGGGTTATTACTTCTATCACAAGGCCCTGCGCGAACAAGCCTCTCAGTCGTCATGAGCGAACCAATAATTTATTCGGTTACCGACTTTGTAGCGGTATTTAACCAGACTATCTCCACGGTCTATCCATTCGTAGTAGTGGAGGGCGAGCTGAGCAGCTTTCGGGTCAGTAAAGGCCGCTGGGTCTATTTTGACCTTAAGGACGAAACTTCGAATGTTAAATTCTTCGGCACCGTCTATCAGCTGCCGGGACCGCTGGAAGACGGCATGGTCTTGCGGGTTAGCGGCACCCCGCAGTTGCACCCCAACTATGGTTTCAGTATCAATATCCAATCTATCGCTTTGGCCGGAGAGGGAACTATCAAGAAAGCCAGCCAACTACTGGAGCTGCGCCTCACTAAAGAGGGCTTATTTGACCCAGAGCGCAAGCGGACCTTGCCATATCCGCCAGCAAGGATTGGCCTGATCGCCTCGGGCGAATCAGCGGCCTATAGCGATTTCTTGAAAATTTTGAACGCCCGGTGGGGTGGCCTAGAGCTGTTGCATTATGATGTCCAGGTCCAGGGTGATGCCGCGGCTGGGCAGATTAAGTCGGCTATAGAGTACTTCAATGCTCACAATCTGGCCCCTGAAGTTCTAGTTATCACTCGCGGCGGCGGCAGCTTGGAAGATCTGCAGGCTTTCTCAAGTGAGCCGGTCGTGCGAGCAGTGGCCGCCAGCCGTATCCCGACACTTCTGGCCATTGGTCACGAGCGGGATATCAGTTTGGCCGAGCGGGCGGCCGATGTTCACGCTAGTACGCCCAGCAACGCTGCCGAGTTACTGGTTCCAGATCGCCGCGACGAGATAGCTGGGTTACAAGGCCTCCAAGAGGCTACTAAACGACAGCTCCAGGACCAGATTAAGCTCGAGCAAGAACGGCTGACAGCGACGTCTAAAGCCATGTTGCAGCACATCCGCTGGCAGTTAGCTCAAAAACAGCAACACCTGGCAAGCCTGCAGTTGACGCTGGACCAAATAAACCCCAGGCGTGTGCTGGACAGGGGTTACGCTATCGTGCGAAGCGGCTCCGGCAGTGTACGTAGCAGTAAGGACCTGCATCCCAAGGATAGGCTGGATATAGAATTCCACGACGGCAGTGTCAGGGCTGAGGTACAATAGAGTCATGCCGGCTAAAACTTACCGCCAATTACAAAAAGAACTCGACGACTTAATGACTAAGTTGCAAGACGATGCTTTGGACGTGGATACGGCCATCACAACTTACGAGGCGGCCAGTAAGGTTATCGCAGAGCTGCAGAAACACCTTAAGACGGCCGAGAACAAGCTGAGTAAAGTTAAGATCTAATGGAGCTGGCTTGGAACATAGCCTTAATTTCGTGCGCAGTTTTATTTGCGGCCTTTAGTTTTGTAGTGGTCTTTGGAGCTCCGTTCTTGCCAATTCTTCGGCCCAAGATGGTCATCGCTCTAGATCTTATTAACCTGAAACCAGGCCAGACACTTTTAGAGCTGGGCAGTGGTGATGGTCGGGTCTTGAAAGCGGCGGCCGAGCGTGGCCTGAAGGCCGTGGGCTATGAGCTCAATCCGCTACTGGTTATCTATTCTAAGATTGTTTGCTGGCGCTACCGCAAACAAGTCAAAATCCACTGGGGCAATTACTGGCACAAAACTTGGCCACCTGCTGACGGGGTGTTTGTGTTTTTGCTACAACCGTACATGGAGAAGTTAGACGCCAAAATTAAAGCTGATTGTAAGAAGGGGACTAAGTTGGTCAGCTTTGCTTTTACAATCGATTCGCGTAAACCGGACAAAAGCCAAGACGGCCTATATCTCTATAAGTATTAAGGGCTTGCCCCTCAGGGCAGTTTTGGTATACCATTAGCAGTATGAAGATTCAGAGTCGAGAAGATGGCTCCATTAACTTATTGATAATCCCGCTGATTTTGGCGGTGGTATTATTCTTGGCTGCCCTGGGCTTTGGTCTGTGGGCCTACTCCGAGAGGACCGACTACAAAAATAATACTGATGCCAAAATTGCCACGGCCGTGGAGGTGGCTGAGAAAGAGACAGCTACCGAAAAAGATAATGAGTTCATCGAACGCGAAAAAGAACCGTTGCAAGAGTATCAGGGCCCACCAGCCTACGGTACGCTCAGCTTGAAATACCCCAAGACCTGGAGCGCCTATGTTGACGAGAGTAAGGGTGTTGACGGTTTCTTCCACCCGAACTTTGTACCTGGAGCGGCTAGCAACCCAAACTACGCTCTCAGGGTTCAGGTAGTTGATCGACCTTATGCTGACGAGCTACGCACCTTCGAGGGTAATGTTAAGCAAGGTAAGACCAAAGCAACCCCGTATAAGCCTGTTAATGTTGAGAACATTGTCGGCACTCAGTTGGTTGGTGAAATTGCCAGCCAAAAGTCTGGTACGCTGATCCTACTACCTTTGCGTGACAAGACGGTTAAGATTTGGACCGAAGCCGACCAGTTTACTGATGACTTCTTCAACAACGTCATGGCTAACTTCAAGTTCGTCCCCTAAGCACCCAAAGCAAGTGCTATACTAGACCTAGTATGTAAGAGAGGGTTATTAGTGGTTAACGAACGGCAAATAACGGGGGTGGAGCTGTGGCGGTCCCTGGCCGACGAGTTAAAATTGCCCCTTGTTCAGATTGCCCGTTCAGCCGAGCTGGCCGAGCTGAGCCAGCCCGCTAATCAGCTGCGAACTATCGAAACTACGGCCGCCAATGCCCTAAGACTTATTGACGGCTATTTACTAGTAACTAGTCTTGGCAAGCAGGGCCAGTTGGACTTGGCGCCGGTTTCGGTGACAGCAACATTATACGACGTGGCTCAGGATTTATACGAACTATCACAACTGTACGACACGTCTATCGATATTCGGGTTCATGGTTCAACCGGGCAGGCTATGGCCCATGGGGCGGGCCTAAAAGCGGCGCTCAATAGTCTGGCCTATACTTTTTTGACTGGTGGCCCAAAAGGCCGGAGTCAAACTCTGACATTGGTGGCCCAGCAAACTAAAGAGGGGATTACCGCTGGAGTTCTGAGTGATGTCGCCCATGTGACAGCCGAGGATTTGCAACAGGCCCGCCAGTTGTACGGCCGCGCCGATCAACCAGCCGGCGGCTTTACCCAAAACAGTGGCGTTGGCCTATACCTGGCCGATCATTTATTTGCAGCCATGGAATCACCCCTGAAGGTGCTGAAGTTTGGTCGTAAAACCGGCCTAGCTGCCGTTATGATGCCCAGCCACCAACTGGCACTTCTGTAGTACTATTAGTACATGGCCCAGATTTTATTGGTGGAGCCAGATACCGTTCTAGCCAAAACTTACGCCGCCGCACTTCAGGCCCGCGGCCATCATTTACTGCGGGCTCAGGATGCCCAGTCAGCCATAAATGCCACTGATGCAGTTCGACCGGATTGCATAATTCTGGAGCTTCGCTTGCCCCGTCACAACGGCGTAGAGTTTTTATACGAGTTGCGAAGCCACGCCGACTGGCAGGATATTCCGGTGATTATTCTTTCCCAGTTAAGCCTAGATCGAGCCGGCCTAGACGAGACCAAAATGTCTGAGCTGGGTGTAAAGGTCTTTTGCTATAAGCCCGACACCAATTTATTAACCCTGACCACTATGGTAGAAGAGATCATTCAGGTTTCAGCATGAATAGCCAGCAGACCAACGGCATAGTACTAAACCGGATTAACTTTGGTGAGGCCGACCGGATTTTGACGATTATCACGCCGGAATATGGCAAGCTGCGCTTGATGGCCAAGGGGGTACGCAAAGTTAAAAGTAAACTGGCCGGTGGTATCGAACTGTTCAGTATTTCGGATATCTCATTCATCCGTGGCCGGCGGGACATCGGCACCCTGGTATCGACTCGTTTGGTGACTCACTACGGCAATATAGTCTCGGAAATTAACCGAACCACAGCCGGCTATAATGCTCTGAAATTGATAGACAAGATTACCGAGGAGGACAGCGAGGCCGAATACTACCAGGTCCTAATGCGGACACTAGCAACTTTGAATAACACTGATCTCAGCATTGTATTGGCCGAATCATGGCTATACATGCAGGCTCTGCGTCTGGGCGGACACACGCCGAATCTGACCACTGATACCCACGGCGCCAAGCTGGAAGCCAATACCAACTACCAATTTGACTTCGAAGCCCAAGCTTTCTTCGCCAGCGAACATGGCATGTACCGCGATGGTCACATCAAGCTCCTGCGCCTGTTGTTATCCGAGCAACCTGCCAAAATCGCCGTGGTCGGCGGAGCCGACCAGATCCTAGAAGACCTGGAAGGGTTGCTGAAGGCCCTGATCAAACAATCCACGGGTTAATTACCTCCTTGAAAAAACGATGATAGTATGTTAATATATCTATGTGTCTAAAGAACAAACACCCCCAGCCAGACCAGAAATAAGTCGCCAGCAGGTTGTAGCCGAAGACGAACGCGGATTTTATTACCCATTTCCCAATAATGATGAGGTATATGCAGGCGAGATGGACCAGGACCAAGCCCGGGCTTATGAAACCAATGAGAAATTTTTAGCCGACCGCGGACTGATCAGGGAAGATGACGACATCTACCGGGCCATCGGCTTTGATGCTCAATCACTAGTGGCTGGACTAGCCGCTCCGGTTGTTGAAGTGGCAGGACCAACCGGTCGTGGCTACGCCCTAATCAATGAGGTGGCATTTGGTGACCGTCCGATTGTCAGCAATATTCGAGGATCTTATCCCCATGCGAAGGGGCTTCGCCCGCCCGCGGCTACCTTGACAGCAGCCGACAGGCTGGTGGTTGACATGCTAGCGGATGCCAGAAAATTACCGCTGGCTTCTAACAGTGTTGGCGTACTGTTAGCTTCTTGTGTTGAGAAGAACCCGCCAGGGATGCCAATAAATTCGCGAAGGTCACAAAAACAGGTTGAGCGAGCGTATCAGCAGGCCTTGGCTAGTGCCGATGACCCAAGCTCTAAAGAATTCCAGGCAGCTGTTGGTCAGAATGTGCGAGTGGGCTTGGCTGAAGAGGCGGCCCGAGTCATTAAGCCCGGCGGATTGTTTGTCTTGAGGGGTTCCACTCCTGAAGATATCCGGCTTCTTGATCAATTCGGCTTTAAATTGGTGATGGCTACACCACCGTATCCATCCAATGGCCTCAGGGGCGGCCGCTGGGTGGTTGAGGCCTTGCCACGTGAATTAGCTTTTCAAAAGCCAATCCCGGCTAGCGCCAGCAAATAATAACGCCACTGCCTTCAATCTGTTACAATAGTGCTTAAGATGAGCAAGCAAGTATCAATGGATGAGCTAGTTTCGCTGTGTAAGCGCCGCGGCTTTATTTACCAGGGCTCAGAGATTTACGGCGGTCTGGCTGGCACCTGGGACTACGGTCCACTGGGTGTGGCTTTGAAGCGCAACATTCAAAACCTGTGGTGGAAAACTTTTGTTGAAGACCGCGACGATATGTACGGCGTAGACGCGGCGATTTTGATGAACCCCAAGGTTTGGCAAGCCAGTGGCCACGTCGACACATTCAGTGATCCCTTAGTAGAATGTTCAAACTGCAAAGGTAGATTCCGAGCCGACCACCTAGAAGGGGATAAGTGCCCAAATTGTGGCAAAACCGGCACTTTTAGTGAGGCTCGTGAATTCAACATGATGTTCAAAACGACTGTCGGTCCGACTGAAGATGACAGCTCTATTAGCTATCTGCGACCAGAGACGGCTCAGGGAATATTTACCAATTTCAAGAACGTGGTGGACAGTTTTTATCCGGACTTGCCGTTTGGTATTGCTCAGATTGGTAAGGCCTTTCGCAACGAGATTAGTCCGCGCGATTTTGTTTTCAGATCGCGCGAATTCGAGCAAATGGAAATCGAGTATTTTATAGATCCTAAGGGTTGGGAAAAGGAATTCGAGAAATGGGTTAGCGACATCGAAGCCTTCCTTAGGGAACTTGGTCTGCCAGCCAGTTCGGTACATCAGCTAGAGGTGCCAGACGAGGATCGGGCCCATTACAGCAAGCGGACCATCGATTTTGAATTCGATTTCCCGCACAAGCGTGACGAGTTGTTGGGCCTGGCTTACCGCACCGACTTTGACTTAAAGAACATCCAAGACAACTCCGGCAAAAGCGTTGAGTACCGGCCGAAAGAAGGCGGCGAGGCCTTTATTCCGCATGTAATTGAGCCAAGCTTTGGCGTCGAGCGAGCCATCGTGGCCGTCCTGGCCAGTGCCTACACCGAAGACGAGGTAGAAGGCGATAAGCGTGTTTACTTGAAGTTGCCAGCTGATCTGGCCCCAGTCAAAGTAGCGGTGTCGCCGCTGCTAAAGAATAAGCCAGAGTTGGTAAAAAAGGCTCAGGAAGTTTACAAAACTCTGAAGGCAGAATTTGGCAACGTCATGTGGGACGACAACGGCAACATTGGTAAAAGATATCGCCGGCAGGATGAGATCGGTACGCCCAAGTGCGTGACTATCGACTTCGATACCCTGGAAGATGACACCGTAACAGTCCGCGACAGGGACACAACCACGCAAGAGCGAGTCAAAATCACCGATTTGATTAAAAAACTGGAGGCCTAGTTATGCCCACCAAAGTTGCTAGTCCAGAAGTTGTAGCCTGGCCGAACGGCATCGATGACAATAGCCCCATAAAAGATATCCGACAGGAACTTTATGTTGCTTGGAGTAAGCTTCCAACTGGGCTGGTTCGAGCCCATGGTTTTTGGCGACGGCAAATTACACTAGTCGATGACGAGGACTGGCGGACCAAGATTATCGGCAGCAATCTTCATCCCGACTACGTCCGGGTGATTGCTCCACCAAGTCCAGAGGCTCGGGGCGGTCATGTCGTACACCTAAGTATCCAACCTCACATTATCTCTCAGCACACCGTAGATAAGTATGTTGGACGCGTCGTAAAGAATATTCTGCCGGCCGGAGTGCCGGTGCCCGCTGAGTGTTATCCAGTGGAATTTGTAAAAGATTTTGAAGCGGACCACGGTCTGATGGTGGCGCGGGGCTTATTGGCTCTGCAGTCTGCTGGCGAGCAGTAGTCTGCTATTATAGGAGCAAGCATGAGACCTTTTAGAAAGAAACCCGAACATAAGCCTAAGGGGGTCTATGCCTTCGTCGACAGCCAGAACTTGAACCTGGGCACTCAAAAAGTTGGCTGGAAAATGGATTGGAAGAAACTGCACGAGTACCTGAAGACTGAGTATGGTGTCACTCGAGCTTTTCTGTTCATCGGCTATATCCAGGAGAATGCTCAGATGTACGAAGGCTTGCACGACATGGGCTACTCGATTGTCCTGAAGCCGACGGTCAGCGTCACCCATAAAGAGGACGAAAAAGCCAAAGACGGTAAAGCCGATTCCGGCGACAAGAAGAAAGACACCCCGCATCCGCCGGTCAAGGGCAATGTCGACGCCGAGCTGGTGCTGTACGCCATGAAAGAAATGCCCAATTATTCCAAAGCCATCATCGTGTCCGGCGACGGTGACTTCTACTGCTTGGCCGAGTACCTGGCCAGCAAGGACCGCTTGAAGCACATCATGACGCCCAACCGCTATTACTCGAGTCTATTGAAGCCTTACGAGAAGTACATCATCCGTATCGACGAGCTCCGTCGCGAGTTGGCCTACAAAGACTTCAAGCGCCGACCCAAATCAAAACGCTAGCTTTTTAGTGAACCACAGAGCATAATAGATACATAACACTGCATCAGCGGTGGCAAGAAAATAAACATGGAAACCCAAGAAGCCGGCACTAGTATACCGCCCGAGGTTCAACAGCAGATTGATCAGATTGGCCATCAGGCAGTTCAAGAACACCTGCAAACTAACTTGGCAGCGCTGGAGCATATCGAAAATCCTCAGGAGAGAAGGCAGGATGGTTTTACCCCTGAGTTTGTTGGTGACAGCGAACGAGTTCAGGGTCATATGGCCCGGTTGGCTGAAGTGACTCTGGTTGCCCATGAGCAGGTTGCATCTGAAAACCAGACAACTGAGGAGCCACCGGCTGGAGCGGTCTGGCTGAGAGCAGCCACTATTTTAAGTGAAAGAGCGGTTGAAGCCAAGAAGGCCAATGACGCCGAGACAGCCCAACGTAGTGCCGAAGATCTACTGGTGGTCATTAGTATTGCGGCAGGAAACAGTGAATACGACGATTCCAGATTGAAGCCAGACGAAGTTGATAGGGTAGTCGAAGCTGCCGTTGGTAACGGCTTGGCTGAGGAGCTTGTTAATGCCCAGGTGGCTAGCCGTGGGCTGGTTACGATCAAGGATGATGAAGACATGGGCATAATTAGCAAACAGTATTATCCAGTTGAGGCAACTATCGCTGAGCACCGAGGTCTTCTACAGGTGGCAATTGGTCAGAAAATTGATTTTGACAACGAAGGGGCAAGGACGTCACTAGCGCCAGAGGAATGGCAAGCTCAGATGGAAAAGTTGCCAGTACCTGAGAAAGCCGCTGTAGCTAAGTCCCTGGATCTGGAAACAGACCAGGACAAGCAAGAGGCCATCAGTCGAGCGGTTTTGGTTCCCGAGCGCTGGCACAGCACGTTTGGTAGTATAGACGTCGACCGAGAAAGCCTGCTGGCAATGATTGACATTGATCCAGGATTTAGGGAAGGCAAGTACGATGATTTACTACGCCTTATCCGGCAAAAGCGAATGGTAGGTGGAGAAAACCGATTCGAAGCTTCTTATTTTGCCGATGAATTAATAGTGTCATTATGGTCCCGGGGTGATAAGCGACTAGCTCAACAGCTGCTTACGGTGCGAGATGGAGAGATATCGGACGATGGATACGGCGCTATAACAAATGCTGCCCGAAGAATACAAGACAGGGGCAGGCACGAGCCGTTTGACACTGGCGAGGTGCTGGCTGATATAGGCCAAGACATTGAAGCTCGTCGTCAGCAGCTGATTGAGCGTATTGCGGAGCTTAATGACCACCCTAACGTTAGCTCTATATTTCTGCATCAGAATACAGTGTTCTCCAAGTACGATCCGGAGGCTTACGCTGACAGAGTTCTGGCTAATGCCGATAGCCTGGAAGACATGATGGCCGATCCCGACATGCTTCGTATGATTGAAGAGGCCTCGTACCACGGATCAAAAGATGATTTCGCTGTGGCTGTTTTGACTAATCCAGTTCTTGCAGATCTGCTTTCCAATCCGGAAACCCGAAAATTGGTCAGTCATGACTTTGTGATGACACCCTACCATTTGCTGAAAAACGTTGAGCTGTTGTCGAGTCCAAGGGTAGTAGAAACGCTTTTGGAAAATCCGGATATCTATAGATATGTTATGTACGACAAACATAGGCCGGAAAAGACAAAGGCCTTGATTAGTCTATTCGAGCACGAGGCTATCAAGTTACTGATCGACGATGAGTCCCAGAGGGCCAACGTACTTAAGCAACTATCTGATAAAAATGCTGAAACTATCCAAGCTGCTCTAGAAGCTTTTGACAATCCGTCATTTGTACAAATGCTAGAGGACCCGCGGTTTACTAAGCTTGGTTTTAGAATAGCCATTGAGCATCCAGATGAAGCACCAGCCTTTGCCGAAGCCGTACTTAAAAGCGAGGACTTAGGTATGTTGGTGGCCAACCAAGTTATTGCAGACCGGATTATCGATATGTTGGTAACTGTTGGCTTGGTTGAAGAATTCAACGCCAAGGTAGCTGAAGTTTCGGCCATATTTAGTCATCCGCGCGAATACTGGAAGAATATTTATTCTATCTCAGAAGTCGTCCACGGCCTAAAAGTTGAACATAGCCAGAATAATCACACCATCAAGTTCTTGCCAAAGATTCGCCTAAAGCCTGATCAACTCAGAAATGGTAACGGCTTCTTAGATGCTGTTGAGGGCTTTAGTGTTAAAGACATCGCCGACATGACCGAGGCCGAAAGAAAAGCACTTTTGACGCCGGAGGCCATTGCTGAGCTTGGTGACCAAATTATGGAAGTCGACTCGTTTACTTTTCAACAGTTTAATCCCGAGGTTCGTAAGCAAATATATGGCTATATGATTTCCGAGACTTTGCGCCGAAGCCGAGATCCGGCTCAGAAAATGGTGGCTTCGCACCGCAATCGAGAGAGGGTACACGGGGACACGCCGGTATTTACTGAAGGCGACTTCATTCACGGTGCACCACTTGACGCTTTGCTAATGGTGCTTCAGGACGGTAACTTTGCAGGCGAGTCTAGATCGGTTGCATCAAAAGAAGACGCCTTTCCATTTAATGTCGATGTTTCAATTATCCAATATGGCCCAGACACACGAAGCCAGGTAGAGGAAACAATTACCGGCGCTGGTTATAGCTATGGCGGATCAGACGGAGTCATATTGGTGTATGCCCGAGATGACAATAGCTGGATGGCCGGACAGACCAGCAATCCAACCAGTTCAGATAGAGTTAATCGCCATGGATTAATTCTAGGTGGCATACCGTCTACGGAAATAACTGGGGTTATACTGCGAGATGCCAACGAGCACACGATTAATAGTGCTCTGGAAGCCACCATCCAGAACGGTGTATATATACCAATTTACGATTTGGATGGTAACTTGCTTGTAACCCCGGCTGAGTTCGATGCAGTGTACGGCGACCGAAATATGGTTATCCAGGTGCCAACAACCATTGATAGTACCCTACGTACAGACGAGCAGCTTGGCAGCAACGAGGGTTCAGTCTATCTTCTACCAACCGAGACTGGTCGACCACAGAAACACTATATTAAGTTTGGTGGCCTCCGAACTGCCCAGGTAGATGAGGGAGAGGTGGCAGTCAGCACAACCGACCACATCTGGACGGAGTACTTAGCCGATACTATTTATGAGCGAATGGGTGTCACTACACCACGAACTCGGATGGTGACGGTCGAGGGACGTATTGGACACGATTCGGAGTGGGTGGACGAAACCACTGATAGTCCACCTTCTCGAGAGGTGACAACCCTTAATGGTGGATTTGTGGTTGATGCCTGGCTTGCCAACTGGGATGTGGTTTATAACGCAGGCAACACCCTAGAAGTTGACGGTATTGTTTACCGAGCCGACAACGGCGGTGCCCTGGACTTGCGGGCTCAGGGCCAGCGCAAGTCGGGCGATGTTTGGAATGATGAAGTCCTGGAGTTGCGGGTGGGCGATAATGATGAGCGGCTCGGCCTAGGCATGCGCCAGAAGTATCCAGGGCTGACAGATGAAGAGGTAAGAGCTCAGGCCCAAGACTTACGAACCAAGATGACCGATGCAGCTATAGACCAGATGGTTGATAGCATCCGAAGGCCCAAGGCCGACCGCGACCAGCTGAAGGCTACCCTTAAGGCTCGGCGCGACTACATTGTTCGCACAGTCCTAACATAGAGTTCTTAGGAAATAAGCTTGCAAACTAACAAAGCTTATGCTAATATAGTATTGTATTAACATAAAACATAAACAAAGAGAAAAACAATGCAAGGACAAGCAGAACTAAAACCAGCCGAACTACCAAACCAACTACTTAACGGGCCACAAGTCCAAGAAGCTACCAGCTTTGCTGATGGTGCCGTAGGTTTTACGCCAGATGTGGCCTATGACGATGCGCCCACAGTGATCCCGCCAGTTACCGTGCCTCCTGAAGGCGGTACTGAAGTTCCGCCAATCAACGGTGGTGAAGTCGTGACGGCTGTGCCAGGTGTCTTAGTGCCTGAGCGAGTAAAGCCCCCAAAGCCTAATAAATATCGTGTGGAAGGCACTGCACCAGATCCGACTCCGAAGCTAGAAACATCTGATAAAGATCGGGGAGATAAGGCTCCGGGCCGTCTGCGTAAAGCCGCTCTAGCCGCTGCAGTTGTGGTTGGTGCTACGGCTGGTGCATTGGCTGGCCCCGTGGAATTCCCAGAACATTCTGATAAGGTTGCGGTTGATGTTGGCGACAAGCCAGTGGCCGAGCCAACTACACCAACTAAGAAGGCAAAATCAGCTTTGCCAGGTGGCATCAAGCTTGAAAACCCTCGCGTTCCAACCAGCGACGGTAATTTTGGCGAGCCCAATCCTGAGGCTCCGCAAAAATAAACGGCTGCGATTCAAGTAGCGTATAATACCCTCCAAGTAACGGAGGGTATTTTTGTGAGTAAAGCCAAGTTCGACGATTTGAAAGCGGTGTTCATTAACGCCACCCTGAAGCCCAGTCCGGCTAAGAGTCATACCGACCTGTTGATCCAGGTTAGCCGCGACATTATGGAGAAACACGGGGTTAGGACGACTTTGATCAGGGCTGTAGACCACGACATTGCGCCCGGGGTTTACGATGACATGACTAAGCAGGGGGCTTCGAAGGACGATTGGCCACCGATTCTCAAGCAGGTTATGGACGCCGACATTTTAGTGTTGGCTGGACCAATTTGGTTGGGTGACAACTCCTCGGAGATGAAAAAGGTGATTGAGCGGCTGTACGGCCATTCGGGTGAGCTTAATAAGCAAGGCCAATATGCCTATTATGGCCGAGTCGGCGGCTGTTTGATTACTGGTAACGAGGATGGTATCAAGCACTGCGCTATGAACATTCTGTACAGTTTGCAGCATTTGGGCTACACCATCCCACCCCAGGCCGATGCTGGGTGGATAGGCGAGGCCGGCCCAGGGGCTAGTTACGGCGATAAAGCCGACGATGGCACTATTGTCGGAGTTAACAATGACTTCACCAACCGCAACACCACTTTTATGACCTGGAATTTGATACACATGGCCCGGTTGTTGAAAGACGCCGGGGGTATTCCAGCTCATGGCAACCAGCGGTCAGAGTGGGATGCCGGGGCGCGCTTCGACTTCGCCAATCCTGAATATCGGTAAGCGATGACGGCAAAAGATATTGCTGATGAGTTGAATGCCCTAGAGAATCCGGCCGATGCCGCCTTTTTGCAACGGTTCTTTAAGACAGGCAAGGGGCAGTATGGCGAAGGCGATGTGTTTATTGGCCTTAGGGTGCCACAAACCAGAGTAATTGCTAAGAAATATCGTGATTTGCCTCTACTAGAAATCGAGAAACTACTGGATAGCCCGATTCACGAGCATCGTCTTTGTGCCGTGATTATCATGACCGAGCGAGCCAAGCGGGCCAAAGATGATTCCGAGAAAGAAGACCTTTACCAATTGTATCTGCGGCGCAGTGACCGCATAAACAATTGGGACATCATCGACATTAGTTGTGGCCACGTGGTCGGCGGTTATTTATTAGATAAGCCCCGTGACCAGCTCTATAAACTAGTGAAATCCAAGGTCATGTGGGAGCGACGGATTGCCATTATTAGCACCAGTCGTTTCATTGCAGACGGGCAAGTGGACGACACCTTTGAACTAGCTGAGAAATTGTTGCGAGATGACCAAGACCTAATCCACAAAGCCACAGGCTGGATGCTACGGGAGGCTGGTAAGAGGGATGAACTCCGACTGAAGGACTTTCTGGACCAATATGCTGCGGTCATGCCTCGGACCATGTTGCGCTACTCCTTAGAAAAACTCCATCCGGCCGACAAGGCTCACTACATGGCCGCCAAGTAGCGAGGTTAAGGAGTAGTTAATTATTCAATGTAGCATATATGCTACATTACGATTATGGGCGACGGATACCTCGAAACAGATTGGAGTCAAGTAGCCAAAGATATGATGGCTGAATGGGATGCTGTCGAAGACCAAGAAGCTAAAGAAGAAGAAAAGCGGTGGCAGCGACTAAACTTGTCTACGATGATTTTCGAGGCTCGGTTGGCAAAGAAAATGACCCAAGCTCAATTAGCCGAACAAACTGGGCTGAGTCGCGAAGTGATAACACGACTTGAGAGCGGTAAAGGCAATCCGACCTATAACACGCTGGCCAAGGTGGCTGATGTCCTGGGTTGCAAATTGGCCTACGTCAAAAAGTAAAGTGATACAATTAGCATAAGCATGGATAAATACAAGAACCAGTTCCCACCGAATTTTTTTTGGGGAGCCAGCACGGCTTCGCACCAGGTAGAGGGTGGTAATCACAACCAGTGGTCAGTCTGGGAATTAGAGCATGCCAAAGAGTTGGCCGAGACGGCTGAGAGTCGGCTGGGTTGGTTGCCAGGCTGGGAAGATATTAAGAAGCGGGCTGAGACGCCGGACAATTATGTTTCGGGGAAGGGTGTTGGCCATTACCAGGGTTACGAAGAGGATTTCACTCTGGCCAAGAAGTTAAATCTGAATGCCTTCAGGTTTGGCATCGAGTGGGCTCGACTTGAACCCAGTCAGGGAAAGTGGGACGAAAAAGAAATTCAGCACTACCGCGACTACATCAAGGAGTTGCGTCGCAAAGGCCTAGAGCCATTCCTAAACATCTGGCACTGGACTATGCCGACCTGGTTTACTGACAAGGGGGGCTTTTCTAAGCGTGAGAACTTGAAGTATTTCGAGGCCTTTGTCCAGAAAATCGCCGACGAATATGCTGACGACTTGACCTATATCATCACCTTAAACGAGCCCAATGTTTACGCCAGTTTCGGCTACGGCAACGCTCTGTGGCCGCCGCAGGAGCACAATTGGTTGAAAGCCGGCTGGGTTTACTTGAATCTGGTGAAGGCGCATAAGCGGGCTTACCGAATTTTGAAGTATCGCAATAAATCCCTCATGGTTGGTGTAGCCACCCAATTGGCTAACATTCAGGCCAAACGACCGCACAACTTCGTGGATAGTCTGTCTACGCGTTGGATGCGCTATGGCTGGAATTGGTGGTTTCTAAACCGCATCCGCCGCCAGCAGGACTTCGTCGGCTTTAATTACTATTTCACCGACTACTACAAAGGTTTTCGCCGCGATAATCCCCAGGTGCCGGTTAACGATCTGGGCTGGTATATGGAGCCCGAGGGGCTATACCCCTTGTTAGTCCGAACGTGGGCTCATTACCGTAAGCCGATTATTGTCACCGAAAACGGCGTTGCCGACGAACAGGACCAGTATCGTCAGTGGTGGCTGGAGGAGACGATTATAGCTATGGAAAAGGCTTTGTCTGAGGGCGTCCAAGTGACTGGCTATTTCCACTGGAGTTTGCTGGACAACTTCGAGTGGGCTTACGGTTGGTGGCCAAAATTCGGCTTAATTAGCGTTAACCGTCAGCAGGGTATGAAGCGCGAGCTCCGGCCCAGCGCCAAGTGGTTTGCCAACGAAATTAAAACCCGCCATAAAACTAAGTAGAGTAGTAACTTGACAGATACGCTTAAGTTTGCTATTATATAACAGATGAAAGATACAAAAAAACTCCCAGCTGACCCGCGTCATACACCGCTCCGAGAAGCTCTTGAGGCTATGGGTCCGAGGGACTCTGTGGTTGACCATTCGCATACCTTGCGAGTGAAACCGGCTCATTCTACAGCACCAGCCAGTGGGCGGGTTAGCTCTCCGAAAGAGGCCGTATTCAGCATGGCTGGCAGTATGCTGGCGCGTGATGCTCGGCGCAGTCCTGAGGTTCGTAAACAAATCGGCCGAAATCGTTTGAGAGCCCTGGCTGTCGTTACAGGTGCGGTGGCAATGATGTCAGCTGTGGCGCCTCACGTAGTTGAGGTTAGTCGTGAAGTGTTCTCTAATCCGTTTGCCGGTGCTAGTCAAACCGATACTTCTGGCCCTGACCGGGTGGCACCGGCTTTCGCTAGCTCCGATAGATACATGCAAGCAGTTGACAATTATCTAGCTACTACTGGACAGCAGACTTCGGACTCTAGTGACACTGAGACAGTGATTGTTGGCCCAGATGGAACGGTTTGGGATATTGCCGCTTCTCGTACCGAAGGCGATCCTCGACCTCTTGTTGATCAGATAACAAACATGAATCACGCTGAGATTAACGACGGCCTTCACCCTGGCGATCGACTGATCGTTCCGGCAGACCAATCTGACACCAGCCAAGCTGGCTAAAATCGACAATAGCGTTTGTCCACAGCCCCAGCACACTATATGTAGCGTTGGGGTTTTGTAATTTGTCAAAACTGTGGATAAGTATGGAAGAAACTAGAGTAAAGTACTTGCTTGTGGGTAAGCGTGGGTAGTATGCTGATGATCAGTGGGTAAACGTGGGTTAATCCACCTTACAGCCAGCAGCGAATAAATCGCGAAGGTCAAAAAACAAAAAACCACTAGAACATATAAAACAAGAAGGAATGCTAAGAATGGCATCGGTGGACTATTTCGCAAGGAGACTAGACGATAAGCGGCGGTTAACCATACCGACCGAACTTCGTGATGAGTTTGCCAGCGGGGTAGTCATTACTCGCGGATTCAAAAACTATCTGCATATGTATCCGAAGGCCATTTGGGACGAGCTGGTTGAGCCGCAACTTCAGGGAAATATCCTTGACGAAAAGACGGCCGATCTAAACGTTCAATTCCGACAAGGCAAGTCCGAGACCGAACCGGACCGCAAACAGGGAAGGGTTAGCTTTGAACAGCATCTGCTGGACTTTGCTGGCATCGACCGAGCGGTTGTGGCTGTCAGGGCAGGCAAGTACTGGCGCATTAGCGCTAAGTAGTTTTATTTAGAGCTCTTTAACAAATACGAATAGATCAGAAAAACCAAAATTTTAAGGTTAGCTATTCGGTAGTCAACAAGTGGACTTTAGGACAAACCACTTTAAAAAACCTCGCACCTTAGATAAAACACCTCCCAAAACTCCACCTCACACAAAGTCTCTCAAACAAAAGTTTTCAAGAAGCCTTTCGACATACGGTCTTTGAGAAATCAAAAACCAGTCAAATTACTTCTGTTCACAAAATTTTTGAAACAAAAACAAAAACATTTGCAAAAACAAAACTGTTGGCTACTGATTAGGTGACTTTAAAACAAAAACAAAAATGAAAAAAGAAGATCACCAAAACCAAAAACATATTCCAGTATTGCTAAGCCAAGTGCTTAACCTGGTCGGGCCTAAGGCAGGGGAAACTCTCCTAGACGCCACCGCCGGGTACGGTGGGCACGCATCAGCCATTCTGGAACGCACCTTACAAGATAGTGGCAGTGTACTCGTCGATCGAGACGGGCAGGCTGTCAAAGAGTTGCAAGCAACCTTCAAGGGCCGAGACGTGCAGATCGTCCAGGATTCGTTTCTGGAGGCCTCGCGGGCACTAGATCGGCAAGGCCGACAGTTCGATATCATCGTGGCTGACTTAGGGGTCAGTTCACCGCACCTTGACAATACCAATCGCGGCTTTTCGTTTAAACATGACGGCCCACTGGACATGCGCATGGATTCATCCCAAACGCTGACAGCTGAGACCATTGTCAACGAATACTCCGAAACTGAGCTGATCCGAATTTTGAAGGATTACGGCGAAGAGTACAAGGCTCGTCGAATTGCTCAGGAGATTATTGCGGCTCGACCAATTACTTCCACTACCGAATTAGCATCTGTAGTGGAACGAGCGGTTAGGGCTAAGTGGCAAAAGGCTCATCCGGCCACCAAGACTTTTCAGGCACTGCGCATAGCAGTTAATGATGAGCTTGAGCAGGTCAAAGCAGCCTTGCCAGTATGGCTTGAACTATTAAAGCCAGGCGGGCGATTAGCGGTTGTAAGCTTTCATAGCTTAGAAGACCGGATCGTCAAGCAGTTTCTGGCAGAACACAGTGGGGCTCGGTACGATGCCGAACTCCGTCTTCTGACCAAGAAGCCAGTGCAGGCCAGCCGTGAAGAATTAGTTTTCAATCCGCGAGCGCGTAGTGCAAACTTACGAGCCGCAGTCAAAATAAAAACGAAAGGGGCGCCAAAATATGCCAATACAGGTAAAAAGTAGCTCCAGAACATACAAAGTTCGGGTCCGAGTCTTATAGACTTTGACTGGTAACAGGTGCGAGCCTTTTGCAGGCTCGCACCACCAAAACAAAAACAAAAAGGTAGATATTAACAAATGACATACTCCTCCAGCATTTCCGTCGGCCGCCAACAGCGGTTTGGACAACGCAATCAAAATACCACCAGCTTTCGACAGGGCAAGAAGGGCATCGGCCCAGTTAGTAACACCATTATTCTAATTGTGCTGGCCTGCTTGCTCGGTCTGTTGTATCTGACCCAAGTAACTAAAACGAATAGTTATGGCTACAAGATTAACGCTCTGAATGAGCAACAGACTGAGTTACGTCAAGAGCATGCCGAACTCGAAGTGGCTTCGGCCCGACTTCAAGCCCTAGACCGCGTCCAAAACAGTGATCCGGCTAAGACTTTAGTTAGTACAGCGCCAACTGCCACTATAAACCAGTAGAATAGAAGTATGCCCCCAGCCCAGTCAGAAAAACCAGCACATATTTTAACGCGTGCCCGGATAATGTACGCGATTCTACTTTTTATATTTGTGCTGATTTTGGTTCGGCTGTTTTATCTGCAGGTCATTCGACATAGTTATTACCGGGACACGGCCCTAGCCGGCCAATACAAAGAGTATGAAGTAGCGCCGGAACGGGGGACTATCTCGGCCCATGATGGCGACAAGACGGTGCCGCTGGTGCTGAACGAAGAGCGCTTCACCTTGTTTGCTGATCCTAAGTTTATCCGTAATCCAGAGGATGCAGCCGCCAAGATTCAAAAGGTGATAGGTGGCGACCAGGTGACTTATGAGAAGTTGATGCGAGCTGATACTCGGTATTCGATTTTGGCTAAGAAGCTGACTCGCCAGCAACAGGAGGCTGTAGCTGAACTAGAGCTAAAAGGCGTCGGCACTAAGAGCGAGCCGGTTCGGGTCTATCCCCAGGGGTCACTGGCCGCTCAGGTCCTGGGCTTTGTTAATGATGAAGGTGCCGGCAAGTACGGTGTGGAACAGTTTCTTAACGACGACCTTAAAGGGAAGCCGGGCCAGCTGAAAGCTGTGACAGATGCTAAAGGCGTGCCGTTGGCTGCCAATAGCGATAACGTAGTAATTGACCCGGTGGCTGGACAGCAAATTGTCCTGACCATTGATGTGCCGATGCAGCGGCAGTTAGAGACCATTTTGAAAGAGGGGCTGGACAAGGCGAAGTCTAAGTCTGGCAGTGCTCTGATTATGGATCCTAACAGTGGGGCGATTAAGGCTATGGCTAATTATCCGACCTATAATCCGGCGGAGTTCTTTAAGCAAGAGGACGCCGCCGTCTTTAGTAACGCGGCCGTTAGTAGTCCCTTGGAAATTGGCTCGGTCATGAAGCCTCTGACGACGGCCGCCGCTCTTAATAGCGGGGCGGTCCAAGCTAATCAAAGTTATTTTGACCCAGGCAAATTTACAGTTGATACCAAGGAGATAACTAACGTCGAGGAAGTTCGAGGCTCGGGCACCAGGACAGTAGCCGATATCTTGAAAATGTCGCTTAACACTGGGGCTACTTGGTTGTTGATGCAAATGGGGGGCGGTCAAATCAATGAGAAGGCTCGAAATACCTGGTATGACTACATGACTAATCATTACCGTTTGGGCCAGCCAACGGGAATCGAGCAGGGCTATGAACAAGCCGGGACTATCCCACATCCCACCGAGGGGTTTGGTCTAAATATTCAGTATGCCAACTCGGCCTTCGGGCAGGGTATGTCGGCCACGCCTTTGCAGTTGGGTGCGGCTATATCCTCGATCATTAACGGTGGCACCTACTACAAACCATACCTGGTAGACAAGGTTATTCTGCCTAATGGCGAGGAAGTGGTGAATCAGCCGGAAGTGGTTCGAAAAGATGTGGTATCACCAGCCACCTCGGCTACCATCAAAGACTTTATGCAACAGGTTGTTCAGGCCAACCACACCGTTTACGGCATGAAGAGCGTGCCGGCCAACTACAGTATCGGTGGTAAAACCGGTACGGCTCAGATTTCCAATCCTAATGGCGGCTACTACGAAGACAAATATAACGGCATGTTCATGGGCTTTGTCGGTGGCGACAAGATTGAGTATGTGATCATTATTCGGGTTAATGAGCCAGGTATCCCTGGCTATGCCGGTTCTAGGGCCGCCGGGCCAATCTTTACGGCAGCTTCACAAATGCTAATAAATAACTTTGCGGTGTCGCCAAAGAGCCAGTAACTACAATCGGCCCGTGTTGTTCAGGCACACCCGAATAGCCATATATATATATGAAAAATCTTCTCATGTTATCATTGGTTCATGCTAGCTATGCGTAAGTTGCTTCTTGCTCTTGTAGGGATTACCGTGATAATCATCGTAGGCTATGGGATCTTCGGCTATATAAACACTCGCAAACTTCAAGAAAAGGATCGACAACAAACAAGCACTATTATGAAGGTGCTAGATTCTATTGCAATCGACCTTAATATAGAAGGGCTTGTCGACCAGCAGGCAATTGGTCATCGTTCAACGCTGTATAAAAAAGGGAATTACTACGTATATTTATACCCAGAAGTGTCTAACTATTATCAGGTTAACAGCACAGAGTCTCTAAACATACGAGAAAAGCTTGCCACGGCAGGTTGGTCAAAAGTAGAAATTGAACACAACCCGGCCAGCGACAGCCCCGATTACTTATGTGTATCTAATGAACGTCAACAAGGAGTTTTGGCTTGCGTAGAAGAGTTTAAAGAGCTTCGAAATTATGATTACATCGGGGTAGGAGACACTGGCTTCGGTGATGAAGCCTACTTTGGTAATCGCCGAAACATCAAGCAAGAATATAATCTTATTGTTTCCGTGTTGGACATTTCAAAAACGAGCATCGCTAACTAATACCTTGAGTACGGCAAGCTCCTGGGCAACTACCGGCATACCTGCTTTTGACGACAAAGAGCTATCGGTTGGGGTATAATAATGACCAAGTATGAACGAAACTATAAATCTGGTAATCGAGACCGACACATTAACTCGAATCTTGGGCTTGGGCGTTGTTACCTTTATCTTAAGCATGCTGTTGACCCCTGTATATACTCACTTTGCCTTCAAATACGAGTGGTGGAAAAAACCTCGTACCAAAACTGTAACTGGGGCTGTAGCCACAGTTTTCACCAAGCTCCACGCTAAAAAGCACGACCGGCACATTCCGACCATGGCTGGCATGATTTTCCTAGTCAGTGTGACCGTAGTGACCCTGTTATTGAACCTTAGCCGCGATCAGACCTGGTTGCCGCTGGCGGCCTTCGTTGGGGCTGGTGTCATTGGCTTGATTGATGATTTCGTCAATGTGAAGGGGCCGGACTTCGGTGTAGCAGGCTTGTCCTCAAAACTGAAATTGCTAATGACCACAGCAGTAGCTTTGATTGGTGGACTCTATTTCTTCACCAAGTTGGATGTCACTAGTGTCAGTCTGCCTGGGGGCGGCGAGTGGGCCTTGGGTTGGCTGATTGTACCCCTGTTTGTGCTGGTAGTAGTAGCTACGGCCAACGCTGTTAATATCACCGATGGATTAGATGGTTTGGCTGGCGGTCTGACGGCCATTGCTTTCGGAGCTTATGCGGTTATTGCTTTTATAGAGGGGCGCTACGGCGTTTCGGGCTTTTGTCTATCAATTGTTGGGGCTTTGCTGGCCTATACCTGGTTCAATGTTTACCCAGCCCGGTTCTTTATGGGCGATGTCGGGGCTACGTCTCTGGGGGTGGCTCTGGGCGTGGTGGCCATGATTACCGACACAGTCTGGCTATTGCCGATTATTGGCATTGTCTTTGTAGCTGAGACAGGATCGGTGATTCTACAGATTACTTCTAAAAAACTGCGCCATGGCAAGAAGATTTTCAAGATTTCACCGCTCCATCACCACTTTGAAGCTATAGGATGGCCAGAGACTAAAGTAACCATGCGTTTTTGGATTTTGGGACAAGTCGCCGGGGTAATGGGTATCGCCCTGTTTGTCCTGGGCAGGTATCTATGAGCCCAGTCAGCCCGGTAGTTAGCCGAGCCGACAATCGACAGCGAGGCCAAGTCCAGGCCAGGCGGCACCGTCCTGACTACATATTGCCGCTTCTAAGCGTGATTCTTATGGTAATCGGGCTAATTACGGTTTTTGCCATAAGCCCGGCTCTAGCGGCCTCAAATAACGTCAGCGACAATTATTACGTGTCCAAACAGTTAATTGCCATTGCCTTAGGGGTGGCGGCTTTTATTGTAGTCGGCAATATTCGTCCATCGGCCTGGCGTAAGGCTGAAAAACCCCTGATAATCTCGGCAGTGGTGGCCTCGGTGCTGGTACGTCTACTGGGGGAACAGGTCAACGGCGCTTATCGCTGGGTTCAGGTAGCCGGCTTTTCCTTTCAGGTGGCCGAGCTGATCAAATTTGCCTTGGTTATTTGGCTGGCTGGCTTTTTGGCAAACCGCATTCAAGAAGGAACACTTCAGGACTGGAATAAGACTTTGAAGCCGTTATTGATGGCTCTGGCCATTATCGGGGTACTGGTAGCAGTTTTACAGAGTGACCTGGGCTCGGCCGCCGTCATGGTGTCGATTATGTCAGCTATGGTTTTCGTGGCCGGTATGCCGATGAAAAAGGTTTTACTAGTTGGGGCGGTGGTGCTGATCGGGGTGTTCATGGCGATTTCCACCAGTGCTTACCGACGGTCGCGGGTCGAGACTTTTTTGAATCCGACAGCTGATTGCCAAGGGGCCGGTTACCAGTCTTGCCAGGCGCTGATTGCTGTTGGTTCCGGCGGCATGTTTGGGCTGGGACTGGCCCGTAGCGTCCAAGCTTACGGTTACTTGCCAGAGGCGGCCAATGACTCGATTTTTGCCATTTATGCTGAAAAGTTTGGCTTTCTGGGCTCGGCGTTCCTGATAGGCTTGTTTGTGGCCCTGTTCGCCAGGATCATGAAGATATTCGAGCGGTCTCCTGATGATTACATGCGGTTGCTGGTGGCCGGTGTGCTGGCTTGGCTATCGACCCAGGCCATCATTAATATTGGTGCCATGGTCGGGCTGTTGCCACTGAAGGGGATCACTTTGCCGTTTATCAGTTACGGCGGTACCAGCCTACTGTTTGTGGGCGCGGCCGTCGGGCTGGTTTTCGCCGTTAGTCGCTATACCAATTTTCGGATAAGCTTAGAAGTAAAAGGAAAGGTCCCAAGCCATGAAGGTTCTTCTGGTCGGCGGGGGCAGCGGGGGGCATATTACACCCCTTCTGGCCGTCGCTCATAAATTACGCTCGAGCCATCATAAAGCCGAGATAGCCTATGTCATCGAGAAGGGCAGTAAGTTCGACGATTTGCCTAGGGCTTCTAAAGATATCGACAAAGTTTATACCATTAGGGCCGGCAAGTTTCGGCGCTATCACGGCGAGTCGTTTTTATCACATGTCTTTGATATCCGCACTAACTTAAAAAACTTCCGTGACTTCTTTTACTTCATAGCTGGATTCTTTCAGAGTTTTCGCTTGCTGGGTGGCTTGCGACCAGAGGTGGTGTTTATTAAGGGCGGCTTCGTCGGTGTACCGGTGGGGTTGGCCTGCCGAGCCCGGCGAATCCCGTATTTTACGCACGACTCGGACACCGTGCCGGGACTGGCTAATCGCCTAATCGCTGGTGGAGCCTATTGCCACGCCGTTGGTATGCCAGCCGAGTTTTATTCCTATCAGGAAGCTAAGACTGAGTACACTGGCATTCCACTCAATAAGGCCTACCAGCACGTTTCCTCGGCCGATAAGGAGAAGTTTCGGACAGACCTGAAATTGCCGGCCGAGGCTTTAGTAATGACTGTGACCGGTGGTAGCCTGGGGGCCGAACGCCTGAACAAGGCTTTGGCGGCTGTGGCTGAATCTCTGCTGACCAGTTTCCCTAAGCTTTATATCTTACACCAGACTGGTTCTGAGGACTCGGTTTACAGCGGGTTGTCCTCAGACCTTGCAGATCGGGTAAGGGAAGTAGCTTTTACCGACGATCTAGCAGCCTTGACTGGGGCGGCTGATTTGGTGGTGGCTCGAGCCGGAGCTACGACCATAGCCGAGCTAGCCGTGCAGGGCAAAGCCTGTTTATTGGTACCTAATCCTCAGCTAACAGGGGGGCAACAGACCAGGAACGCTGAGTACTTAGAACAACACCAAGCGGCCGTGATAGTTTTGGAAGAGCAGGCTGCTCTGAGAGCAATTTTTGAGAAGTCCTTAGCCGATCTGCTTAGCTCTGCTGACCAACGCCGCCAGCTGGCCGGCAATATAGCTAAACTTGCCAAACCTGACGCGGCCCAAGCTTTAACTGCTATAATTGAAGAGATCACCCAAAAATAAAGAATTATGTTTAGAAAGAAAAAATCATCGGCCCCGGAAGGGCGCCGGACCACGGCCGCTCAGCCTTCCAAGAACAAGGCGGTTTTTTCCTATTATCAAAACCGGGATACGGAGTTCGACGCCAGCCAATCGCGAGACAAGCCGTCGTTTTTCGCCTCTGTTAGAGCTCGCTTGCGCCACCTGCCGACGCTGATTGCCGGCTTGCTAATACTGATTAGCGTATTGTGGGCCCTAACGCTATCGCCCCGCCCGCGGGTAAGTATGGTTAATGATCAAAATGCCGCTAGTAAAGCCATTTTGAGGCCAGAAAGTGAGTATCAGGAGGCGGCTCAGAAGCTTATGGAGCAGTCGGTGCTAACCCGCAACAAGCTGACCCTAGATACCAGCGATATTGAACGTAGCCTCCAAGAACAATTCTCGGAAATTACCAACGTAGCAGTGGTCCTGCCTATCATTAGTCGGACTCCTGTTGTTTACGTTCAGGTGGCCGAGCCAGTTCTGTTGCTGGAAAGCGGACCGTCCAAATTTGTAATTGATGAGCAGGGCAGGGCGCTAATTAATGCTGATCAGGTGGCCGACCTGGGGGCTTTGGCTCTGATTCCGGTTAAGGACTCGGCCCAGCTGGCTATCCAGCCGGGCAGTCAGGTCCTAACTGGGCACGATATTCGATTTATACAAACCATTCGCGACCAATTGGCCCTAAAGGGCTTGAAAGTCTCGCGTATGGAGTTGCCACCTCGGGCCAGTGAAATCTTAGTGTTTATCGAGGGTAAGCCCTATTACGTTAAGTTTACGACTACAGGGGATGCCTTGCAGCAAGTCGGCACCTATTTAGCTCTCAACAAGCATCTAGAAGGGAAGAAGGTGACCCCAGCCGAGTATGTTGACGTTCGAGTCGATGAGCGAGCTTATTATAAGTAGCCGGCAGGTGGAACTTACTTCGGTCAAACAATAAAGACCTCTCTTCTTCTCCTCTGCCCGTGTTCGTAAATTGTTCATATTCTAATAATTGACTGGTGATTAGAAAAAACATACTCAGCATATTGAAAACGTGAAAAGTCAAATTTTCGTGAAAACCGGGAGACAGCAGGGCATTAGCTAAAAAGACAACAAAAGTAGGAAAAAGCAAATATTGCAAATCTTGTTGTGGAAAACTCTGTGGACAGACTGTGGACGCTGTGGACAAGCATAAAGCGGCATAACGCACACATAAGGGCCTTAGAGTCAGTCAAGGCCGCGACAGGCTATTAAAGAGTCTGTAGGGCATCACGCATGACAAACTGAGCTTGTAATGCTATAAGCCAAGAAACTCCCCTGTTAGAAGAGGTATCAGTAATCATTCCTTAACCAGATATGCATGTCGCAAAATATACAATGTGCGACATAACCTCTATGGTTGCGGGAGGTGCTCTACTGCCTGGTTTCTATGTATTATTTCCCGATTTAATTTGTGATTTATTTTTTTGTTTGCCCCACTGCTGCTGTCCGGTCTACTGCCACTCATAGTCCCGGTGCTTACTTTAGACCCCACCACCATTATCGTGTTCGCAAAATGTTCGGTTAAGAATTTCAATTTATGGCATACCGACGAGCTTAGGTTCTATGTCTACCAGCCATTTGGCTCTGATTCCATCGACTCTGCCTCGACCGAATTGATGAATGTGCATGTCGTATAGGTACGGCCTGCCTAGTAACTCTTTAACGATATTGTGAGTGTTGATGGCTCGTTTGGTTAAAAGCGCTGATATTGGGTTTATTTCTCGTCGAAAGCCTTGCACTACAGCAACTTCGGCCACGAGTAAGTGTCCAGCCGGGAGAAGATCCTGGTATGCAATTGACCGACGCTGGCGCTCCTCTGGAGACATCTCATAGATGCCATATGTATGGGGTACCACTCGGGCACCAGCATGTTCGGCTAGTTCTTCAAATTGCTGGTCGGCTTCGTAAAGTAACTTGCCGAGGCCTTGTGGTGTGGTTGCCCCATAGGGGTGAACCTGTCGCACGAAGTGATCTGCGCCGGTGGTCGCAGCTGCACGCATCCCAGCCTTATCAAAGCATATTGGGGTGTCAGATGGAAAAACCGGTAGGTCTAAACCGTTATGTTTAAGTGTTTCGGCCATATGTTGTATAAATTCACTAACAGCGTTCTACAGGCTTGCTTCTGCGTCAGTTATGTTTAGCCTTCAGCTAGGGTGTAGGTGGCCTTGGCGGTTCGTTTGAACTGTGGCTTGCCCTGCAGGTTCAATAGGATAGTGGTTTCTTTGACGTAACGGTCTTTCAACACGCGTTTGACGATTTCGTCGCGGTGCAGTGGCTCGCCTGCCTTCTTCAGGACATCGGTGATAACATCGGCCACAGTGCCCTTCTTGTAGCCCCACTCTTTCAGGGCATAAATCCCCCGCCCTACCAGCACAAATCGTTTATCCTTGATCAATTCGTTGTGGATAGCTTGGGTAGTAACATCTTTGCGACGGAAGTCAGACTTCTTAATGGCAGCGGCGATTTCAGAAAAGTGCATGTACTTGCCGTGCTCGAACAAGATGATGTAGATCTTGTCGCGAATGTTCTTGGGGTTGACCATTGGCCATTTAATAAGTCCCCATCGCCCATTAAGGGTAGCTAGTTGCTTAGATAGGCTGGCTAGAGCGGCGACTTCTTCAGGAGTCCCCTTCCCGTCGGCTTCAGCGATCTTATCGATGGTTGTAGGCTCGCCAACGGCTTTGACAGCGTTAATAACGGCCTCTACGCGGCTTTTCAGCTGTTTGTCGCTGTATTTGCTGGCTAGAGCGGCTCCTTGGAAGTAGAAGTCGTTCTCGTCCAATACAGTCAGCTTAGGGCAAAGCTTAGTCAGGAACGATACGCGGGCTTGGTCGATTCGAGAATTTTCCTTATTAAGCTTGGCAGAAATATCTTGGATACGGGCGGCCGAGCCCATGTCGGTGATAATCTGCGATAATTCGGCTTCGATTTCTGCGATCTGCGGTAAATCACCCTTCTCGGCTTGAGATTTAAGACGGGCTACAACGGCTTTTTCCAACTGACGAACGCGCTCACGGGTAATACCCAGCAACTCCCCTATTTGTTCTAGGGTTTCTTTGCGGTCGTTCAGACCAAAACGGCGAGCTACAATCTCCCGTTCGCGCTCCTTGTCGATAGTGTCGACGATGGCGTTAACGGCTTTTTCGATGTTGAGTGTAGTTGCTTGTTCGGCCATATTTATTCCTTTTTACGTACTATTTTCCCACCTATTACGTCCAATTATAAAACCTATACTTTCAAAAGTCAAGCATATTTCTTGCTATAAGTAGATTTTAGCACAAACTAGCCTAAAATGCACCTTTACCGCCCGCGAATATTACAACACCCTACTATTGCGACAGATGACAAAGCATGGAGTAGGTCCAGAGCCTAACTTATCTCAAACGCGGGCCTATCGAACAGTATTTCTTGAGGCAGACTTTCGGCTATTATCTCCTTGACTAGTGCTATGTGGCTTGGTTTGCTGCCTAGAGGGAGTGCCGCAAAGTCAGCATGCATAGGTTTGGGCTCTAGCGGTTCTGGTGGTACTCCATCGAGTTCGCACATAAAGCTTTCCAACACCTGTCGCTCTGGTTCAAGTGTTTGCTCAGCACTACCAATAAAGGCGCCAATCGGAATCATATTAACCCCGTCAGATCCTAACCCAGAATTCACGGCGAAGGCCCCGATACTCTTTACGGGATACGGTCCAGGGTTGCCGAGGTCGGGCACGAATTCTACCAGTTTTGCCTCCAGTTCATCCACTGGCATGTTTCTGACCCCAGGATGGGATGCGGATTCTAGATGTTCTAAAAGAGTCAACCTAGCTGTGGGAATGCCTCGCCGACCAGCTATTTGTATACCCGGGATGTGGCTAGCCATGACGTATAAATCTTGACTTACTTCAGTTGCTGGTTCGGAGTCAACCGGACGAAATACAGTAAAACTGCCGCCTAGCACGACTTCTTCCCTGGCAGGCCCGGGGGAAAAGCTACGCCTGGGGTGTTTATAGCGTGTCACAGATGCGTTACTCATTGAGCAAGACTATAGAACAAAAAGCGAGCAATTACAATGGCTGGGTGAAGGCTTGGCCGTCAGGAGTGACACAGCGAGCCGGGTAGCTCTCTTGGATAGGATAGCCGGCGTCGGCGCATTGTTCGAAATTGGTGATGTTCATCTTGGCAGTCTGCGACTGGAAGATGTAATAACCGGTGATTAGTACAACGCTAAGTACTATGCCCATAAAGATTAGTCGTATGGCTTTCATTGCTATTTATTGTAGCAGTACTAGGCGGCTTTGCGGCGGCGGACTGGCCGTTTTTTGCGAACTGGAGCTTCGTCGAGGAGTTGCTTGGCCTGCTCTTCGGTGACATCTTTGGGCTCGACATCTTTGGGGATCTTGGCATTCTTCTTGCCATCAGTTATATAGGGGCCGTAGGGGCCGATTAGTACCTTAATACCGCCTGGGAATTCGGCGACGTTCTTCTTCTTTTCGGCGACTAGTTTCTCTTGGTATAACTTCTGAGCCGTCTCTAGGTCGATGGTAAATGGATCGTGAGGTTTGATAGATACGAATAGACTGCCAACCTTAACATAGGGGCCAAAGCGCCCTAGGTTAGCGACAATGTCCTCACCGTCATCAGTTTTGCCCAGAGTTCGGGGTAATTTGAACATTTCCAGAGCTTCGTCCAAGGTAACGGTCTCGATTTTACGGCCTTGGGGTAGTGGTGCAAAAGTTGGTTTAGGGTCGTCGGATTGCTCGCCCCGCTGTAGCATTGGGCCATAGCGGCCGAAGCGGGCATAAATTGGCTGTTTGCCCTTGGGGTCTAGGCCGACAAGGCGGGCTTGGGAGGCTTCGGCCCTAGTGACATCGGCGCTGGCTTCGACCAGTTTGTGGAATGGTCCATAGAAGTGTTGCAGTACTGTGATCCGGTCTTTTTTGCCGTCGGCGATGTCGTCCAGCTCTTCCTCAACTTGTTTGGTAAAGTCGTAGTCCATGACGTCGGCGAAATACTTGACCAGGAAGTCGGTGACCACCAGGCCAGTGTCGGTTGGCACTAGTTTGTTGGTGTCGCGGCCGTACATGAAAGGTTCTTTGGACTCTGTTACGGTGGCGTTTCGTAGAGTCAGTTTGGTGATTTGGATTTCGGTGCCTTCGACGTCGGCTCGCTCGACGTAGCCCCGGGTTTGGACAGTATTAATAGTTGGGGCGTAGGTCGAGGGTCGGCCAATGCCCATTTCTTCTAATTTTTTGACTAAGCTGGCCTCGGTATATCTAGCTGGGGCTCGGGATAGAGTTTCGGTGGCTTCGGCAAGTTGCAGGTCTAGGGAGTCGTCGGCTTTAACAGGAGGTAGTAGGGTGTCGTCCCCTGCCCGACCGTAGACTTTTAGGAAGCCATCAAAGATAACTACTTCGCCTTTGGCTTCTAGGATTTCGGCCGATTGACTGGCCTTGATGCTAATGGTGGTCTTCTCCAGAACTGCTGGAGCCATTTGGCTGGCCACTGCCCTTCTCCAGATTAAGTTATAAAGTTTTTCCTGTTGAGCATCGGCGCCAGCTTTAGGCTGGCTGGCCTCTGTTGGCCGGATGGCTTCGTGAGCCTCCTGGGCGCTCTTATTCTTGGATTTGAAAGCCCGCGTCTGATAGTACTTGTCGCCGTACTCTTTAGTGACGTAGTTGCCAATAGCACCCATAGCTGTATTGGACAAATTGACCGAATCAGTACGCATATATGTAATGTGGCCGGCTTCGTAGAGGCGTTGAGCCAACTGCATGGTTTGCCGCGGGCTGTAGCCCAGCTTCTGGCTGGCCTCCTGTTGGAGTGTACTGGTGGTAAAAGGCGCTGAAGGACTGCGGCTGCCTGGCTTTTTACTAATATCGGCAATGCTGAAATCGGATTTAGCGAAGTCGTCTAGAACTTTCTTGGCTTCAGAGACAGTTTTGTACTTAGTGGGGCTAGTGGCCAGCAATTCGGTGCCGTCTTTCAGCTTGAAAGTGGCTTGGAGTTTGAAGGTGGCTTCGGGTTTGTGGTCGGTGATTTCCCGTTCGCGTTCAACGATTAGGCGGACGGCCACTGACTGGACGCGGCCAGCTGACAGGCTTGGTGCGACTTTGCGCCACAATACAGGACTTAATTCGAAGCCTACTAAATAGTCCAGGGCCTGGCGGGCCTGCTGGGCCTGAACTAATTTATCATCTATGGTGCGGGGGTTTTTGACGGCTTCGTCCAGGGCTGACTTGGTGATTTCGTGGAAAACAATCCGTTTGGTGGTCTTGGTGTCTAGGCCCAAAACTTCGGCCAAATGCCAAGCAATGGCTTCGCCTTCGCGGTCTTCATCGCTGGCCAGCCAGACGTGGTCGGCAGCTTTGGTGGCCTTTTTGAGTTCGGCAATCACTTTGCGCTTGCCGGGATCAACTTCGAATACCGGCTTAAACTTATTATCAACGTCAATGCTGCCGTTCTTGGATGGCAAGGCCCGAATGTGGCCCATGCTGGACTTGACAGTAAAGTCGCTACCGAGGTATTTCTCGATAGTTTTAGCCTTAGCTGGGCTCTCTACAATTACTAAATTCTTGCTCATACTGATAGTGCTTAGTGTACCAAGTTAATTTTTGGACACAAGCAGGGATAGTAAATGATTAGCCCGGCAAAAGCAAACCCGAAGCCTAATTACCTCATTTCGATTATAGTTCTATCGATTGGTGCTGGCTCGGGGTTCATCGGACTTCTATGGACCGCCTGGGCGCTTATGCCGTATATTACTCCAGCTTCCAGGGCTCTCACGCTGAGATGAGGAAATCTGTCTAGGGTTTCGGGTTTATCCCAGGATTTACATATAGCGTTCCATACCGCTTGGTCGGCCCGTAAATCGGGTTCTCTGCAACTTAATCGGTCGCCGGGCAATTCAATGCACAACACCTCTGTGGGCAATTTATCGACAGCCAGCAAATTATCGCCGTCCGTGTGCCAACCTGGCAAAATCTGAGATTGGCCCGCTGGCACCACGGAGTCTAGAACTAGCCAGCCTCCACGCCCTAACCTATTTTCCCGCCTGACGGACTTAATAAGTCTGTTTATTTGGGTGTAGCGTTCGTCCAGGCGCCCGAACGCTCGTCGGCTGACAGAATAGCCTCTTTCCGGATTCGGCCGCAGAGACCTCAGCTGTTCGAATACTGGGCCGTCCACCCGGCCCAATGGTTCGACGCCTAGGATGGGTGTGTTCATTGCGAAAGCATACAATAATAATTCGTCTAAGCCAAGGTCCAATGATTGGCGCCGAGCGGTTTTATCTTGCGGGTAATCTCCAGCATGGTGAGGGTTTGGTTGAAGGTTGGAGCATCTAATTCACTCTGTCTAAGGAGATCAGAGCCGTTACTGGTGCCGTCCTTAATCAAACTAAGCAGAATGAACTCATTCTCGTTGGCGGCTAGCGGTAAGGCGGTTTGGATCTCCTCATCTATGCCTAGCAGTGAAAGTACGTCGTCCACCGATGTCACGGGGGTGGCCCCAGCCTTTAGTAGGTTGTTGGTACCAGCCGATAGTTCACTCGTGATGTCTCCAGGGACACAGAGCACAGGCTTACCCTGGTTTAAGGCATGGGCAGCAGTGTTGAGGGTGCCACTGCGCTGAGCGGCCTCGGTTATGATTACCGCATCAGATAGGGCAGAAATCAGGCGATTGCGTTCTAGGAAGCGGTATTGCATGGGCGTGGTTCTTTCAGGGTACTCTGACAGAATAACCCCGCCCTTTTGGACTAGCTCCTCCCCTATCCGGGTATGAGCCGTGGGGTAAATATGATCCAAGCCACAAGCCATGACGGCAATACCCTGCCCTCCGACTGCCAGAGCTGCCTGGTGGGCGCAAACGTCTACACCGTAAGCTAGACCACTAACTACCACTATCCCCTTGCCTGCCAGCTGAGCGGCCAGCTTCTCGGTAACAGCTTGACCATATGGTGACATCTTACGCGCGCCGACAATGGCGACCCGCGGTTTGGCTAGCAATTCCTCGAGGTTATTGCCGATGGCAAAAAGCAGCTTGGGCGCATCGGGCAATTGGCTTAACAGAGGCGGAACTGGAATTTGCTTATGCTTTGGTTTCTGCACTATTTTGCTCTAACTCCAAACTTGTATTTTAGTATTGACATAAGGTAAGCATTTTGCTAAAATGGCAACCTGTGAGTTCTAACAAAGAATTCATCGTACCTTATACCCCAATTCTAACTATCACTTATTAAATAGTGATGAAGTTAGGTTGTTTTAGAGCGGCTTTCATAGTTGTTACCCTCCACTAAGTAAGCGCTTCCCCTTGGGGAAACGCTCTAAAACAGACTAACCCCTTTAACTAGCAACCTCTTGCGCGGATGTTCGCAAACGCACTTGAGGCCCCAATTCAAAGCGAGTCTAAACGATTGATCCCTTGGGATCAGACACGGAGTTTACTTTGTGGAGTTCTCCGCAAGTTTCGCTGGGGTGGGTTGAAGGGTGTAATAGGCCTCCAGCGGTGCCCACCCCCTCTGGAGGTCTTTTACGCTAGGGTGAGTTGACAAGAATAATATAGGTATTAAGATTTTAGAAAATGACTAATCCAGAAGCCAACCTTCGAATCGACGAATCAGCTATTATATCTCCGCGAGCATCAGTGCATGAACCGGGCGTAATTGAGGCAGGGGTTGTTGTTGGTCCGAACGTTTATATTGATGGAGGAGTTCTCTTAATGCAGGGTGCTGTGGTTTGCCCAAATGATGTGCGGTCGGTATCTTCCAATGGGCGGCAGCTTGAAGGAAATGTCACTGTTGGTCCAGGGGTTTTATTGCACGACGAGGTAGAGTTGGGTTATGGAACTATAGTCCCTACACAGGACTGCATTGCGCATATTGGTAGTTTTGGTGCAAAGAACCGCGTCATAACAATCCACGGGTCTGATATCGGGCCGCTCTATAGCTTGGGTTGCCATGTGGCTGTCGAGTACGATAAGTTAAAATACGAGATCAGAAGAGCCCATCACTCGTCAAACGACAGTGCTGCTAGTTATAAGCGTTTCGTAGAAGTGTTTGGCTATATCGGCGATACTGTTCAGCGGGCGTACCTGAAGGAAGAGGGACTGGTTCGTGAGATTAAAGACCGACGCAAGTCACTTGGGCTTAGGGTCATTAAGCTTGACGACTAACACTGCCTATAATAGGAAATTGCGTGTGTCGTGAGGCAGTTCATGAGTAGCTGTGTACTCAGACAGTAGGGCCGAGACCTCTCGCATTAGTTCGGGCAGGCTGGCCTGCTCTTCTTTATTAAACTTCGCTAAGACGAAGTCGGCGCTATCCATTTTCTCTAGTAGTTCGTTGCGTACACCGATGCGGATACGTTTGAAGTCGGCGCCGCAGTGCTGAATCAGTGACTTAATGCCGTTGTTGCCGGCTGATCCACCACCTACCCTAGCCCGGATTTGACCAAAGTCAATATCTAACTCATCATGAACCACTACGGTATCAGTATTAGCGAGCTTGAAATAGCGTTGGACCGACATGACGGCTTGGCCACTTTCGTTCATGTAGGTGGTTGGCTTGAGGAGGATAACCTTGGTGCTGCCCTCGACGCGCTCGGTTATCTGGCAACGCAGATCCCTTTTTTCTATCCAGGCTGGAAAACTGTGTTGCTCGGCGAAGTTCTCGAGGCAGGCAAAACCGATGTTGTGCCGAGTGCCAACATATTCTTTACCGATGTTGCCCAGACCGACGATCAGCACTACCCGATCGTGGACGGTGTTATAAAGCGGTTGTGACTCGGAATCGTTATTACGTCGGACGAATAAGCCCATGCTTAGTAGTATAACGCACCCACCCTATTCTTATTCGTCGAGGTTCAGGAAGGCCCTCAACCACGATAACTTGCTTTGGCGTTGTTCGCGACGTATTGCCCGGATCTCGTCAGGGGTGTGTCCACCCCACATAGTAAAAGAATTGCCATGAGCGATGCCAAAGTCTAAACATAAGGTCTGGACAGCACAAGCACCGCAGGCCTGTCGCGCGCGGACAATGTCGCCAGGGGTACTGCCTTCAAATATACGGGGATTAATACCCTCTTGACGACATTGGCCATATTGTTGCCAAGCCGTATCGTTGTTGTCGGCATCAAAGGCGCTCTGGGCTTCGGACAGGGATGTTGGGGGTGGTAGTTCGGGGGTTGTGGCCATAAGGGTCTTGGTATACTTATTTTTTGTCGAAGAACCAGAAACGGACTGGCGTACCTTCGAAGCCAAATTCTTCTCTAAGGCGTCGCTCCATAAACCTTTTGTAACTCCAATGCAGGAACTTGGTGTCTTTGCCATAGACTTTGAAGTTGGTCGGGTTGTCGCCCTCTTGAATCATGTAATTTAATTTCGGTGTTTTATTTTTGAGTCCGGCCGGCGGGTGCTCGTCAGTAATCTGGTGAAGCCAGCGGTTTAGAACAGGTGTTTTAATCAGTGTTGAGCGAGCGTTGACGATGTCCTGAGCCAGATCAAACAACTTGGTGACGTTTTGGCCAGTGACCGAGCTAGTAAATATCAGTGGTGCCCAGGGAACGAAGATGAATTCGCGCTGGATGCTAGGAGCTAGGCTATCTCGGGTGTAGGCATCTTTGTCGACCGAGTCCCACTTGCTGACTACTAGGATCAGGCCCTTGCCAGCCTCTTTGATCATGCCGGCGATTTTTTGGTCCAGGGCCACGTTGAGCTCGTTAGCGTCCATTAGTAGTAAGCAGACATCGGCTTGCTCGATGGCTGATAATGACCTAATAACGCTGAACTTCTCGATGCCCCGCTCGATCTTGCCGCTGCGGCGGATACCGGCGGTGTCCAGGATCTCGATCTCTTTTTGCTTGTGACGGACGGTCAAGCGGTTAATGTCACGGGTGGTGCCAGCCCGATCGGCCACGATGGCCTGTTGTTTCTTAGCCAAGGTGTTAAACAGATAAGATTTGCCAACATTGGGGCGGCCCAGGAGCGCGATAGTGATACGATCTTGATCGACAGGAATGGCGGTTTTAGGTATGAGGTTGACCAGCTCATCCAACATAGCCGGAATGCCCCGGTTTTGGGTGGCTGAGGTCATAAAGATGTCTTTGACGCCTAGTCGCTGGTAATCGGCCTCGGTGGCCTTATAGGCTTTGTCAGCTTTGTTGACTACTAAGAAGACCGGCTTTTTGCTCTTGAGGGCTTGCTTAGCCAAGCGACGGTCGTCATCGGTAATACCGACATCAGCTTCGATGACCACCCAGATGATATCGGCGCTTTCGGTGGCTTGGCTAATTTGTTCTTGAATTGTAAATTCAAAGTCGTCTTTGGGGTCTTTCATGCCAGCGGTGTCAACAACCCAGAAGTCATAGCCTTCCCAATGAGCCCGACCGTAAATACTGTCACGGGTGGTGCCAGGTTCGTCGGCCACGATGGTCTCGCGCCGGCCTAGAACATTATTAAAAAGACTGGACTTGCCCACATTGGCCCGGCCGACAATAGCTATGATCGGTACTTTAGTTTTGCTACTCACTTGAGGGGATTATACCACAAATGTTGTAAAAAATCTATCATTTGACAGCTTGGTACTTGCCTGCTGGCAGTGGCCCAAGGTTGTAAGGGCCGAACTCTGTGCGGTGTAGAACCATCACCCTATAGTCTAGGGCCTCGAAAGTCCGGCGGATTTGGCGGTTACGGCCCTCGTGCATAACTACTCTCAGCTGAGCCCCGTTATCATTAATGTAACTTAACCTCAGCTTACTGAGTCCGTCATCGAGTTTTACGCCCAGGTTAGTAATTTGCTCAAAATCCTGAGCCTCTAATCCCCTATCAAGGGATATTTCGTATGTTTTGTCCTTTTGATATGACGGATGAGTTAGTTGGTTGGCTAGTTGGCCATCATCGGTCATGACTAGCAGGCCGGAGGAATCTTTATCTAGGCGGCCAACCGGCTTGAGATGCCACAGCTCGTTGGGCAGTAACTCGTATATGGTCTTGCTACCCTGTCCAGCTTTCGAGCAAACATAGCCGACCGGCTTGTGGAGGATAATTGTTTGTGTGACTGCCCGCTTAGTGACAGGCTGCCCATCGAGGGTGACTTGGTCGTCGAGGGCGACATTGCTACCAAGCTGCGCTACTTGGTCATTGATACGGACTCGACCGTTGGCGATAGCTGTGTCGGCCGCCCGCCGCGAAAGAGATGTGCTGGCCGCTATGAATTTATTAACACGCATGTCCGAGTCAGTTCTAGACGGTAGACGGCGCCCCGTTGCCGTTGTTGGGAGCGATCACGCTATTAACCGGCGGTGCTGTTTCGGCATCGATACTTTCCCCTTCCTTCGCGAGTAGTTTATTGAGGTCGGGTGTGGCTTTGGCCCGCTCGGCATCAGGAGTTGGTTCTATGGTTTTGGTGTGCTTCAAGGAGTCCCCGTCTTTGCTCTGACCAGTGCTTACATAGGCCCGATCTGATTCTTCAGTCTCAGCCTCGGGCTTGTTGGCTGATTGGGCTGGTTTGGTCAAGCTGTTAACGGCATCCGAGGCCGTAGTATTAGTGGGCTTTGGCTCGGCCTCAGCGGTTGTCGACAGGGTCGGGTTGGCGGCTATAAAATCATCAACTTGTTCTTTGACCTCAGCCTCCTCTTTTTTTACAGGAGTACTGAGAGCCTCGGCAGCTGCTTCCAGCTGGGCATCGACGGCCGCATTGTCATCTTTTGGTGGCTCGGTTATGGCGGCAGCCTCGTCGTCAGGAGCTGTCACTGGTATGGTCGTAACAGTTGGTGTTATCGGATCACTTGGCGGTGGCGGCGGAGGTGTGGGCTTTGGTTTTGGCGGTGGCGGTGGCGGTGGCGGTGCTGGTTTTGGGGGTTCTGGGGGCGCTGGAGGTGGTGGTGGCGGTGCTGGTTTTGGGGGTTCTGGAGGCGGTGGCAGAGGTGCAGCCGGAACAACTGGCGCAGCTGGTGTGGCAGGTGGTGGCGGGTCGCCAGAGACTTTGGCAACCGTGGCGGCCGCTTGACTGTCTAATTCGTTTAGGATTTCACGGGCCTCGCGGGTGACGTCCTCCAGGGTTACCTGAGATTTGACTAGGTAGCGGTCAGCGCCCAGTTTCTCGGCTCGGGCTTTGTCCTCGGCTTGGCTCAGAGCGGTCATCATAATAATCTTGGTGTTTTTGGTTTCAGGGGTGGAGCGCAGAATATCCAGCATGTCAAAGCCACTAACCTTAGGCATCATGACATCAGCGATTATTAGGTCGGGGTGCTCTTTTAGGGCCATAGCCAGGGCTTCCTCGCCGTCTTTGGCTGAAACTACGGTGTAGCCCTCGGCTGCTAGGCGAGCTTCGTAAATCTCTCTAAGGGAGTTATCGTCTTCGACCAACATGATTTTTGACATTGCTGATTGCTCCTATGAATTCATGGTTATGGTTATAAAATTATTGTACCACGGTTGTCGACGGTTTGGGATTAGTAGGCTTGGCTGGTTGTGTGGTCCTCTGGAGGCGTTGGCGGGCAGCCTCTGCTTGAGCATTATCTAAACGTGGGAAATTGACAAAAAAGGTACTGCCCTGTCCTAATTGGCTTTTTACCCAGATGCGACCTTTGTAAAGCTCGACAATCTTTCGGCAAATGAATAGGCCCAGGCCGGTGCCGCCGATGGTGCGAGTAGCTGAGTTATCGATACGGTAGAACTTTTGAAACAGATGCGGAACATCTTCGGGGGCAATACCGCCACCAGTGTCTTTGACGTAGAACTGAACAACGTCACGGTTGCCGGTTAGGCCAATTGTAATCTTGCCAGAGGGCGTATATTTGACGGCGTTGTCGAACAGATTAGTGATCACCTCGCGGACCCTGTCTGGGTCAACCTCGGCGTAATACAGGGGTTTTATCATCTTGGTGGAGTTGGTACGGGTTGAGATACTCTCCTGATCGGTGCCCATAACGTATTCTAGGGCCAGACCTTTTTTCTCGGCGGCAAAGCGGAGGTCATCGACGATTTTCTCGAGGTAGCTACCGAATTCTACGACTTGGGGATGACTGGCTAGGCGGCCATCGTCGGCTTTAGCCGAGGTTAATAAGTCTTGAAATAGCTCGCCGAGATGCTGGGTGCTAGAGTGAGCTTTATCCAGGTAGCCCCTAGCCTTCTCGTCAATCAGGCAGACTTTATCGTTCATAGCTAGAGCCAAGTAACCTTCGATAGCGGCTACTGGCGTACGCATCTCGTGACTGGCTGTACTGATAAATTCAGTTCGCTGCTGCTCTTCCCTTTTCTGCTTGTCGACATCGCGGAAAACCACAATGACACCCACTAGCGGCGGCTGGCCTCCCGGATCGTTGGTGGTGGCCGGACCCTTGATCGGCGAGGCCACGACATCGGCGTAGAACTGCCGATTATTGCGGGTGCTTATCATGACTACTGCCTGGTGTGGTTCGCCAGTTTGCAGGGTTAGAGTTATAACGTCCTGGACGTTGGTGGCTTGTTCGGGGCCAACTGGCTGGCCACTGTTATCAACCAACTTGTATAGTGACTGGTAGTTAACGTGCTGAGCCTCATCTTTAGTCCAGCCAAACATGCTGGCGGCTGCGGCATTTATGATCTGGACGGTCCCTTTGACGGTGACAACCACCACTCCGTCGGTGATGGCTTCAAGCACGACACTGGACTTAACCTGCTCTTGCTCTAGCAAATGAGCTAAAGCTATAGTCTCATGATCGCGTTTTTTGACGTAGTAGCGTCGAAAGAATAGCCATCCCCCAACCACGCAAAGTGTCACAAGCATGTCAATAAGGGCATTCTGCAGATTAGTAGCGTTACTTCCGGGGGTTACGCCGATCACCGTGAATACCAAGAGGATCCAGGCCAGTGAGGCCGCTGCCACCGCCAGCCAAGGACCGACCATGTTCAAAAAGAATACAAAGGCAGCGAATCCGGCTCGATACCACAAATTGGTGTTGCCGCTAGTCTCGATGATACCGGCCCATAGCGTGCCGAATATCATCATGGCGATGGCAAAAGCCATCCATTCATTCTTCTTGTGTACAAAAGGATATATTAATAGCGAGTAGGCCGCATGGACGGCGGCAATAATTAGGATTGTCGAGGTTATCCCCCAGTAGTCCCTGGTGGCCTGGCTTACATCTAGATAACTAAACAGCCAGTAAGCAACAAACAAGGCGACATCTAAGAACACCAGACAGTAATTGTAGGTATGGAGCCATTTGGGTTTTACATGTTGCATGCTCTTTTTTTGCCACCTCTTCTCTTAAGCATAAGTATAAACCATTCAGGCGACGTTTGGTAGCTGTAACTTTGTAATATCACCCCTGTTGTGGTAGTATACGTTGGTTCTCACGGTCTCTTCGTCTAACGGTTAGGACACCAGGTTCTCATCCTGGAAATAGGGGTTCGATTCCCCTAGAGATCACCAGAAATCCTATGCTTGATCGTCTATTCTGCCCCGCTCGGCCCAACAAGGCAGTGAATACTTTTTCACTGATCTTTGCTATTATTTAGCCATGCCAGACCAAGAACTTCAAACTAGCCAGCCAGAGTCCGATGATGCCACTCTACCTCTTTTTCTGCAGGGAATTAATCAGTGGGGAGAAGCTTTAGGTAGGATGACGGTTGACGCCCAAGGTACACGTGAAGAACGGGCTGATCAACTATTGGCTTTAATGAACGCTGCCGATCCACTTGCCCGGGCCGCCATATCACATCATTTCGTTAGTAATACCGAGAGTCTGGATGGCACCCGTGCTGCCGCTATCGCCGAAGAAAATTTCGCACGAGCTATGCACGACCAAACTGTGCCGCAGGAGGCTCGTGATATTTACGCTAGATTGTATCCCGAGATTTATGCATTGCCTCTGTCAGATACAGTTAACAGTGCTTCAAGTGACCAAGTTTAGCCAAAAGTACGCGATTATTGCTTTGATGGAGCCTATTAGTGAGGGCACCGAGTTTCCGGCCGCCAGCTTTCCTCTTCACATCACAATAATTGGTGTTTTTGCCATAGCTTGCGACGGTAAGACTATGGCCGAGATGATGAGCGATGTAGTTAAACAACAAAGGCCGGTCACAGTTCAAGTTGGAGAGCCGGCTATGTTTGGCCCTCATAAGGACGTCGAGGTTATGATCATCGAGAAGTCTACTGAGCTAGTTGACCTCCACAACAAGCTGCATTCTCTCTTAGTGAAGGCTGGAGCGGTCTTTAATGATCCGCAGTTTCAGGCAGAGGGTTTTAGGCCGCACAGTACTGTCCAGGGTGCCAAGCGGCTACAAACCGGCGACAGCGTTGTCATTGATTCCCTGTCGATTATCGATTTATTCCCGGCTGCCAATGGCGAGCGCCGTAAGATTCTGAAAACTTTGAAACTGAATAGCTAGCAATTGGCTTGCCAGAACTGTTAGCTCTTTGACTAGCAGTGTATACTAGAGCATAAGCAGTTATGCGAGTGCAAAAACCAAAATTTGGGGGATTTAGTCGTGTTGTGATCCTGGTGGTCGTAGTAGTGGCATGTTTGGGAGTTGGCGCCTCTATTAACCACGTGGTTGAGGCTGATTTGTCAGACGGCTTGGTAGCTCACTACACTTTCGATGATATTAGCGGCGCCACGGTGCCGGACAGCTCTGGCAATAATTATGATGGCGAACTCCAGAACGGGGCGACGGCGGCGGCCGGCAAGCTTGGTAACGGTATTCAGTTTGACGGCACTGATGATATTGTAGTGATTCCCTTCCAGTTGCTACAGACCCAAGAGCCAACTTTTAGCTATAGTTTTTTCGTCAAAACTGATGCCGACGGTGACAACAATCAGTTTCTGCTGGGCCAGGCGGCCAGTGGTTCGTCGGGTCACTTTTGCCAAGCCTTAACCTATGACAACACCACCAACAATCTAGACGTCTTTCGAACCAATTTCGAGAACGATCATACCATTCGCCATAATGTAGACTTAAGCGAGTGGACCCATGTTACAGTTACCAACTCCGAGGCCGATGGACAATCACGGCTATACCTCAACGGCATCGCCATCGCTGGATTGGACTCGACTTGCCCCCAGACTCTGGGCCCGTACTTCAGTTTAGGCCGGGCGCTGTGGCCGGGATTCAACTTAGAACTAAAGGGCGTCCTAGATGATGTTCGAGTCTATAACCGGGTGCTTAGCCCGACGGAAGTCACTGAACTAAGCAACCAAGGGCTTGCGAATTCCCTTGCCATTACCGCTCCAACAGATGGAGCTACAGTTCATGGCACTACGTCTATCCAGGCAAGCGCCAGTGGCTCGCCCAGCATGTCCAGCGTCCAGTTCTATGCCAATGGTGAGGCTTTGGGCTCGCCGGATGCCAGCCCGCCTTACCAGTACAGCTGGGATACCTCGGCGTTGGAAGAAGGCGAATATCTAATTTCAGCAGTCGGTACTGATGCCAATGGCGGTATTGTGGCGGCTACTACTGTTGAAGTGACGGTTGATACTGATCCGTCATTTCAAGCTACCAACAGCCATAGCCTTGGGCAGACCACGGCCACGCTTGTTTGGGTTACCGACGAACCCACGAGTGGCCAGCTCGAATACGGTCCGACCACTAGCTATGGCACTACCACGGCCCTGCAAACTGCCCCAACTTACTATCATTCGACTACATTGACCGGTTTAACGCCGGGTACGACATATCATTTCAGAGCCTTGGCCGACGACGTCAATGACAACGCTGCCACCAGTAGTGACACCACCTTTACGACCCTTGATGATTATGTGGGTAATGAATGGCATGTTACTACGGATGGCACGGCGGCCGGAGACGGTAGTCTTGGTGACCCTTGGGATTTACAGACTGCCCTGAGCCAACCCGCAGAGGTTGAAGCTGGCGATACAATTTGGCTTCATGGCGGCACCTACTCCGGAAATTTTACGTCGACTCTCGCCGGCACCGCGACTCGCCCAATCGTGGTGCGTAATTACAACGACGAGCGAGCAATCATTGATGGCGGTACCTCAAACTCTGAAATCATGTACATTAGTGGCCAATATTCATGGTATTGGGGGCTGGAAGTTATTAACTCTAATCCTGACCGAACTAGCTCTATCGGTGGTGACGGCCTGCCAGACCGAAACCGCGGGGAGGGTTTCTTTGTTGTCGGACCCAGCAACCGGGTGATTAATAGCTTGGCCCATGATACCGCTCAAGGCATGGGTAACTGGGGCGGAGCCACCGGTGCCGAAGTCTACGGTAATCTACTGTACTATAACGGCTGGCAAGGCGCTGACGGTGGCGCTGGACATGGCTTGTACATGAATAACAGTACTGGCATGAAAAACATCGAGAACAACTTCTTGTTTTCCAATTTTGGTTATGGAATTCACGCCTATACTCAGGGTGGTAATCTCGATAATATTCTTTTGCGTAATAATACCTCTTTCTACAACGGCCATCTATCTGGTGGAACGGCCTACACCACTAACATTTTGCTAGGGGGCTATCCACAGGCAAAAAATGCCGCCATAGTTGGTAATGCGGCTTACTCACCGCAAAGCGGTGGCAGTGCCTTGGACCTTGGCTACACCGGCGGCTGTAACTACTGCACTGTGGCTGATAATTTACTGTCGGCTAGCACGGCGGTTCGTAACATTGGGCTTAGCCCCGAAAAAGTCATTGAGGATAATTTGATGTATGGCAATGTGCCAGCCAGCTTCCCATCGGACTACCCCGATAATACTTACGCTTCATCGGCTCCCAACAGTACAACTGTGCTCTTCCGGCCTAACGCCTACGAGCCAGAAAAAGCCAATATCACTATCTTCAACTGGCCTGGCAGTAGTACTGTCAGCGCTGATCCTAGTAGTGTTTTAGGAGAGGGTGACACCTACGAAGTGATTGACGTTCAAAATTACTTCGGTGACCCGGTGGCCAGTGGGACCTACGCAGGTGGCAACCTATCTATCCCTATGACTTCGACGGCGGTTAGTACGGCCGTTGGCAATAACCTACCAACAGCACCAACCCACACGCCGTCAGAGTTCGGCACCTTTATGCTGGTTAAAACCGGCTCGATTTCGCCATCAGGAGACTCTGATGGATCATCCGCTTCGTCCGGTGCATCAGCCAGTCCTGCTGGCAGTACTCAGGTCAGCCGCGTCGGCCGGAGCCAGCAGTACACCACTTTGGCAGCTCCTATTAAAGCCGAAGAAGTGGCGGCTCCGGCCGACAGTAGTCAAGCTTGCCCAGCAAATTCGAGTGTTGCTGGTGCCCGGACGGAGGAGGCGTGCCCATCGGCTGTACCGCTTGATCAAGCTGGCAGTCAGGCGACTGACACAGCCGCCAATACAAGCCGAGATTGGCGATTGGCGATTGGTGGTTTACTGGTGATTGCCACTGGATTCCTAGGAACCTACTTCATAAAAGGCTGGTATAGTAAGCGACCCTAGATCAGTCTGCTGGCTGGTTGGCGATTGCAACTTTTGGGATTTCATCCCAGCGGGTGGTGAACCTGGGCATGCCGATCTTGTGGCGTGGTTGCCAGGTAGTTTGATCCAGGTCCTCGGCGGCGTAGTGGACGGTGCGCTTGCCGTACCTTTCATTAAGGTTATCCAGAGCGGCCATTGATCGCTGAGACTTGTCGTGCAGATCGGGGTCGATACTGCCTAATAAGTCGACCTGTAAATTGGTGCGGGGCCGTAGGTCGCCCAGCCAGACGCCGGCTCGGTGGTATTCGGCTTTGGGGTTGAACATATCTTTCAACAGGCTCATTAGAGCTTCGGCGATTCGGCCGGTATCAGCTGTGGCTAGGTCGAAGTCGACTTTTCGAGACCGCATGTTAAAGCCGGGTTTATGTTGATTGGTAGCAATGAAGAGCCCAGCTGAACCAGCCAGTTGCTTACCTTCGCGTAGGCGGAAGGCTGCCTTGGTGGTAAAAGTGGCGATGGCCGATTCTAGCACATGCAACTTGGCGGTGTCGTTACCGAAAGTGCGTGTCACCGAGATGCTCTGTTGGGGCTTGCCGAACTTTTCCAATGTGTAACAGCTGAGACCGTTGAGTTCGCTAACCATCCGCCGGCCCTGAATACCCATGATTTGCTGAGCGTACCGGAGATTCATTTGAGATAGGTCCCAGGCGTTGGCAATGCCCTCGCCTCTTAGACGCGGGCTGAGCCGCCGTCCGACGCCCCAGACGTCTTCTAGTTTGGTGCCCTCCATGTATTGGCGTCGGACGGCAGGGTCGCTGTACAGATCCAGCACGCCGTTTAGTTCGGCCGAACGCTTGCCTCTTTCCGAGGCTAGCTTGGCCAAGGTTTTGGTGGGCGCCACGCCGACTGACACCGGGATACCAGTCCATTGGCGAACTTTGGTCTGGACTTCTCTGCCCCAGGCGCTGATATCTTCGATTGGTAGCCCGGAAATATCCAGGAAGGATTCGTCGATAGAATACAATTCGATCCTGGGTGTCACTGTGGTCAGAATGCTGGTCACTCGCCGGGACATGTCGCCGTAGAGCTCAAAATTACCTGAAAAGGCCACAACTTTGTGCTTGTCGAAAAACTCCCGCCACTTGAAGGCCGGCGCGCCCATAGTAATGCCCAGAGCCCTGGCCTCGTTGCTTCGGGCCACTACGCAGCCGTCGTTGCTGGACAGGGCCACCACTGGCACTTCTTCCAGGTCGGGCCGGAAGGCTCGGAGACAACTTACAAAGAAGTTGTTGCAGTCGACCAGGGCGTAGATGGGCTGGCTCATGCCGACAGATTCCGGTAACGGTGAATAATCGAAGCTACCACGCCCCAGACTGGTGTGTCTTTTGGTATTTCTTTGAGCTTGCTGATTCGAAACTGGTCATCCTCCCACCATATAACCAGGTCAGAGTTGCGGGGCTCTAAGGCTCTGTCCACTACGGCGATGTCCTCTTCGAAAATACCTAAATCGTGCCAGTCATTACCGGTGATACGCATGTAGAAAGTGCTGGAGGGGTGTTTGACCAATAGTTCGGTAATATCCAGCGAAATAATGGTGCTGTCAGTCGATGGATTGGGAAATCCGCGCTTGGTAGTTACGCCCTTGCTCTCGTCGTTCTTATGAATGCTCACCCTTATATTGTATCTTGAAACGACTCTTCGCCACCATGATAGCTGACTAAGACCCGAGACAAATCTCTGATAATCGGTTTTGCGACATTTAAGCCAGCCAGAGCCAGATAGTCTTCTCGATTGACGAATCTAAACGGCACCGGTACGCCATCCCCACCTTCGAAGAGCGGTACTATTACGGTGGAAGGCGAAACAATGATGTCATCAGGATCGTGTACTTCTGAGGACTCCCTAAGAGCTCCGTTATAAAGCAACGACCTGACAGATACCCTGTCTTGATGGCTCATCCTAGCATTAGCTGATACCCGGGCTCTCTCTGGCATTATCCATATTCCCATTCTCACTACTGAAAATTCTAGGGTGTCGGGCTTGCTCTTATCGCCTTCGGCGTACATCAGTCCTACTGGGCTGTAACTTGACCCTGGATTCCTGGAGGCGTTGCCGAGGTTGGCGGCCATCAGCCACTTGCCTTCGGACACTAACTCCTCCACGATTTCTCCTCCTGGGTCGGCTTCAATAACACGAGCCAGAGCTTCCTCCATCGCCGAATCCTCAGGTATTGAAAGACTAGCAAGTGCGTGGGTATGTTCTAGTTCAGCGGCAGTATAGCCCATCCAGTCATCCTCATCGACGGCTTTCATCAGCATTCCCATAGATGGTCCAGATTCGATTCCCACAAAGCCTCCTTATAAGCCAAGATTACACCCAGACCAATTGCCACGCAAGCAATAGCAGAAACCGGTTTAGCTGGTTTCGAAGTGCTGGAGGAATTCGACCAGTTGTTTCGGTGTGACGTCGGCTTTGACGATGTAGCCGTCGGCCTGTTTTTCGATAGCCTTCCGAGCCTCTTCTTTTTGCTCTAGATTAGTGGTGACGATGACTTTAGCTTTTAGTCCCAGGGCCGGGTTTTTAAGCTGATTTAAGACTTCGGTGCCAATCAGGTTGGGCAGCATAATGTCTAATAGAACGATGTCAAAGTTGCCCGACTTGGCTTTATCGAGGCCGTCTTGGCCGTCAGCAGCCACGGTTACGTCGTAGCCAGCCTTGCGTAAAGCCCGGGTGTAGAGCTCACTGATAAAATGCTCGTCCTCAACGCATAGCACCTTCTTAAACTTCGGGGTGGCCGGAGTGATCGGGGCGTTAGGCAATTGGTCTTTAGATAGTTCGTCGGACACTGCTTATCTCCTGTAGAATGAGTGGTTTTTAATCCATCCGTGCGCGGTGCGTACGATGTCTTTATTATCAGGGCTGCCCTCTTTTTTAGCAAGCTGCTCGTAAGGTTGCAGAGTAAAACCGAAAGTACTACCCTCGCCTTCCTTGGACTGAACCCAGATTTGGCCACCGTGAGCGTTAATAATTGACTTGGAAAGGTACAGTCCTAAGCCGGTGCCGCCGAACTGAGCCCGCGAGCGGTGGTTGCGATAAAACTTCTCAAATAGGTTACCAATGACGCTGGATGGGATACCGATGCCGAAATCTTGGATGGTGGTTTCAATCATTTGGTCATCACGCTGGGAAGTCCGGACAATAATCTCTGGCCGATCGCCGCCGTATTTAATAGCGTTCTCTATCAAGTTGTTGACTACCTCGTAGATGCTGGTGCGATCCACGGCTACTAGGGGTATGCCGGATTCAATGTGGACCGAAATCTTTTTGCCGTGGACGCGGGCTCGTAGTTCGACGTCTTCGAGAATACTGGTCAAGACCTTTTCCCAGTTTTCAGGATGCAGTTGTAAGAAAAGTTGGTCTTCTTCAACCCGGGCCACGTTTAGGATGGTGCTGACAAACGACGATAACTGTTGAGCCGAAGCTTGCATCTTCTCCATGAAATCCTGCATTTCAGGATCTAGCTGGTCGGCTACCTCATCCTCGAAGACCTCAATGTAACCTCGGAGGATGGTTAGCGGCGTACGCAGTTCGTGGACGGCTAGAGCAATAAAGCCAACGGCATCATCATCCTGGGCATAGAACTTGGTTTTGTCGAAAAGGGCTAAGACTGTCTCGGCTCCAGCTGGGTTGTTCTTGTTGTAATAGGCTGCTAGGTCGAGCTGCTTGCGCCCCTTCTGCTCGGGCAGGTTTAAGCGTACTCGGTCCCAGTGTTGAGCGGCCGTGACGGTATTAGCTCGCGACTGCGCTAGCCAATCATCCAGGGTCAGGCCTGTACTAAAAGACAGGTCCAGGACTGAGTACATGCTCTTGCCAATGATATCGGCTGGCTTTAGCCCTAAATACTGCCCGAAGGCGTTGTTGGCGTAAGTGATGGCCTGAGCGCTGTCACTAACTAGAATTGGCACCGGTAACTCATCAAGGATGGTCTGAGCTCGGTTTACTTGCTTGGGCGGCACCGAGGCGCTGAGTCGGCCTGATTGACTGGCTAGCTGGTAGACTTGAAGGCTAAGATTGGTAACAAGCTCACGGCCGGCCCTGACTTTATCAAGATTCGGGGCTGGAGCGCCGTGCTCGTCCGGACTGACATGCATAATGGCCTGGGACAGAGCTTGAATCGGTTCCATAACGTATTTACTAACGCTGGTGGCAAAAATATACAGCAGTATCGAGCCAGACAACACCGAGGCCACTATAGTTATTGGCACGCTCATGCCGGCGGTGACATATGTAACCCAGCCGACCCCGATGGTTATTACTACGATCGAGGCCACGCCGCAGAATATAAATAGCGTTATCCGGCGTGCTAGCTTTGAAAAATAATCCACGCTTATGGCCTCCCCTGTTTACGGAGTGAACGTCACACCACCCGGTGTCACCAGTGTCATCCAGGCCTGGCCCGGGACGACCTTAATGACCGCTCCGGCAGCGTCCTTGAAGACGTATTGGCTTCTCTCCTGGGGTCGCTCCCAGGTTCCAGCGATTGAGGTACCATTTTGGAAAATAGTCACCTTGCCGGTACCAGTCATTCCATATACCGAGTAGACGCCGTTTTGACTTCGCGAGGTTTCGACAGCGATAACTGCCTTAGGCGACAGTGGTTTGCCCGACTTCTCGTCGGTATGGGCAGCGCCGCCAACCGAGCGATCATAGCTGTTAGTGGCGGGGTTGTAATCGTATTTGACGTTGTACAGAGCCGAGGAAATGTTGAGGTTAATGGTCTTGGCGGTTGGTGTGGCCACTTTTTCTTCGGTTTTGGCATGCTCGAAGCCGGTGTACTCGGACTTATTAAAGCCCTTTTGAGCTTCTAAAGCTTCTAGCTTAGCGCTACTAGTATAGACATTGTGTGGAGCGGCCCGGTTCTTAACGCGTTCGTAGGCACCCGGATTAGCAAACTGATCGAGGTCTTTGATATTCATGGCCTTGATTTTAGCCAAGGCGTCAGGGCTGCCACCAACATGGGCGATAGCTGCATCGAAGCTGGCTACAACGTCCAGGTAGTAGGGCCGGACACTTCGGACAGGACCAATGTAATCAGCTCCAGTATCTTGATACAGAGCCAGGAATCTAGTGATTCCGCCTTCGGCAATAGCTTCGAAGACAAAACCAGCATTAATAAGACCAGCTTGAGGTCGGGCGTCAAGACTGTTCTCGATCATTACCCCGGTAACTTGTTTGGTATTAATCTCTGGGGCAACTTGCAGGCCGGTCATCTTGGACTGGACAGTGGTTGGTTGGGCGACTTGTTGGACCTGGCTCGCGGCTTTCTCCTGGTTGCCAAGGATTCGATAGGTGGCATAGCAAGCTGCGCCAACCAATAATATGACGGCAAGCAACAGCATTAGCTTCTGTTTCTTGCTTAGATTGCGATGCCAAGCGGCGAAACGCTTGTGAATCGGCGGTTTCTTGGGTGGTTTTACCCCTGGTGGCAGGGGTTTCTCGCTATCTTTCTTAAAGGCTTCGGCGGCCAGGCGACTGGCCTCATTTTCGGCGTGGTTATTATTGGACACGTGAGGTACGGAGGGTTTGTCTTCGTTCATTATTATTTTTCTCGCTTGATTAACTTATAGATGCGCTTTAGCGCGTCAACTTGTCGATACCCTACAGTGTATCATAAGCGGTTTGGATACGCTTTAGCGATCTGTCTTTGCCTAGTACGGCCAAGGTTTCGGCTAAACCGGGGCTAGCTGGCGCCTGGGTAATGGCAATTCGGATTAGGCTAAATAGTACGGCTGGTTTTTGGCCAGTATCCTCTAATAACTGGTTAAGCACAGCCTGCAGAGTCTCGGTCTGGAACTCGGCGTCCTTGAGGGCGTCCTGAGACTTTTGCAGTAGGCCAGCCAGATCAGCTTGATCGATTTTCTTGAGTTGCTTATGTGTCTTGATTAGGTCGGGGTTGACCGGCAGATCATCGGTAAAGAAAAACCAGGTTAAGTCCGGCAATTCGGCCAAGTATTTTAGGCGTTCTTGGACTAGGCCTAGTACCTGTTGGCGATACTTGTCGTCATAGTCTTCGGCTTCCGGTGGCCAGAAGCCCTCCGCCTTGCTGCTCAGCTCTTTCAGGGTTAGTTGGCGAATAAAGTGGCCGTTGGTCCACAACAAGTGTCTGGGGTCAAATCTTGCGCCGCTATGCCCTACTCTGTCCAGGGAAAACTTATCGATTAGTTCTTTCTCGGTGAAGACCTCTTGCTCGGTGCCGTCATTCCAGCCAAGTGTGGCCAGGAAGCTCATCATGGCTTCTGGTAAGTAACCCTCTTTGTCGTAGTCCAGGATATCTTTAGCACCATCGCGCTTGCCCAGCTTTTTATTGCCCTGCTCGCCAAGAATGTGCGGGACGGTAGCTAGAACCGGCGGTGTCAGGTCCAGGGCTTCGTACAGGTTCAGATAGTTTGGCATCGAGGAGATGAATTCCTGGCCGCGGATGACATGGGTAATCTCCATCTCGGCATCGTCAACAACATGAGCGAAGTTATAAGTTGGATAGCCGTCAGATTTCATCAGGATAAAGTCGTCGATAACTTCTGGACCGGTCGACAGGTCGCCCATGACCTCATCGTGCCAGCTATAGTTCTTGGGGTCAGATTTAAACCTTAATGGTGTCGAGCCATCCCACGCTGGCGGATTATCGGGACGGTGATGGCGGTATAGGAAGGGTTTTTTGTCTTTTTGGGCTTGTTCGCGGAATTTCTGAACTTCATCCGGAGTGTAGGGGTCGGCGTAGGCCCGGCCCTGCTCAACTAGTTTGTTGGCCCACTTCTGGTAACTGTCCAGGCGTTCACTCTGCTTGTACGGGCCTTTGGGGCCACCCTTGTCCGGGCCTTCGTCCCAATCAATACCCAGCCAGTGTAGAGACTCCTCGATGTGCTTACCACTGCCTTCGACTTCCCTGCTTTTATCAGTGTCTTCCAAGCGCAGGATAAACTGACCGTCGTTCTGACGAGCCAGCAGCCATGCGAAAAGTGCAGTTCGTACGCCGCCGACATGCAGAAAACCGGTTGGACTGGGCGCAAAGCGGGTTCGGACTTTCATGACCTCTATTGTATCAGATTAGATACTGTTGGCGATTTTGAGGATTTGGTCCGAGTTAAGGCTGGATTCACCCTCAATCTGGTACCAAACGCCCCCGTTGACCCAGGTAGCACTAGCGCCGTCGTAGATATAAATGGTTTTGCCACCCGATTCTAAGGTTTGATACTGCTTGCCATTCTCGGCCAGGTAGTTCTCGGCCAAAGCTTGGCTGTTCCAGTTGGAAACTTGTTGAGTCAGCCGAAAAGCCCGTTCGTCGCTGTTGGAGTGAAAGTTAATAGTTACTTTGCCTGGGCTGTAACTGACCAATTTGTCTTGTGAGAAGCCAGACGGCTTATAGCTTGGTAGCCCAGCACTAAAGCCGGCTCGGGTAGAGGCCAGGCGCATGCTGAGATTGGGCACATTCTGATAAATGATAAAACCAACTAACAGCAAAATTGCCAAAGAGCCCATGGCCAGGTTGGCAGTATGACGCTTGAAACCGATCCTATGTGACAGGCGGCGCTTAGGCTTCTTAGCAAATGGCTGGTTGGCCTCGTGCGAACGGGCATTTTTAAGAGCGCTGGAAACCAACTTCTCGGACTCAGACATTGGACTGGCCTGGCGAGGATGTTTGGCGACGTGGTGGACAGGCGCGACCTCCACAGGCACTGAAGCGTGTTTTTTGGGTACCGGTCGCTGTGCGGCGTGATGAGATGGAGCCGTGTGGTGAGATGGAAAGCGCTGGATGTGCTGGCTCTTGGAGACGGCCTGAGCCCTCTTTAAGCGTTCAGCTGTGCGGGCGTCGGGGTGGCTAAGCGACTGGGCAACGTGATGACGGTCATGAACCGGTTTAGCGACGGCGGTACGCATTAGAGTGGCCGCTTTCTGGGGTTTGTGGGGCTGGCTATGGGCGACGGCGTGAGTGGTGTGGTGAGGTTTTGGTTTGGCGTGGTGAGTCTTTGGAGCGGCGTGGTGGGGCCTTGGATGTTGGGCTTTGGGGGCGTGACGGACAACACCATCCATGACTAAGCCGGTATTTTTCTTAATTTTTGGTTTGTGATGAGCGGGAACGGCTGGTGGTTCGTGGATTAAGGCGCCGGTACGGGAGTCGTACAGCTTGCCATTTAAAACGATGCTATTCATTGTTGGTTCTCGCGTTGTTACCCATATTTAAAGCTACTAGTTATCTTAAACCGTAACCAGTGTCCCGGCAAGTGTTTTGCTATATAATATGGAGGTACCTATGGATTTCCTCGACCCCAAAAAACGTAAAGCTCACGTTCGGCGTTTATACATCGGCTATTTGTTGGTGGCAATTGCTATTGGGCTGGGCGCGGTAGTTTTGTTGTTTGCTTCGTCTGGATATGGAGTTGATCGCAGTGGTAATGTTTTTCAAAACGGCCTAGTATTTCTAGCTTCCACACCGGATTCGGCTCAGGTAAAAATCACAAACGCCGATAAGTCATTCGACGAAACCGTGGTCACTAGCGACCGCTTAGAGCTGAAGGCCGACACTTACACCTTCCAATATTTAAAACAAGGCTACAAGCCCTGGCAGAATAGCTTTGACATTAAGGGCGGTAGTATCGAGCGGCTAGTCTATCCGTTCCTGGTGCCAGAGACCCTGAAGACTGATGTTGATGAGGCCTACCCGGCCGCGCCGGGCCTGGTTACTCAAAGCCCAGACCGCCGCACAATCCTGGTCCAGCAGCCCGACAGCCTGACTAACTTCCAAGTATTTGACAGTAATGATCTGGCCAAAGCTCCCACCACCTTCACCTTGCCCGCCGGGCTATTGCCGGCCGGCGCGGCCGTCAAGCCCTTCCAACTGGTGGAATGGTCAACAAACAATCGGCATGTCTTGGTCCGCTATGACTCTGACAGCGGTCCAATATTTTTGGTAATCGACCGCGAGAATCCGGTCGAGTCGCGTAACTTGAATACTTACTTCGGGCTGAACCCTAAAAAGGTGGCTCTGCGCGATAAAAGTCAAAATAAGTTCTATATGATTTTGCCAGACCAGCGCTTGATTAGCGCCGAGGTCGATAATAAGGTAGTTCGCGATGAAGCTGTTGGTGTTGTAGATTTCAAAGCGCATGGTGACGACAATATCTTATATGTCACATCGGCCGGAGCCACCGATCCGGCTAAAGTCCGAGCCATGGTTCGGCAAGACAACAAAGATTACTTGGTGCGCGAACTGCCGGCTGGCGAGACCTATGTCTTGGACCTGGCTCAATACAGTAACCGCTGGTATGTAGTGGTTGGTAGTTCGACGGCTAATGAAGCCTATGTCTACCGCGATCCGGTGCTGGCCTTGCAAAGCGTCAATAACACCACGCCTACCATCAGGACTATTCGCCTAGACCACCCGACTCGCGTAAGCTTCTCGGCAACCAGCCGCTTTATTGCTGTTCAGAACGGCTCTAATTTCGCGGTCTACGACTCTGAAAAAGACCGCCAATATAAGTATACGGTCAACCCCAATTTTGATGACCCCAGCGCTGTGCGTTGGATGGACGGCCACCGCCTGATGGGCTCGACCGAGGGTAAAGTTTTGATTATTGACTTCGACGGCACCAACCAGCAGACCTTGAATCCTATTGTGCCTGGCACCCAGCCAATGTTTGATGACAACTTTGAGCAGCTCAACACCCTGGCGCCGGCCACTTCAGGTCAATCCTTGACCAATACCTCAATGCGCGTTCAATAGAATGCCCGGTGTCCTTACCTGCTCTGTAGCATATATGCTACATCGAGATTTGAGCGAAGTGAGAGCGGGCTAGAAAATTAGGTCTGTGATGCGGTTCCACAGGGACTGAGCATTACCAGGCACAGTGCTGGTTTCGCCGGCAGCCGGACTAGCTGTACTGGCGGTGTTGTTGTTGGGGTCGGGGCTGATTTGCTCGCCAACCACGATTAAGCGGTTGATAGAGGTGCCCGGCGGATCGCAAGTGATGAGTGTAGCCGTGGCCGGCTTATCATTGGGGCCTAAGACCGAGACATCCGACGGCGGTACAACCTTCTTCTCGTAAATCTTGTAGGCATAGCGGACGCCATCCTTGGTTAAGTAGAAGATGTCACCTACTTCCAACTTATTCAGTAAAACGAAAGCAAACTTATACTTACCCTGGTTGAAAATGTTGTTGCTGGAGTGGCCGACAATCACCGAGTTGCCCTTTTGCCCGGGGTTGGGCGTGCTGGAATAGTGGACGACTCCCCTCTCGAGGGCGTTTTGGATATCAGCTTCGGTAGTGCCGACGTCGTAAACAACTGGGATTTCAACATTAATCTTGGGAATGATGATTTCAGACTCCGGTCCGGCCACCGTGGAGTTAGGATCGACAATTATTGGTGTTGAACTTACGGCTCGACTTGGAGTAATAAACGGCGCTACAAAGCGCTCATTGAAGAAGCCAAACAGCAGCACTAACATGACTAACGCACCCATACCCAGGCCAAAGAACATGGAGTGGAGGTGCTGTTTCCTGGAGGGTTTGCGGCCAGAGTTGGCAGATCGGACAATCCTTTGCTTGACGGCGGCCACCGACTGAGGCTTGGCCGGCTTTTTGGGTACATCGGCAACTGGATGTTGAGCTTGGGGTGCCTGCGCCGGTGGGATATTAGTTTTATCATGAGCGGCGTAGAACTCCTGCCAAACATCGTGCTTTTCCTTATCGGATAGGCCGACGTAATAACTGTGCCAAGCCGTTTGAATCTCGGCCAGAGATTTCCCAGAAGTGCTTAAGGAGTGCATATAGCGCTGGTGCTTGGAGCGGTGTGTGGCCGTACTAGCCTCAACAATCTCCTCCTTGGCGTTGGGCTCTTCGGCGTATAGCTTGGCCAGCTTGGCGCGGGCAATATTAACCGCCGGCTCTAGGTTGTCATGGTCGTTACTGCTCATAGGTATAACTTATGCTTGTCTAACAGATAAAAGTATATCATCTCTTGGGGTAAATGTAGTACAATTTGACGCATGCCGGAGTGGCGGAATTGGTATACGCGCACGACTCAAAATCGTGTTCCTTCGGGATTGAGGGTTCGAGTCCCTCCTCCGGCACCACACCTATTGATTAACAGCTTCTGCCACTTCTTCGATCGAAGCATCGAGCAAATAGTGCATAGCGTTACCGAAACTGTCCTCCAGTTGCGAAGGACTCATGATACTACTCCGGTCCAAACCTTCTAGCAATCTAGGATTCTCCAGGCCTAAAGCTATAGCACAACTGGCAATTACAGCTCTTGGGGAGGCCCAGCCAAAATTAGCAGTGCATACCGGCAATACGTTCCCGTTTAGGTAGGCATTGGCCGAGGCGTTAGTTCCGGGGCGAAAATTGAGCCGTTTGACTTGTATACGGCGAGGTGGCGTCACTAAGTCATCTGGATGCGTGGAGCGGGTCAGACTGCAATCCCATCGAGGATTTCGGCGTCGAAGATAAGGCGGTGGCTCTTGAGCGTCTCGCCGTTGCTCTACAGAATGAAGTGCATTCTGCTGGTCTTCTCGATACAAAGCATGGCGCCCAGACCCCGCCCCTTGGTGGGCTACGGCTATCATTGGCAGGGCTTCGGCCATGGCATCTTCTACCCCACTCGCCCTGTGGTCTACAAATTGGTAGACTTTGGCACACGCCTTGATAATTGCCTCATAATCAAAACTGACCGGTTTCCCGGCCAGTGCTGCTTCCCAAGTAGGAGTGTCGATAAGGCGGACTGCTGCCGCGGCAACATTTTGGTGGAGATCATCGGTGCGTCTTCTCGGGCCTCTCTCTACCCATATCTTACCAACATCTCTGGCATCTCTAAGATGACTTTTGGCTCGGCCTAGCCACTGGTCTCTTTGCTCCCTTCGAGCATCGGCCAAGTCACGACATAAGTCGCCAAGTAATAAATCCCTTGATACACCACCTCCTAGGTTAGGTGGTGGTTCTAGGATGGGAAATTCAAGTAAATCAGTCGGGACAATTGGTTCGATGATGTGAAGCTGGCGTTCGTAAAGTGGCAAAAGGGTTTCAAAGTCAGGTGGAGTATCGCCGTAGTTTCGATAAATCGCAATGGGGCGTACTGTCGATTCTGGGCCTGCCATAACCATAACTATAATCAAGCCAACTCCGGATTGCCAGACTGTGTGACATAAATCGCATTCTGCGATAAGATCGCAGTTTACTTGAATTTAGCCACGGCAGTGGTCAGGGCTTCGAAAGGTTTGATCGGATTTTGCAACCACCAGACAGCGACCTTGGCGGCGGTGTCTACCCGCCAAACTTCTTCGGTGCTCTTGGTAGTGCTAATCTTGCCGTCAGCTAAGACAATTAAGTCGTCGTGCTGCTTGGTTATTAGATTGATCGGCAGATTCTTGGCTGTGGCGTGCAGGATGTCGAGATTCTGAGTCAAGGAATTACCATACTTGATGACTCGGTCGTCGGCGGTGACGAAGGGCCACATTTTCTGCAACTGGCCAAAGCTGGCTATGTTGGTAGTGTTGGGCCGGCTAAATAGCTCCTTGGGGTTGTCTCGGAATTGGTCCAGGGCGTCCTGGGTGATGGTCAACTGACCAGAGTATTTCTTGATAAACTGCTCGGTGACAATGGCCGTCTCGGAGTTGCGACCCAGGTCACCAGACAGCAAGACTCCGTCAGCCCAAGCGGCGTTTTCTAGCCACTCATCAAGTGCTAGTTTTGAGAAGCTACCACTTTTATTCATGGGCGCAAATTCACAATTATCCAGGACGGCGCCAATGGTTTTGCGCAGGCCCTCAGGCAAGAGGACTCGAGCTGTGCCTACTCCTGCCTCCACAGCCGTCTGATAAGCCGCACCCGGAGCGCTGAAATTGTGCAGATTGCCACCAATGATTAACAGTTTACCGGCAGTACGCTTATTTTCGGGTCGGCTCCATAACAGATCTGGAAAGAGTGGTTCGCTTGCCTGTTTTTGCCAAAAATCCATAACTCTATTGTAACTGATACTTGCCGGATCGCTTATCGAGTTGGTAGACGACATTTTTGCGCTCGATAACTATGGGCCAGCCAGATTTCTGGGCTATATCGAACAGGTTGCGGTCCGGATTGAAAGCCACCGGATTATCTACCATCGCCAGCATGGGGGCATCACTTTTGCTGTCACCGACGGCATAGCTGCCCTTGAGGCTGAGACTGCGTTTTTTGATAAGTTTGTTGAGAGCTGCTCGTTTGTCGTCGGCTACAAATATTTGTTCGCCAGTGAAACGCCCATGGCTTTGTAGATACTGGGTGCCCAGGCAATCATCGAAGCCGTACTGTCGGCCGACATGCTCAACCAGTTCCTGGTGCGAGCCAGAGATAGCCAGCAATACATAGCCCTCTTTTTTAAGGCGTTTGGCCAGATCTCGGGTGTAACTGTAGACCTGTGACGAATACTCCTCAGCAATCTCGCCAGCGATGGTTTGAAAGTCAGCCACACTTAGCTTGGGTAGGGCTGACTCGTAAGCTTTGATAACCTCTAGTTCGTATGCGCGAAAAGCCTCTGGAAACTCGCGATTTTTCCAAACCATGCGGGCCTCATGGATAGCCTCATAGGCCTCCGTGCCAAGTAACCCCTTTTTGGCCAAGCGGTCGACGACGGCGTGGTAAAGCTGCCAGCGAATCAGGGTGCCGTCTATGTCGAAGACAGCAAACTGCTTGCCCATTATATAATCTCAATACTTATCGGGCAGTGGTCGCTACCCATGACGTCGTCGTGGATTTGGGCTGACTTGATTTTGGACTTGAGTTTAGCCGAAGCCAGCCAGTAGTCGATCCGCCAGCCGACATTGCGTTGCCTTGCCTTGGCAAAATGCGACCACCAAGTGTAGTGACCATTGCCCTTGGTAAACATTCGGAAGGTGTCGACTAGCCCAGAGTCCATAAAGCGTTGGAAGCCTTCCCTTTCCTCGTCAGTAAAGCCTTTCTTGCCGACATTAGGCTTGGGCCGGGCTAAGTCATCTTCGGTATGAGCCACATTGAGGTCACCGCAGGCCAGGACTGGCTTTTTCTTCTCTAATTGCTTGATATAAGCCAAAAAGGCAGGATCCCACTGCTTGTGGCGCAGGCCTACTCGGCTTAGGTCGTCTTTGGCGTTAGGTGTGTAGACAGTCAGTACATAGAAATCTCGGAACTCCGCGGCCATTACCCGGCCCTCGTCGTTGGAGTCACCGTAAACGTCCCCTGTCACCTTGTACTTCTTGATAATATCTTCAGGAAAGCCGTTGATAACGGCAAGAGGTTTTGTCTTAGAGAAAATGGCCGTGCCGGAATAACCCTTCTTAACGGCGCTAAACCAGTATTCTTCGTAGTTAGGCAAATCCACTGGCGATTGATCGGGCTGAGCTTTTGTCTCCTGTAGGCACAAGACGTCGGGGTCATGCTGCTTGATAAATTCCTGAAAAGCGCCCTTGTTCCAGACGGCTCGGATGCCGTTGACGTTCCAGCTGTACAACTTCATGCCACCAGTATAGCAAAGTTGCAAAAATTGACTCATGTGGTATAATATCGAGTATGAATAGAACTTTTGAAAAATTTGCACCCACGGCGCTCAGCCTATTATTGCTAGCCGGCTGTGGAGACCCGGCCAACGAGGATAGGCGACCCGTCCCGGAACCCATGGATCTAACTAGACCATCACGGGTAGCTGATTTGATTCATAACCCAGCTCATACCGACTACGTACCGGATACTCAGAACTGCGTGGTAGCATTCCCAGTAGTTGCCTGCACTCAAGGCTCGCATAGGCAACGCTTTCCAGCAGAGTGGTATGTCACACTCGAGCGTTGTGAAGGTCAACCGGTGGCCAGAACCTCAGAAGAAGAAGTCTGCCGAGACCACACCCTACGAATCGGACCAAATCAATTCAATGCCTTAAGTCAAGACGATATTGTTACTGTTGAAGATGGCAGAATCACCATTCTGCCCCCTGTAACCACTACTGAATAAATCAATTTTGTGCTAGACTTACCCCTTAGATGAGTACCAAGTATTCGCGAGTTCTTCTAAAGCTGTCGGGCGAACAGCTGGCTGGCGATTTCAAGTCTGGTATCGACCCGAACGTTGCCATTTGGCTGGCCAAGGAAATTAAGAAAACCACCGATGCCGGTTGTCAGATAGTTATTATCGCTGGTGGCGGCAATATGGTGCGTGGTGCCGAAGTGGCTGGGCATGGGATAAAACGAGTTACAGCTGATCAAATGGGAATGCTGTCCGGGCTTATTAACGCAATGGCTCTAACCGATATATTTGAGTCCCAGGGTATCAAAACTCGCTGTTTGAGCAACGTTTTTGCCGAGCAAGTAGCTGAATCTTACTCCTTCCGTTTGGCGGAAAAGCATCTGCAAAAAGGCCGAGTGGTTATTGTGGCCGGCGGCATTGCTAGGCCCTACTTCACGCACGATATGCCAGCCGTTAATATTGGCTTGGAGCTGGATTGCGACGTCGTGCTGAAAGCTTCGAAAGTTGACGGTGTCTATGATAAAGATCCGGCTCAGCACAAAGATGCAAAGCGCTTGGAGGCTATGACTCTACAGAAGGCTATCGAGAATCCTCAGATAAAGGTAATGGACAAGGCGGCTCTAGGCCTGGCTATGGAGCATGACATGTCTATCGTGGTCTTCGACGCTTTCAAAGAAGGTAATCTGCTGGCTGTGGTCAAAGGCGACCAGGTCGGCACCACAATCGTCTAATTCCCTACCACCTAAGTTGATCGCCACGGATCTTGCTTTTATTACGGACAAAGCGCCTCGGTCCACCCAGCTGACGCCAGCCGAAAACTCCCAGGGCGGCTAAGCCCAGGCTACCAAGCTCTAACATATCCACTAACTTCTTACCCTCTTCAGCCGTGAGGTCATCGATAGTATCGTCGGTGTTATTCATGGTGACGGCCGCACGGTCCAAGAAGTCGTCGAGGTCACGTCTAACTCGTTGTTTGTCTGAGGGGTTGAGTTCATCAATGGAATCGCCCGGGCTGCTGGCCATGACTACTACAGCATCGGATATGGCTGGGTCGTAATCTAACTCGTCCAGCATAGTTGTGGCCGTCATGTTGGGAATACTAGGCATGTAGTCCCTATCCCCAACAGCGAATGCACCGTCATCAATGTCGTCCAATAGTATTCGGGGATTGGACAGACTGTTTCGAAGGTCATTATTAGCGTCTTCCAGTGCCAGAATCTGGTCGTTGGCTCGAAGTACCGCTTGGCCGCTTCTGTAAGCCGGGCCAACCAAAGCAATGGCCGCCACGCCAAACGCGGCGATACGAACCATGCGGCTTCGCCGGAGTTTGTGTACGTTTGGGTGTTTTACGGCACCTCTTAGTTCGGCGTCCAGAAGGCCAGATGGCACCAGCCGACCTAAGGAATCTTTTATCAGCAGGTGAACTTCAAGACGGGTGGCCTCGGCACCGTCACGACCGACTACAGTAAAGGCCTCGTCAAGATCTTTGCGACTATCAATAAGTCCGGTTGATCTTAATTCATCCCAAAGACCGACACCAATTAGTTTCATAGCCGTGTGGACGTGGCGGTCGGTGGACCCGAGCTTGCCATCAGGGCTCTCTTCAATAGGCAGGATCGGAGCGGCGCTAGCGCTGTCCGGGTTAAAGGGATATTCGATCTTGGATAAGATGCCGAGCCGGTCGGCATCGAAGTGAAAATAGAAATCACCCAGGCGCAAAATGTCTACGGCGTTGGGATCGGCTGGGAAATTAACAGTGGCGACTGACGAGTCATGGTCGACCACCAACTCGGCCCGGTGGGGCGACCAATCGTAGCTACGCTCTAATTCACTACTCATTATCTAAACTATACAACTTTATAGTAATAATATCAATATATGGCGGAGAGAGCGGGATTCGAACCCGCGATACACGTTGCCGCGCATACACGCTTTCCAAGCGTGCTCCTTCAACCACTCGGACACCTCTCCTTGACTGGACTAGTATAGCTTAAAATTACCTTGAAATGATACCTATGCCAGGCGTATAGTAAGGGGCACTGGAGGGTTTTTGCCAACACGGCAAATACCCTTTTTAATACTAGGTAATACGGCGGGCTCAACATGGCGTTAATCGAAATTCAGGAACTAAGCAAACTCTATGGCTTTGGTGAGGCTGCCACTATTGCTTTGGACGAAGTTAATTTCGTGGTCGAGAAGAACGACTTCATTGCCATAATGGGCCCTAGTGGCTCCGGCAAGACCACTCTTATGAACGTCATTGGCTTGCTGGACACACCAAGTCACGGTAATTACAAGCTGGGCGCCCGCATGACTGGCAAGCTACGGTCTAGGCAGCGGGCTCGGATCCGCCGTGATACTGTAGGCTTTGTCTTTCAATCCTTTAATCTGCTGCCCGAACTGACGGTTCTGGAAAACGTAGCTTTGCCCCTGGCCTACAAGGGTTTAACACCGGTGCGCCGGGCTAAACGAGCCAGCGAGATCCTAGACCGGGTTGGCTTGGCTGACCGCGAGTATTTCTACCCTTCCCAGCTGTCCGGTGGTGAGGCCCAGCGAGCAGCCATTGCCCGAGCGCTTATCAATAACCCTAGTCTGATAATCGCCGATGAGCCAACCGGCAATCTAGACAGTGAATCCTCGCGTTTAGTCATGGAGTTGCTCAGCGAAATTCACAAAGCCGGCAACACTGTGTTGATGGTCACCCACAACCCGGCCCTGACTAGGTACGCCAGCCGCGTCGTCTACATGCACGATGGGGCGATTATCCACGACGAGCAGAGCCAAATCGGTGATATACCGCAGATTCTGCAGCGTAGTATGTACTTTGTATCCAGGAAGACTGAGGAGGACGACGCAGCTGGGGTGTCGGCCTTGATGAAGGCTATTCCAGGCGAAGAGGATAAAACTAAGCCGGCCAAGAAAAAGCGCAAGGCCAAACTTAAGTCCAAGAAGAAGACTAAAAAGGTTAAAAAGTCATGAATGGCAACCTGAAATTAGCTTGGCAATCGATTAAACGAGCTAAACTGCGCAGTTTGTTTACTATGCTGGGTATAATTGTCGGCGTGACTTCGGTGCTGGTCATTATTTCTCTCGGCGAAGGGGCTAAGCAGGATATCCGGGGCCAGGTCCAAGAGTATGGCAGCGATTTGCTGTTGGTGCGTCCTGGCACGACCGGTAAGAGCGGGGTGTCCAGCAGTTCGATTTTCGGAAGCGGGCCGACCGGCACACTCAATGATGTTGACGTCGAGGCTGTCACCAGCGCGTCCGAAGTCCAGACCGTGGCTCCACTGAGTACGGTAACCGGCATTGTTAGTTATGACGGCAAGAAGTACCAAAATGGCGGGGTGATTGCCACCACTCATGTCTTCCCAGAACTGCTTAACCACAAGATTGAATATGGCGAGTTTTTCCGGGAGACCGACGAGGGCCGCAAGTTTGCAGTTATCGGCAAACAGGTGGCTGAAGAAGTCTTCCAAGAAAACGTACCGGTCGGCAAAGCCCTGGACTTCCGTGGCGAACGCTATATCGTCAAAGGTGTTCTGGCCGAGTTCGACAGCTCGCCCTTCACGCCGGGAGCCAACTACAACAGTGCTATCTTTATCCCCTACACCACGGGCAAAGCTGTGGCCGAGGGCAATGCTCAGATTTTCCAAATTCTAGCCAAACCGACCAGCCCGGACGCAGTCGATCAGGCTCAGCAGGAAGTAGTGGCTAATCTTAAGAAGGCCCACGGCGGCCAAGAGGACTTCAGCGTTCTCAAACAAACCGAGACCCTGGCTCTGACCAGTCAAACTTTGGATATCCTGACCGGCCTAGTGGCGGCCATCGCGGCTATTTCCCTGTTCGTTGGCGGTATTGGGGTTATGAACGTCATGATCGTATCGGTCACCGAGCGGACTCACGAGATTGGTGTGCGCAAAGCTGTCGGCGCCACCGACCAACAAATCCTGCAACAGTTCCTGGCCGAAGCCGTTATCTTAAGTGCCGTCGGCGGTCTACTGGGCGTTGTGCTGGCCTATGCAGTCGTCATTTATATGAACTTATTCACCGACATCAGCTTGGTTTTGCCACCGCAATACGCCATCATCGCCCTGTTTGTGGCAATAGCCGTGGGCGGCATCTTCGGTGTTGCCCCGGCCGTCAAAGCTGCCAAAAAGGATCCCATAGCGGCTCTTCGGCGAGAATAGGACTACTGGCTGGCACTAGTAATTTCCATAAAGCCAAGGTTGGCCTTGGTCAGCTGATCCCAAGTAGAGATTTCACCACCACGTAGGTTGGCCACTAGCTGGTCGGTATGAGCTTGGACTGCTACTTTATTGCCAGTAAGAATCTCCTCAGCCTCTGGCAGAGCAAACTTGAAGTTGGCAAGTAGTCTAACATTGCCCTCAAACCAAGCAGTGACCTTGTCAATATCTTCGATAGGGCCGGTGGCCTGTGGGTCAAGCTTGTTGATCTCGCAGTATAGCATTTGCCCGAGATACGGTCCGGCTGGTGAATACAAATGGGCAAAATCGCCACAAGCAATAGCCTTGGCGAATTTGGCGGTGATTTCATCAGGGTATTCTTGGGTAGTAGCTACTTGGCCGGTTGGTATGCCCTTATCGTCAAAGACTGGCTCGGTACCAACAATGCCCAGCTCGGCCATCTTAATATATGACTCTGGGAACAAGCCGGTTTCGCGCAGCTTTTCGCCCAGCCAACTGGCGCTGTCGGCTTCGTCCTGGCCCCGGCCCTTCTGCTGTTCTAGGTCATGAGAGCGACCGGTCAATTCGGCCAAAACCACATATGGTTGTGGAAAGCCCAACTTCTCGACAATCTTAGCACTGGCTCGGGCGTGGGTCTCGGCGTGGTTCAGATTATGGTATGGCAGAGTGTCCAGCTCGCCTCTGGTAAACTCTGGGAAGCCACTACCCCACCGCTGTTCCATGATTACGCCCGCTTGGTTGGATATATCTAGTAAGGCAGCCGATTGCTCGGGGTTGAGCTCTTGTACTTCGAAGGCTTCGAGGGTTTCATTGGGCATAGGTTTTTGTCTCCATTGGATTATTCGGTTGGATATTGATAGTTATACCATGCTTGACAAAATAATCCCAAGCGGACTATTATAAAAAGCGTAAGCAACAAAAATAAAAAAGGATAAATAAAATGGCAAAATCACCAACAATTGATCCAGGTGCAGGTGGAGCGAAACCAAAACCTGGACGTCCAAACACTATAATTTATCGTCCACCGAGCCGCCCCGCTCGTCCGATAGGTAGACGCACTAAATAGAAAGGCAAAAAAATGGCAAAAAAACCAGTAAATAGTCGTCGCCCAACCCCTAACAGGCCAAAACCAGCAACCGGACGCCCGGTTACTCAAATATATCGCCTCCCTAGTCGACCAGGTCGACCAATAGGACGCGGTAAATAAAAAGGAGTCAAATGCCAAAAAACTACACAACACAAGCTCGCCGAAGTCCTACTTCGCATATAACTGCTATCATCAAGAAACAACAAGAGATACGCGGAGCAGCCATTGGCCGACCCAGCCGTCCCTCGGGCCGACCATAGGTTTTTAGCTTTTTAGTTCGTGAATCTCCAGATAGCGCTCGTAAGAGTCTAGACCGCCGTATTCTTTAACGTTTCTAATCTTGCCGTCTTCAATAACATAAATTGTGTCCATGGCTGACAATAGTGAGTGTTTGTGAGTCACCATCATCACCGTCTTACCGTGCATGAGGTGGTTAATGCCGTCCAAGACTTTATTCTCAGAGCTAGTATCCTGTGCCGATGTTGGCTCATCCAAGATGAGAATCGGTGCCCGCTTGAACATCGCTCTAGCCACAGCCACCCGCTGTTTCTGACCACCGCTAAGGCTGGTTCCACTGCCGTTAACCGGCGTGTCGTATTTATCGGGTAACCTATCAATAAACTCCGAGGCGTTAGCTGCCACTGCGGCTCGCATGATATCTGGTAAGGGGTTTGTCTCATCGGGATAAGCATAGGCGATGTTCTCGCCAATGGTTATGGAGAATAGCTTAGGTTCTTGGGAGACGATGGCAATCTGCTCGCGCAGGCTCTTGAGATTAAGAGTGCTGATCTCCTGTCCGTCGATGTAGATAAAGCCACTATCTGGTAATCCAAAACGCGGCAACAGCGACAACATAGTGCTCTTCCCGGTGCCGCTGGGCCCGATAAAGCCGACTTTCTCGCCTGCCCGGACATCTAGGGTGACATTATCTAAAATGACCTTATCTTTGTAGCTAAAAGAAACCTTTCTGAAGCTAATACGACCCTGGACGTTCTCCATCACCGCCCCGACATTAGTGTTCTCGATGTCGGCGTGATCGTAGATAACCTCAAAAACGCGCTTGAGCCGGCCGTGATTGTCTTTACGAGCTCCCAGGGCTTCGGACAAGGCCTGTAAGGGGTCATACATGGCCTGGGTGTAAGTCACGAAGATCAACAAGTCTCCGAAGGTTATGCGGCCGTTAAAGACGGCATGACCGCCTAAGACGATAACCACACAAATCGATAGGATGGACAACAAACTGTTAGTGAAGCTAAACCGGCCATTTAAGGTGGTGCTCTTCAGCTCTTCCTTGAGGCGTCGTTTCAGCAAGGCACCTAAGTCCGCGACTTGCTGTTGTTGGCGGTTGAAGGACTGAACGATGTCGGTATTCTCTATGGACTCGGTTGTGTGGCTGTAGATATCGCTGTAAGCCTCTTCAATGATCTCGGACTGTTTCTCTAGGCGCTTGCCGAAGTAAACCACCGACAAGAATAAGAAAGGCACAATAGCCAGAGCCAGCAAGGTCATTTGCCAGTCAAACATCAGCAAGATAATCAGGACACCACCAATGGTAATAGTCGAACTGACAATGGTGATAAAGTTGTCAAAGACCAGGGCTGGCATGGAGTTGCTCTCGTCATTAAGACGGTAGACATAGTCGCTGTTCTCTAAGCGTTGAGGGTCGCGGACTGGCAGATGCAATACATGCCAGAAAAAGTTTTCTTTGAGTTTTTGGTCCATGCTCATCTTGAAGCGCGTACCAAGGTAGTCGTTAATAAAGGCAAACAAGCTGCCGAACAAGTACAGGCCGATGTATGAAAAGGCTACCAAAACCAGCAGCGACTCCCTGGAGTATTCAGCCAAAAAACCCGGCGGCGGTACGTCGCCGAAGACTGAATCGGCCAGTAGCTTCAGGGGCCATGGATTGGCTAGTTCAATGCCTACTAGGATCAGGGTCAGGACCAGTAATATCGAGACGTGCAACCAGGCGCCCCGGTAGTATGAGCGTAGCCACGCCTTGTATCTTAGGTTCTTCTCCTTTTCCATTTACTTCTATTATTACATAAGCGCTTTAAACTGCGCTGTGTATAAGTTGCTAATATAAAACACCCCGGCTTCCCAGGGTGTTTCAATGCAGGATTTTATTTTAGCTAGTTACTTCTTGCCTTCGACAGTCTTTTTAACGTCAAGCGACAGGGCTACTAGAATTGGTCCGGTAATCAAGGCGTAAAGGCCAAGTACCCAGACGAAAGCTACGCCGCCGGCTGCTGGTTGCAGCAAGACGATGATACCAACGACAGCTGATAGCACGCCGCCCATGATCACAAGTAGCTTATGAGTAGCGTAGTTGTCTTCGGTGAAGCCCATAACAACTTCGAAAACTCCCCGAGCGATAAAGACAAGCCCGATCAGCAAGATTAGAGTTGCGAAGGTTACCAAGGGGTGCCGTACCAAGTAGATACCGACGCCCAGCTCGACAAAGCCAAGCAGTAGTCCTAAGAACCACTTATTGCCCTTTACCAGGTGACTAACACCGGTAATGATGCCGACAACACCACTGATTAAAACATAGACACTAAAAATGTACACTAGCGTAACTAGTGTAAGACCTGGCCAAAATACGGCCACGATGCCAAACAGTATTCCTGCAATACCGCGTACCATCAATGCTTCCCACATGGGTTTGACTGCATCCATAGGATACCTCCGATTATGTTGATACCCTTATTGTTGGCTTTTGTCGGGGTTTTGTCAACGGTTTTAGGAGATAACCACAACAGTTATTAGCTTTCCCGAGCCTTGGACAGCACACTGGCCACAGCTTGGCGACGGTTGGAGCAAATTTGTTCATCTGCCCTTCTTATCGCCTAAGTCTGCCAGGAATATTCCCGCCAAGTGGCCCGCTTTTCGGCAGCTCGGTTGTATTCTATTTTGCGTTTGTTCGATTCTGTCCCCACAGTACCCTCCATTTTTGTTGGTACTTATCAGTCTAAGAAGCTTATGTCTGGGCTACAGTAAGAAAAGTTACAGGCGCCTCATTAGCAGAAAATTACACTAAGCCTAAGAAACGATAATTTCTACCAGTTTTGGGAATGAATAAAGCTTGGCATTTTTGGGGCCCTTCAGGTTTGCGAGTAGCTCAATAACTCCATCGCTTTCAAGTTTCTTCAGAATATTGACGGCCGTAATACGGTTTATGCCTAGGTGTTTTACCATCTCGGGCACTGTGAATATTGGATACTCGAAAAAGTAATCAATTACACGGACGACATTTGGTGACTGCGAGTGTTCATAGGTCTCATGAAGTTCGGCGTTAAGTTTCAGAATCCTGTCTACCAACGCTATAGAGATATCGCACTGATTCTTTATTGATTCAAGAAAGAACTTTATCCAAGGAGTTATGTCCCCAGTCTTATCAACATCGTTGAGTTTTTTACGATAGGTCTCTGCTTCTTTCTCAAAGTATTCACTTGTATAAAGGACAGGAGCTGAAAGGGCGCCTAGATAGTGCAAGAATGCCGGCACCAGCATGCGGCCAATTCTGCCGTTACCATCCTCAAAAGGGTGCACAGCTTCGAACTGGTAATGGAATACCGCTGTTTTAATCAGCGGATGCTCATCATAATTATTCAAGTACTTAAGCAGGTTGTCCATATAAGGGGTAACCTGAGTAGGATGCGGCGCTACATATAATGCTTTATCAATGGGGGTATTTTTATCCTTGCCAATCCATGCGTCAACTTCTCGATACTTTCCTAGCGTTCCTGTGTATGGAGTGTTGCGAAGCAGGACAGTGTGAAGTTGGCGTAACTTTGTCTGAGTAATTTTACGATCGTCTTTAAACGATGATGCTATCTTCATGGCACGACGGTAGTTTGCTACGACGACAGTGTCTTGCTTAGGTGCCTTGCCTGTTGCATCAAGTATAAACACATCCTTTGAATCAGTAACGGTTCCTTCTATTTTAGAACTGAGCGAAGCTTCTCTTGTGAGTAGAGGACGGATAAGGTGGTCTGAGTTGCTTATTTTACCGTGCGCCACCTGGAGCATGCCGAGTGCATATGAAGCATCAGCTAATTCGCGGTAGTAGCTTGAAACGTCGAGATTATTTACTGGTAAAAATGGAGGTTTTCCGTAATTTATCATAGCATATAACTTTCTTACATAATTATACACTATCGCATTATTTTGTATAGACCCTATACGTACTCTAAGGTGTAAAGTTACTGAAGCGAACTATTTCCTATCCATTAAATAGCCCAACTTACTATTTATTAAACGAGGTATTCACCTAGTATTTTTACAAGTTAAGCACTATTTAATAAGTGCTTTGGTAAAGTAAGGATATGATTACGACTGAAGACACAAAATCCACCTATGAACTCAACGACAACGATCTTGTTATGGGTGAAGCGCCCAATAGATACGTACTGCGCGTACGCGACTTGCCCGGAGCCGAGAAGCCTCGTGAAAGGATGATCGCCTACGGCCCAACTAACTTATCACTTAGCGAGATTGTGGCGGTCGTGCTTGGTGTCGGTAGCAAAAAAGAAGAAGTAATGCACATGTCTCAGCGGATTCTCAAAGAGTACGGAGAGCGATCTATCGTCCACGAGACTAACCCAGAGCGCATGGCAGAGATTCTTGATATCCCGGTATCGAAAGCTTGCCAGTTGATAGCTGCATTTGAATTGGGCCGGCGTTTCTATGCCACCAAGGCTGGTCGGCCTGTTTTCATTCGAACAGCTGCCCAGGCCTATGAATACTTAAAGACAATGGGCGGACTTCAGAAAGAGCAACTTAGAGGGCTGTATGTGAATAGTCGTTACGAACTAGTGCACGAGGAACTGATCTCTGTAGGTAGTCTTACTGCTAACATCGTTCATCCACGCGAAGTCTTCAAGCCGGCCATTGAGCACGGAGCTGTTGGCGTGATTATTGCTCACAACCATCCTTCTGGTAATGTTCAGCCTACCGAGGCAGACTTAATTGTAACTACGCAAGTCCAGTCAGCAGGTACTATTCTAGGGATAGATTTGCTTGATCATATAGTCATCACACACGAAACATACAAGAGTATCTTAGGTTAACAACTTTTCCTTACAAGCTGGTTGTAAAAAGCACCATAAAAATTAACTAAAAAGTTAATAATCATTTAACAATTGGTATGCAATATTAGGGTAGTTAAGAATACTAACAGGACTTCTACAAATGAAAGTTTTAGTGATTGAGGATAATATCCGACTGACCGATCGTATTAAAAAAGTCCTCGAGAAGGCTTACGTCGTTGCAGTTTCCTTTAATGGCGAGGATGGTCTGAACCTAGCCTTAAAAGAGGATTACGGTGTCATTATTTTAGACCTTGGACTCCCCGACATACCCGGGCTAGAGGTCTGTAAAGCTCTGCGAGCAAATGATGTTGATGTCCCAATTCTAATACTAACAGCTGTGGACGATGTCTCATCCAAAGTGCAATTACTTAGTAGTGGAGCAGACGATTATCTCACCAAACCCTTTAGTGGCGCAGAGTTGGAAGCTCGTGTCGCTGCATTAGCACGCCGCCAGCCTCGGCAAATGATCGCCGACACACTACTTGTGCAAGACTTAGAAATCAATACCGCGCGAAGAGAGGTCCACAGGAGTGGCATACAAATCTCGTTGCGGCGTAAAGAGTTTGATATTCTTGAATACCTAGTTAGCAACAGAGGCCGAGCCATGTCACGAGAAATGATACTAGATCATGCCTGGCAAGATGGTGTGTCAAGTTGGAATAACACTGTTGATGTACATATTAAACACTTGCGTGATAAAGTTGATCGCCCCTTCAGGCAACCTTTGATTAAGACCGCTTACGGCATAGGGTATATGGTGGAAGACTCCCCAAACTCAGAGGCTGAATTCGATAAAACCAACAAAAATGGAACAAAAAAATAGCGCTCGACAAAGATTAAAACTTGCCTATAGCGACCTGAATGGGTACTCGAAAATTCCGGACAGCGCGGCTAGCTCGATCGTGCTAAAGGCCCTACTAGTCGCAACCACCATGGTCATTGGCGGGCTGTTTGTGCTGATGTTACTTAGCTATAGCTTGGCCGGCAACCATCATATACTAGCTCGAGTTATAGCAGGCGGCATAGCGTTTATATATCTTGTGGGCGCAAATATACTGCATCATCGCAAGCAAAGGTACTTAACCTCAACCCTACTTGTAGGACTTTACTTATTTATATCTGTTGCCTCAATTTGGGCCTGGGGAATTAATGTTCCCTTCGCGCTTCTGATGATGAGTATCGCAGTCACCCTGTCGGGTATATTGCTCGGAGCTCACTTCTCTCTGATTATGGCAGCTGTTATCAGCTTCTTCATGCTTACTATCGAGTTATTGAATTCGTTAGGTATTTACTCGCCCAGTGTGAGCTGGCAGGTCGGCGCCCAACCAAAATTAGGTGAGGCGCTTGGCTATTGCCTGCTAATCGGAATGCTGGCTCTCGTATCGTGGTTATTTGGCCGGCAGATCGAGCGTTCTCTCAACCAGGCACATGTAGCTGAAAAAGCGCTGTCTGATGAAAAGAAACTTCTGGCCATCCGTCTTGAAAAAAGAACGCAAGAATTGAGAGCTGTCCAGCTCAAGGAGATGCAACAGCTTTATCGCTTTGCAGAGCTCGGCCAAATGAGTACCGCTCTAGTGCACGATGTTGCCAACCATCTTAGCGTATTGACACTGGATATTGAAGACCTGAAGAAGCAGGCTCATTCCGACGCTATCGAGCAAGCCGTCGAGAGCGCTCACCAGAGTATCTCCTATCTGGATGACTTAGTTCAGGAAGTTCGTGGCCAACTTCAGGACGAGGAGCATCCAAGAGAATTCAATGTACACGAAGAGATAAAGGCTGTTATTGATCATTTGCATGATTACTTCCAAAAGACACAGATTACTCCATACGTAGTCACAGAAGGAAACAATAGTAATATGAAGGTGACGGGCGACCCAATGCGTTTTGGGCAGATAATTACCATCTTGGTGAAGAACGCACTAGAAGCCATGAACGTATCTCAAAGCTCTGATGATCTCCGATCCGTAACCGTGAGTATTAAAGCGGCCAAGAAGAAGATTGTTATTGATGTTAGCGACTGGGGCGCAGGAGTGCCGGCTGGGTGTGCGAAAAAGATATTTCAGCCATTCTATGGAACTAAAAAGAATGGTATGGGCATCGGATTGTTCATTACGAAAACAGTTGTTGAGACGCACTTTAAAGGTTCTATAGAGCTCATAGGGTCCAAAAAGCCAACTACATTTCGGATCACTTTGCCTAGACAAACTCGCATTAGGTAGCTGGTAGAGCTACAACACATCAAACGACTCAGCAATGGCTTGGGCCTGAGCGCTGAGGTCTGGGTCGCCGCTAAAGCGAGTGTAAGTAACCTGGTAGGTGTTGGTGCCGTCAAACAGCACGTATTGCACTACTTGGGTGCCGATTGGTGGATAGCCTAGCTCGGTCGCTGTAGACACTGTGTAGGCCACTTTATAGCCCTCGATACCGTCAATAGTTACTGGTGTGTAACTGACACTGCCGTAATAATCATCCGCCGTATAATAGTCTTCCCCATAACCGGTATTGCCATCGTTGCGGCTAATGCTCACTGTGCCACCGGACTCGCTATTACACTTGCCTAGCTTATCGCTAGTTGGCGCCAAGAATAACAGATTTGGGGTATCTGGACAGCTGCCAGTAACCCAGGTATCGGGCAAAGCTACCCGGTAATCTTCGCTGGGCGGCTGGACATATGTTAGGGCTGGGGCTGGCTCTTCCTCCTCGGCCGTCTTAGCCGTTGAGGTCTCAGCCGCTTTGTCTGATCTCATAGCCCATACTCGCCAACCAACCAGGCCGATGACTAGAGCTAGAATCAAGGCTAGGATTAAATACAGATGAGCGATTCCCTGCTGATTGTTTCGTAGTTTCATAATAAGAGTCCTTTTTAATGGTTGTTGTAATAATAGCATAATTGCTTATGCTTGCAGAATCTACTTGATTGGTGGATAATATCCGACATGTCAGAGATACTTGCCAGCCCCGAACAGATTAGCGGGCTATTAACGGCTGCTGTCGGCCACAATATGCTTAACTGTGAGGAGTCTCCATATCCCCAATTAACGTCGCTCCATTTCTGGTATGGTCAAGAACCCTTGACTTTGCCCGACGCCGTAAGAGACCGGGCCGGTTTGACTCCAGAGCAGGCCACAGACTACAAACCAGCTACTATTCTTAACACTGGTGGCTATCTAGACCCCCGCGCGACCATTTTACAAATAGACCTTCGAACCACCCGGCCAGATGACGAGGTAATACCACAGGATTGGATTCAGTACCAAATAAAGGGTGGCACCATCCAGCCTACTATCGCTAAATACTTTATAGCTGAAAGTCCGGCCTTGAAGCGGCTTGACAGTGAAGTCGCCAAAGCCGAGCGGCACCAAAGAATAAGGGAAATTTTTGAAGAAACAGGGGGCGCAACAGACGGCGAGCCCTCATCTGAGTTTATGCAAAGATCAATGGAGTACGTAGTGGAATCAACTCTAATAAGGGGCTTTAACCTGGGGGCGGCTCGAATCAATGCAAAGCGGTTTGCTGATGAAAACGACTTAGCCGGGGCATATGCAGATGAGGTTGAAGCTCTCCACGAGTCTATCGAGACCTGGCACTAGACTACCCCACCCTTGATAATATTAGAGTAATATAGTATAATCTTGGAATGTCGGACGTTAGTTTTGAGCGCTTGCCAGCAGGAATTCCTCCCGGTTCTAGCTACCCATTTTCAGAAGATACCCTGAGGTTAATAGCTGATATTCAGCAAGAAAATCCCGATATTGAGACTCGGGTAGAACAAATTGAGGCCTTGGATGCTATAGAGGCGGCTCGTCAAGCAGGCGCTAGTACTACCCTAATACAGATGGCTCCAGGCCTAGGTAAGACCACGGTTATGGCGGCTGATGCCCGCAGACTATTAAGCCAGAGCCCAGAAGATCGAGTGCTATTTCTTTGTCATCAAAACCGTATACTTGAACAATCCAGGGACCGCTTCGAAAAAATAGTTGGTCCAGACCACACTTACGGTATATTTACAGGTGAAGAACGGGATTATCATGAAGTAACTTGTCTGTTCGCCTCTTTTCAGGCTATGCGCAGGTGGAGAGAGGCCTTTATGCCAGATGAGTTCAGATTTGGCTATGTCGACGAAGGTCACCATGCTAAGGCCGTAACCTACGAACCGACAGTTCGGTATTTTGCTTTCGACTCCCTTGTCGGGGTGACGGCAACGCCTGATCGTATGGATCAAAGGAACATTAGGGAAGTTTTTGGTCCTGAACGCTATACAAAGCCTCTGGAAGAAGCTATTGCGGAAGGTTCCTTGACCCAAGTTGATTATCAGGTTTGTATTGACGACGTTGAAACTAACCGCCTCCTGGTTGATATACACGGCGATGAACACGCTTACACACAACTCAACCGCAGCATCTTTGTTCCCCTACGAGATCAAGAGATGGCCGATATATGTATCGCTGACGAGGCTGATATCCAAGGTCCGGTCAAGCGACTAGTTTTCTGTACCTCGATTGAAGATGCCGAAGAATTTGCTCAGTATTTTGACCGTGCCGCCCCCGTCCATTCGGGTTTACCCACTCATGAGGTCAAAAAATACCTAGATCAGTTAAGGTCAGGAGAACTGGATACACTACTAACAATTGACATGTTTAACGAAGGTATCGATGTGCCTGACGTTAACCAAGTGGTTTTCCGACGTATGACCGAATCACCAACTATCTTCTTACAACAGCTCGGTCGGGGCTTGCGTAAGTTCCCGGGAAAAGAGCGGGTTCAAGTTCGTGATTTTGTAGCTAATGCTGACAGGCTGTTAATGGTCAGAGAGTTCTGGGACAAAGTTCAGACCCATGCCGAAAAGCGAGGCATTCCCAAAGAAGTACAGCGTGTCCAAATCGGTGAAGTTAAGTTCTCAAAGACGACTCGCGATGTTTTAGAGGTGTTGTCTGAGGTCGAAAACACCCTTCAGACCGAGAGACAAATGAACGAAACAGGTTGGATGACTCTAGGTGGCCTTGCTAATAGCTTAGGTGTTACGGATGACTTTATTGGCCGGATAGCCGGATTGCTTGAAGTTGAAACTAGTCAAATATCCCGAGGTCGGCGGACATACTACTACCTGAACCCCGAGGATGCCGAGGCGATCGTCGACTACATTATCGAGCACTACCAAGATATGCCAGAGGATTATGTTCACATCTCGACTGCAGCCGAAAACTTGGGAGTTAGTAGGGCCAAGATAGAGAGAATAATTAGTGATACCAAGATGGCAGTGTCTTTCTACCCCTCTCCACTCAGCAAAAAGCTAGGCATGTGTCTGTCGCCAGAACAGATTCAGGATCTTCGAAAATACCCAGATGTTCAGGCCGACTATGCCCCCGAGGAGTTTGTGACTCGAAGAACAGTCTCAGAACAAATAGGCTTCGCCTCCTCTCGACTATTCGCTGACCTAGTCGCGGAAACCGGAGTAACACCGACGCCTTATCTGACAGATCGAGGTTTGTTGACAGATCATTATTCACCACGTGATATAGATATACTCCGAGAAGCTTACGAAAGACGGGGATCACCCGTACCTGAGGAGGGCTTTATTTCAGTGAACCAAGCTCACGCCAAACTTGATGTCACCCTTGCTGCCTTTCAATCAGCCTGTGAAGACCTCGGAATAGAAATCACTACTTATCGCAGTCCGCGAAATATTCCTGTTGCTTACGTTTCGGATGAAGACTATGATCGGATCGCCGAGCACCCCATTGTCACCAGTGAGCGAGGATCTGACACGCTTGTCGGCTTTCGAAGCTTTGCTCGGTCTAACGGACTCTCGACAATAACTCTAGAAAGTATGTGTGTCGAGCTAGGCATAGAAGTTACTATGCACAGAACGGACAAAGGAAGATTATCGAAGCATTTGACCCCAGAAAATGTTGCCAGTCTTGAACAGCATCCGTTGTTAACAACTACAGTAGCCCCGGATGGCTTCTACTCAGTCAACGACCTAAGTGAAGAATTGGGACGAGATGGTCGATATATCGACCAGATGGTTAAAAGTTTGGGCATGGAGTGGCAGAGATTCAAAAATTCCAAAGGTAGAGTATCGAGATACCTGTCTCCCGAAGACCTCGAACAGCTAAAGCAACATCCATACTTCAGTTATCAGCCTGCTCCAGACACGGTTGTAACCGCATTCACGGCTGCGGGAAGCACCAGGCGGGCCCAGCTCTTTCGGGAAAAGGCCATCGAACTTGGTATACAACCTGCAGAGTACCTAGCTGGGAACGGACAATTAGCCGAATACTATACCGCCGATCAAGCGGAACATGTTAAGCGGAACATGGAGTAACTAAATGGGTGTGGCCGGTGTCACCGCCGGTGGCTGAGAGCAACTAGATTGGTTAGCCAATCCCTGGAACCGGTCTTTAATCCACGGGATCACCTGCGGGTAGGTCAACTTCGGTATGACTTCATGATTACCCTTGTCGATCCACAAGCTTTGCAAGTTCGAGCCAGCCGAGCAAGCCTGCTGGATATACAGCGCCGTGGTCGACGGCAGAACGACTTTATCAGTTTTGCTCTCGACCACTAACAACGGCTGATTAGCTGCCAAATTCGGTCCAGACTGAGCCACGGCCATGTCTTTCCAGGCCGGAACCTCGATAGGGTTAGTCGAGAATATCTGTTGCTTCAAAGCTGTTCGCATTAGGCCGGCTAGGGCCGACTTCTGAATACACTGATTAGCCAACTTCTGATAAGTCTTCTGGCCGGCGTTGCTCAGCACATCATTAAGATTTAATGCCGGGTTTACGGCTGGCCAAGTCGCGGCTACAATCGAGCCAATCACCCAGCCAGTAGCTGTATTGTACTGAGCGTCAAGCAGTTCTGGTAGTTCAGCGGCTGGGGCCGAGGCCACCGTGCCCTTCAGGGATAATTCCGGTGCATATTTAGACGAGTTGCTGGCTGTAAACAGAGCCGAGTTGCCTCCTTGGGAATGGCCCCAGACTACGTATTCGTTGCTGGCGTTGGTTTGCTCCATGTTGCGGGCGGCTCGCACACTGTTAATAACGTCATGAGCCTCAGCCGAGCCCACCAAGTACTCCTGTGGCCCGGGCGTTCCCTGACCAGCGTAATCAGTCGCTGTCACTACCCAACCCTGGCTCAATGCATCGCCCAACCACGAGATATTAGCCGGATCTTTAACTCTGGACGGCGTGCACACGTCACCCAACCCCAGGGTGCCATGAGCCCAAGCCAACACCGGCCGGTTCTGAGCCGGATTGTACGGCACAAACACCATGCCAGATGTAAAAGTATTAGTGCCATCAGCTTTCTCGGTCCTATACAAAACTCGGTAACCGATACCGCCGACTACTTCGTCGCCCAAATTCTCCCATCTGACTACTTCGCCCAGTGGCCCGTCTAGAGATAGTCCAGTGGTGTCATAAAACGGCGCTAGCTCGGACTGCTGTTTGTTGGTTTGCCAGGTACCGAAAGCTGACTTCAGGAACATTAAAGCCACCAAGGCTGCTAAGATGATTAAAAACCACTTAAATATCCGGTGCCTTTGCCAAAAAGTCGGCCGGCTATTTTTCTTACTGGAACGCTTCTTCTTAAGCGAACTGTTTGTCATACCCCTATTCTATCACGCTTGTGCTTGTGCTGTGACGACAGGGGTCTATATCTTCTCCATGTGGCGTATCAATATTTGTTGCTGTTCTGGCGACAGGCTTTTTGTAACCACAGATCCATACTTGTGGTCTGCTATCTCTCCAAGTTCGTCTTCTAACTCATCCAAAGCTTTCCAGACGGTGTCGGTTGAATGTCCATATTGTGTTGCGACGCGTCTGATGGACATAAAACCCTCAGGCGGCCGCCCGGCCAACTTTTTATTCAACTCCAGGTGTTCACGAATCTTAGCGATTTGGTCCGGTGAATAAGTAAGCGCAACATGTGATTGCACTTTATACCTATGGGCTGGGCCTAATTCTTCTCCAATTACTTCAGTTGCGGTATTGACAGCATTGCTAGATATACCAAAATGACTAGCAATGCCCGCAACGGTCAGGTAACCCTCCGGCGCGTCACTAGCCAAAAAACCTTCCCTAGAGAGGTAATCCATAATAATTTCTTGTTTTTCTGGAGAAAAGAACTCAGTGCCTACTCCTGTCTTCCCCTTGAGAATTGTTGGTTCGCCCAATTCATCGCGGACAGCAGCGATTGCTTTCCTTAATAAATCATGACTAAAGCCAGTGGCAGCATTTATACCTGTTCGTGACAAATAGCCCTCGGGCGCATCAGGAATAATCTGAATGTTCTCCAGAATAAGATCCTGTTGTTCTGGGCTAAAGGCGGAAACTAACTTTCCGGCTGACCGGTATTTATAAACCTCTCCCAGCTCCTCGCCCAGGCTTTCAATGACTTTATTAACTAAAGGCCAATCCAGGCCGGTTATAGAGGCAATATTTCTTGTGTTGAGATACCCGTCTGGCATAGTCCGGGGGCCATCAGCCTCTATAGCTGTTTCAATCATAGCTTGCTGTTGCGGAGAATATCCAACGGTCGTTTTGGAACCAAATTTATAAGGGCGTGTTTCTCCTAAAGCTTCACCAAGTTCCTCGAGGACTTTCTTGATAGCAACACTGCCTACACCCAGCTTCGCACAAAGACCCTTAGTACTTAGGTAATTCTCTGGAGCGGCTACTACCAGGCGTAACTCCCCATTATCAGGGGGCTCAGGACGATTCGCAGTAGTCGGATCCTGTAGTGCGTCGAGCATTCGGCCTGCGTAGTTTTTGCTATAAATGAACCGCTTACCACTGTTCGGCTCGTTTTTGATTATGTCTTCAAGATCTGGCTTTGGCAGATCAGCGAGATCACTGGCCGATATTCCTAGTTCTTTCAGGCGGGCTGTGTCAAATACAAAGGTAACGTTATCACCCTCGTCACATACTAGGGCTATACGGTCGATCTTTAAGACCTCAAGCATATAATAGCTTTGTCTGCGCATCATACGTTGATCGAGTACGCCCCGGGTAAGTCTTAGTTGATCGGGGTCTGCAACATCAATTTCAAAGTTATTGAGCAAAACAAATAGTGTAGTTTTTAACTTTGGGATTATTTCCTTGGGCTCAAACGGCTCATACCCTTGTGACAGACTAGACTCTGTTTCAGGGGGTGTAATAACTTTGTTAACTTCGGTGGCCTTGCCTATTACAGCATCAAGTGAGTGAATGGCGTCGGCTTTCCTTTGAACGAAGTCCAGTAGCTCATCCATATCCTCAAGGTCAAAATGAGCAAACGCTGCGTCTTCGACATCCTTAAGGCTTGAATATGCCCGGCCGTCTATTGCGGCATACCTATCACGTACCTCGCTAGAAAAAGCGATCAAGTCATTCAGGATGTCGTCAGCGTAAGTATCAATACTTCTGGGGTCCAAAGGTCTATCTACGATTGACGCCAGTTGAGTCTGGAAAACTTCTTCCTCGCGCGGACCATTACGTTGTTCTGACATAATCTAATTATAACAACTCCCCCTTTTTTTTATTACCCCACGCCCGTACTAACAGGACAGGCATAAAGACAGTCTTGTCTGAAACTGGAAACAACCGCCGAAGCCCGCCGTATAGATAGACATCAAGTAAATACTGATGAGTACTTTTATAAGGGTAGTCACACCTTGATTAACAGATAGGGATATGCTAATAATTTAGTTACTAGAGCATTGTAGTGAAGATTGGAGCTTACGTGCCGTTAAGCGCAGAAGAAAAAATCACTAAAATGCTGGAAGCCGCTGGCTGCCAGCTCAACGGCCCCAACCCCTGGGATCCACAGGTTCATGACGAGTCGGCATACGGGCGCTTGATCCGTGGTGGTGCCCTAGCCGCCGGCGAGACCTATATGGACGGCTTATGGGACTGCGAACGGCTGGACATCCTGGTCGACAAAATCGGTGGAGCCGAATCGCCAGTACAAAGTCTAGGAAAAGCGACTCTAGCCCGAGCAGCCGCCGCCGCGCTGTTTCAAAATCTCCAAAGTCCCCAGCGGGCCAGGCATAACGCCGAACACCATTACAATATTGGCAACGATTTATATGTACCGATGCTGGGCAAGACCATGGCTTACAGCTGTGCTTACTGGAAAGATGTTCCCGACAAGTCTAAAGGCGACCCCAAATACCTTGACCAGGCTCAAGAAGCTAAGTTTGACCTAATTTGCCGCAAGCTGGGGCTTCAACCGGGGATGCGGGTGTTGGAAATCGGCTGTGGCTGGGGGGGTCCGTTGAGTTATGCTATGCGTAAGTACGGTGTAGAGGGCGTCGGCATTACACCGGCGTCTGAACAGGTGGCTTATATCAAGAAACATCACCCAAAAATCAAAGTCCGTCGCCAGGATTGGCGTGAAGTAACTGGCCAATACGACCGAGTTTACTCTATCGGTATGTTCGAGCATGTTGGTCCAAAAAACTACCGCGGCTATTTTGATAAGGTCAAAGCCGTGACCAAGCCCGGGGGTATGAGCCTATTGCACACCATCGGGGCGCCCCGCACCCGCCTGACCACCGACCCCTGGATAACTAAGTACATTTTCCCAGGCGGGCACATCCCTTCGGAGGCTCAAATTCGGCGAGCTTCCAAAGCTGCCTTCGATATAGCCGACTGGCACGAAATGGGCACAAATTACGATCACACCTTGATGGCCTGGCATGCTAACTTTCAAAAAGCCTGGCCGGACATCTCCGACCACTATGACGAAAGATTCAAGCGCATGTGGCAGTATTACTTACTCATCTGTGCTGGTTCATTTCGAAATCAAACCAATCTATTGTTCCAGGCGGTCATGACCGATCACGGCGCGGCCGAGGGCTATACCCCCGTTCGCTAGCCCAGAGGAGTATAATAAGAGTATGAAACCATTGACTGCCCACGAAGAACGGGTTCGTAAAGAGTTGGTGGCCGCCGGCATGTCCAATTATGGCCTTATGAAGGGCGAGACCAAACATCTGCCCACCATGATTCATCCTGACGAACATATTGGCGGTGTAATATACGGTCGTCGTGGTCGGGAGTCAGCTATGTTTGTGGCTACTAACCTGAGAATGCTTTATCTAGAACACAAGCCTTTCTTCAGAATTAATGATGAGATCTCCTACAACGTGCTGAGCGGCGTGTCTTTCAATACCCAAGGCCGTTTTGCGGGCGTCACCGTCCATACTAGGCTTGGTGACTACACAATCCTGTTTGTAAACCGTAAATGCGCTGATAAATTCGTTTCCTATATGGAGGAACGACGCTTAGAGGAAGTTGGCGGCACGGCAATTGGCAGCCCCAACCCAGCTGAAATCTCGGCGACACCCGTGGGTATCGACAAGTCGGCCGGCGTGTTCTTGGCTTCGCACAACTTGGCCGTGCTATCCAGTGCCGACCGCGAAGGTAATATCACCGGCGCGGCCGTCTACTATGCCCTATCCGACAACGGAGACATTTATGTAGCTACCAAGAGCACCACCCGGAAAGCTCAAAATATTCTAGTACACCCTGGCGTGGCCCTGACGGTTGTTGATGAAGGCGCCCGCCAAACTGTCCAATTGCAGGGTATGGCTACAGTTGAATCAGAATTGCCCAAAGCCCAAATGATGTTGGAGAAGATAGTCAGACCTCACTTATACAGAGGCGAAGTTGATATTCCGCCGATAACAAAAATTGCGGCCGGCGACTACGTAGTCCTGAAGATTACGCCTACTGAAGTGCGCTTTAACGACTACAAAAACTCTAGAAGTCAGCAATAATCAGCTTGTGCATCTCCATCATCTTCTTGAAAGCATCAGGGCGCTTCATTAGCTCGCTCATATTGGCCGGCACGATTTGCCAACTCAGGCCAAATTGATCTTTGCACCAGCCACACTGCTCGGACTCGGGTACTTTGGATAGTTTTTCCCAGAAGTAGTCGATTTCTGCTTGGTCTTTGCAAGGCACCGAGAAGGAAACCGATTCGTTGAATTTGAACTCTGGACCGGCGTTGATGGCGACAAAGGGGTTGCCGGATAGCACGAACTCAATGGTCAGCACTTTGCCGGCCAGGCTTTTCTGAAAGTCGGCTAGACCCTCCTCTTGCGTCTCGGGGTAGTATTCGGTCGAGGTTATCTTGCTGTCCGGGAAGACCGAGACGTAAAAGTCCACCGCTTCCTTGGCATTGCCGTCGAACCACAGGTTTGGGGTTATTGTCATCGCTTACCTCCTTGTTTTTCTAGAATCCATTTCATGGTTGGGCTGATCGGCTTGTCGGTCCGATGCACACAACCCATCCAGCAACAGGGGCGGCGCTTACCTTCCTTGAGTTCAGTAACAGTTCTCTTTATGTGATTCTTGCGGGTGGCCTCCTGTTTGACGGTCACATTCCAGCAAATCCACTCATTACGAGCCAGTGGCGTCAGACTCTCCCACTTGGCCAGAGCTTTTGGGTCAGCCGCCAGGGCTTTACCCAGATCGGCCGGCATTTTATGAGCCGGACCGGCGGAAACGATGGTTGTGGGCATGGCCTTATTATACACCGAGCATCTTCGTATGTTACAGCTCTTCGGTTTTACCGTTCTCTAGCGGTACAAAGCTGACGTCAAATTGGCCCAGCACATCTGGCAGTCGGTCATAGATACCAGCCCTGGCCTCTTCGTTCCAATGCCAGTCATGTAGAGGGATTACGGTGGCTGGCCGGTCTGTCATAGCTTCGATCATTTTGGCAAAGCCCACCACTCCGGCCCAGGGGCCGCCACTGACTGCGGCGCCGAAGATTCTGGCTCCGTGAGATTGGTCAAGCGTGTGACAGTCACCGCCAATTATCAGGTCGCCGAACAGCACATAACTGGTATGGTCGGGCTGTTGGCCGAACCATGGCGACAAGTCGGCGTGCTTTGAATCAATAAACTTGACGTTGACGTCGTCGCTCGTAGTCCTGCCATTTATGTCCCACTCGCTAAGTTGATCGACTACTTCCTGCGGACCGTACCAAACAGCTTTGGGCGAGCCCTTGTTGATAGCTTCGACGAAATCTTGATGCAGATGGTCGGGATGAGCGTGAGTGACCACCACGGCGCTCAAATCTTTCATGTGATCTTCGCCGACCAATCCACTGGCCCAGCTGTAGTTGCCGGGATCGACAAGTATCCGAGTATTCTCTTTCTCGACCAGTAAGCAAGAGTGAACTAGCTTGGTTATTTTCATGCGATTTCGACGACCTCGCACATGCCTTCAACGCCCTTCCTCAGCTCGTCGCTTTCTTCGTGGCCATGCTTGGCAACGGCATGCTTGACGCCGGCATCTACTAAATCAGCCTTCTGGTCCTCAGGAGCCAATATGACTAATTGGCAGTTGCTGTCGCTGGGCATCGAGCCACAGTCGGCCACTACCCACTTACCTGGTTTTAGGTTTAATTCTTTTGCAGACATAATCCCTCCTTGGTTAATGCCTCTATTATACTCCGCTTGTAAATGGCTAGAAGGAGCTCGAGCTGATAGCGTGGGCGGCGATGTACAGCATAGCTCCGCTGTATGCAAAAGTGACCATAGCCCTAATGAGGTTGGTTTGGCTCATTTTCTTCTTTCGGCGGGATTCGGCGAAATGCAAGATTCCGGCTTGGAGTAGGTACAAAGAGTAAGCTAGTAACAGAGTGGTGTTGGCTCTGATGCCCCAGCCATCGACGTAACTGATCAAGGCTACCACACCAAAAGCTAGATTAGCGAAGCCAACTTCGAACTGGAAACTAGGTGTTTTACTGCTGAAGCCAATCATCTTGGCATCGCCTTCGTGTAGGAGGGCATGGCTGACAAAACTGAGAATTCCTACGGCTCCCACAGTGTATAGAGTGGCAGTGGCTACAGCTTCGGCTGGGCTAGCGGCCAGTTGACTGAAGGCAAAATATAAACCAGCGCCACCTAGAGCATATCGCAAGTACGAGACAAGCTTAACCATCATGATAATAGTGTACCACTAGTTGCGGCAATTGGCTTAATCTAGGTCTTGATAGCGGCCTTCGGCGTAGGGCGGCTGGCATATTTCATAGAAAACGAGATCTCCAATTGCTGTCCAGCGCATGGTGTCACCGATATCTACCTGCACTGGCCGTGTACGTAAATCATCTCTGAAAGGGTATACTTCTTTGTTGCCGTTGGCTCTAGCGATAACTAATTCGCCTTCGCCTGATACATGGCCTTCAATCGTTAAGTCGCCCTGTAGCACACGTTGGCGTGGTGTAGATGAGCCCTTGGCGACCCGAACTATAGCCAAATCCTGTGTATCGTCGCCGTCGAGCTCATAGACATCGCACTCGACTCCATCTTTGATAGCTAGAGTTTCTATGAATCTGACAGGACGCTCCCGATCACCCAGAGCGAAGTAATCAAGTCTCAAAGGCTTTTCTCCGTATAAAGTGCAGGTGTAAGCGAAAGGTTCGCTGGAGGCAGTAGCATCAAGTATGAAACGCGAGCCATGTGTTAAGATTGTGGCTGGGTTTTCAATGCTTAGTACAACCGGTTCACCAGTAGGTTCGTCGTATTCGCCTAACATGGTGATCGATAGACTATCGTTCTCAGTAGGCTCAAATAATTCAATCAGCTCGTCCTGTCCGGCTGAATTACAAATCTCTTTAAAGGTAGATGGATCGACGATGGCTTCAAAAAGGGCTCGGTAGCCAAAGCGGCGGCCTTCCCAACTGGCGACCTGCTCCCCAGGGAACCAGGCATTATCCGGTAGTCTTGGCTGATGTTCTGTCATCATTAAAGGATACCATAATAACAGTGTTTTGTCGAGAGACGGGGCTTCTGGACTTATGTATTGATATACTCTTATTAATGCCTTTCAACCACTACGCCAAGATCAAGCGCATTCTAGCCGACCAGCCAGCCGGCTGGACAATTAGGCGAATCGAAAAGCCCACACAGGCCAAGAACTTCAAAGGTGAAACAGTCACCTTCACCCACTACTACCGGATTTATGACGCCGCCGGAGCTCCAATTAAATACTGTAAGTTTCAACAGATCGAGCTACTAGCTAAAATACTCGATCAGCCTGTCGAGGACCTGCCGATAATCTAATCGGTGTCTAGGGGTCTATCTCTAGCAGCGGTAGCGGCGTGCCGGGTTGGAGACAGCTCTCGTACCAAGTCAAAAGGCGTAGTCTCATCAATTCTTAAGGGCATATAATGGAAAATATCACAAAAGTGGGTGCTTGTCTACAAAAGACAAAAACAGAGCGCCATGTTGTGACGCCCTGCTTCCCTGCTGATTGCTCTATATCTGAGCAATGATCCAGATGGCTCCGGCGCAGGCTAGGAAAAATAGTCCTAACCCGACAGGAGAGCCCCAACTGAACCACGAACCCCACGAACGCCAATGTTTCTTGGACCGCTCGTACCAGTCGATTTCTTCTTCTTTTGTCATTTTTGACATCAGATGACTCCTTATTATGTTAATAGTGAGCCTCTTTTATAATGTTAGCCAGTAAATAGTTGTTCCTTGCGAGGACAAGGTCTATCCGTTATCTGGACTTATCAACGAGGTTATTATACCAGATTCAAGCGTTGTTTTGGCGTGTCTGGGAAGTTAACCTCGTCCCAAAACATGGCTACAGAAGGCTTAAACTTCCAATAGGCTCGGCCGACGGCCTTGTGCTGTTTCATTTCCTCTAAATCATAGTCTTTTGAGCCAAATTTTGACTGGTATAGCTGGTGTACGCGCTCTAACTCCTCATCACTGACTTCCTCGGCACTACCCGCCATCTGTAGAGCTCGTTTTTTATCAGTGTCTAGAACTACGGTAGCCGCGGCTCTTGGATCAGATTTTATTTCAACCGAGTGTTGCTTGTCTCGGCCCGACGTCCAATAAAAATTGTAATCGTCATCAGCCACAAAATAGACGGTACAAATCCATGGCTGACCATTCTTGACGGTAGCAAGTTGCATGTGCTTGACACTGCCTAGATACTCTTTTGCAAGTTCGTGTAAATCCATTGTCCTAGTATAACAAAAGAGACCCTTCCAGGTCTCAAAACGCTTACGCTTGGCTCCCTCTAGCTGACGTACTTCGTACTAAGTATTATGGTCAGATTATGGCCATGGCGAAGGCTGTGGAAGCTAGAACTTCACATTACCAGTCAAAGCTATTGACATAGCGAGCGTGGTCTTCGAGCCAAGTGTCGTCTGCCCCTATTCTTCGAGCAACCGAATGAATACTTTCGTCCAAGTCTGTTATAACTACGAGTCGTTTCCGTTTTGCTTCCATCTTTTTAGCATTTTCCTCTTCTCTCTCTCGCTCTCTATCTTTCCCTGGTTCTTGCTCATTTGTGATTTGAATAAGCTCCTCAACGGCTTCTGCTAACTTCCCAGTATCCATATGAGCAAGCATAGGGTGGTCGACGACTGCTAATCTGCTTTCCGCGCTTAATTGGTCAAACATATTCTGGTCTGAACCACCAAGAAGCCCCATAACTTCCCCAAACATGCGCATTGCACCTCCCATGTCCGTGCGGCTTGCTTCGTCGCCATCTTGGTCTATTAAGTCGGGGAAGTCTTCATATAAAGTCCATCGTACATTCTCGGGTACCCACAATCTTTTCAGCATAGGCAATTCTTTGTCTCCATCGTCTTCACCGATTGGTACAAGTTCAATCGCGATATTTTCTATATCACCATCACTGTGTCCACCCTTCCAGCAAGGAATTATTCCGGGCTGTCCGTATTGGTGGGTTGCAAGCAATCTGTCATTTTCGCTATTAGGCAGTTTTATATGCCTACGCGCTTGCTCTAACCAAGTTTCCCTATAATGACTTAGTCGTACCTTAACAGTGGGCGGCCCATCATCAGAAGAGTGTCTGCTTTCTCTGTCTGTTGGCACAATTCCTCCCCACTCCACGTCATCAAAAGAAAATGTCAGACTTGGGCCTTCATAATATTCAATACTCGGAATGCCATATGTACTTGTCTCCCATTCTCCGTCAGCAACCCGTTTCTCAGCTTCTTCAGGACTTAACCCCTCAGCCTCATACCTAGCCAAGCTACCCTGATTTTGTCTGCGCCATTCTTCGTAACTGTCCGTAGGAGGTCCATAGCCCCAGGAAATATCATTACCGTCTGGCCAGAGGGTAAAAGCTCCAGTTATCCGAAACTTGTATCCGTCAGGGGCTACAAGTTTTGTTTTCCCTCCTTCATGAACAGGCTCTAAATCTTCAAGCCCTAGCCTTGCTTGTGCATCTCGGAAGACCTCTTCATATTCCCTGTCTGTGTATTCGGGAGGTGGAAGTTCAAGAAATCGAGACCCAGTCTTGACCTCATCAAGTACCAGGACCTCACATGGAGAACGAATAAAAGAGACTGTTGACATACTGGCCTAATACTAACAAAAAAGCACCTTATTCAAAGCGCTTATGCTTGGCTCCCTCTAGCTGACGTACTTCTTACCAGGTATTACGGTCAGGTTATGGAGATTGCTTGGGGTAGGCCTAGCTTACTGACGGTCGCTTAATAACTAAATCTAGTTCTGGCTCTTCGAGTAGCAAGTTTGCGATAACTTTCTCAACAACATGCTCTGGCTCCATAAAATTTGCAAATTCATCGGGCAGAGCTTCGTCATGTAGGTGTGACTTCGTGCCACCTGGATAAACAGAAAGTATTCTTACTGGACTGTCTGGATTTTCACCACGCAATGCATCTACATAGCCCCGCAGTGCCCACTTGCTTGATGCATATAACTTAGCTCCAACAGACCGAGTGGCATCGAGTGCTGCGCTGGATAGTAAGTTAATTAATGCACCGTCTTCCATATTGAGCAATGCTGTTCTTGAGCCAAGTACAGCACCAAAAAAGTTTACGTCAAACATCTCATGAGCTCTTTCCATGTCAAGGAGGTCTTCCTTGGGAAACTTCTTGAATTGACCCGCACTATTGACCCATAAGTTAATTCCACCAAAAGTCTCGATTGCAAAAGCAGCAAGGTCTCTTAAGTCCTGTTCTTCACGTACGTCTACAACAAAAGCCTCTGCACCAATTTCTTCAGCAGTCTTTTCTACTGTTTCTTGGGTTCGACTAGCGATTACAACATTGGCACCTTCGTGGAGCAGTCCTTCGGCCAGCGCCCGCCCGATTCCTTGGCTTCCACCGACTATAACCGCTGTTTCACCTGCAAGTTTCATACAGATAGTATACCCCACAAACAACAAAAGAGACCTTCTCAGGTCTCATATCGCTTATGCTTGGCTCCCTCTAGCTGACTTGCTTCGTACCAAGTACTACGGTCAAATTATGGCGCTCTCGGAAGTGATGGAAAAAGAGTATTAGTCCGTTGGCAGGTCAGGAGCGTTCACTTCTATAGGTTGCTCCCAGTCGCACATATCTACATCGGCAAGTACAGACCTAACGATAAATCCCTCTTCGCTTGTTCTATACTCTTCGGCACTCTGGGCAGCCCGCTCAAGAGACATAATTGCTTGACTTACTGAAATAGGTAGCTCACCTATATTGAAGTTGGATGCGTCCCAAAATCTAAGATTGTTTTCACCAAATATATTTTGCCTAATTTTTAATGCATGGGGCGAGTAGACATCAGAGCTTGATATTGTGGCTCCGTGGCTCTTGGCCAATACAAGACCGGCTTTAAGTAGCCTAGTACCGACGCCAGTTTGACGCATTTTTTCATCAACCCAAAGGTTTCCGGTAGCTACAACTATCTCACCTTCTTCTTTCCAAATGCCTATGCCATGTCGGCCGCCAGCAGTTTCTAGCGTAATATCGTGCTCGCAATATTCATCATCATATGCCAACCACCTAGCAAGTATGGGAGACGTTGGTGATTGCGGGTCGGTTTCTCTACGGACATTCATATCACTAAAATACCACAAAAAGTGAAATTTGTCTAGGTTGTGGCTCTTAGTAGTGGGGGATGTTATAACTAGGCTTCTGATGAGCTAATGATTTTATCCACCACTTTTGACAGTGGCTCCGTGGCATCTATCTCTATACCGTCTTGTGGCAAGTCTTCCTTGCTCTCATGAAGCCTTAATACTAATTCACGTTCAGATTTTTCTTTACCCCATCCATCCCTACTGTCTAGTCGGTCGTTTAGGGTTGCTTCGTCAACATCCAGGATGTATATCCTGTCGAACACGTCTAAGAACCTGCTGAAGTTTCTTGAACCACCACAAAAGTAAGTAACTGACTTTGTGTGGTCTGAAGCAATTTTACGGACTTTAGCTTCATTCCAGATGTGGTGTTGGTGAGTATGCCCTTCTGTCTTTTCGCCTGTTTCAGGGTCACCTTGATAAGCCAGCTCTTTATCGCCATCCACCACATCGTAGCCACGACGCCTAAGTTCCTGGCAAACCGAGCTTTTGCCTGTTCCTGAGACACCTTCAATCAGATAGTTCTTAACACCCATTTCTTAATCATAACAAAAGAGACCCTCTCAGGTCTCATTCCGCTTATGCTTGGCTTCCTCTAGCTGACGTACTTCGTACTAAGTATTACGGACAGATTATGGCGATGTCGGGTGTGATGGAAGTTAGAGCTAAGCTTTGTCTTGTGGCTCGTAACCAAATGAATTAGTCCAGTCGAAGATAGGTTGGTCGCTTACGCCATAAGCTATCTCGAAATGCCCTTCAGGAAAAGCGTACTCTAAAGCAAGACTTGCAAAGTTTCCCCAGTCTCTGTGACTCATCCACCTGGTCGGCACGTCGGGGCGTGGTTCATCTTCTGGATTAATATTGCCGATACGCACACAGAGCACTGACAACCCTTCTGTTGCAGCAAACAGCCTCCCCATTGCCTCCATCTTCTGCTTCTCCACCCCATAGAGGTTATTAGCTAATTCGGCTTGGCCTGTGTATCGTATCCGACCATCAGCTTCACGCTGCTCGTGGCTTCTAGCATGGTTGGAGCTACCCATCATAACAAGACTAATTCCGTTTGCCACAGCCGCTCTGTAGGCGTTCTCGTACATAACCCCATTGATTGGGTCAACAGAGCCTACGTCTAGGTCTTTCCAGGCCAGATGAATAAGTGCGTCATGACCCTTGGTATCAGCAATTAAGGCATCCAGATTAGCTGAGTCGTGGTCTGGGATGTCTAGTTTAGTAATTTCAAATCGTTCAGGGTCAAGCTGGCCAATCAATGCCTGTGCAACTTTTCCGTTCGCTCCTGTAATCGCAACTTTCATGCTCTAATACTAACAAAAAAGCACCTCTTTCAAAGTGCTTATGCTTGGCCCCTCTAGCTGACGTACTTCGTACCAAGTACTATGGTCAGATTATGGCAATGGCAGAGCTGAAAGAAATTAGAACTGCTCTGCTATCCCATAGTGAATTGAAGACTGAACGATAGGCCAGCTTGTATCATCTAAGTCTACAAATCCGCCCATGTGTGAAACTTTTGCTGCCTCTCCAAGCGAGTTAACCGCGAAAATATCGACTGGCCAATCATCAAACTTCCACTGAGCAGCCGTCTCCCAATCGAGACCGTCTAAAATATTGTCACTTTCACCATTTCTAAGCCTCTCACGCGCTCCCCATTCATATTCTTCAAAGTTCTCCAGGGCGTCTAGCCAAAGTTGACTTCTTTGCAAGTTTTGTTCGAACGGTCTTGGGCTAATAATCCTGAAGGAAGTGTAATAAAACCCAATATCGTGTCTTTGTCCTTCCTCACCACAGGCAGCCCAAATGATTGCAGATGCAAGATGATTGCCCATTGTCGGAAACCTCATCATTCGAGGAGTTTCGAGGCCATGTAATTTGGAGGCTACATACTCTCGGGCTTCTTCAGTAGTAACACGAACTGACACAAACTAAAAATACCACAAAACGTGATATATGTCTAGGTTTTAACACCTTCAAAGTGCTTATGCTTGGCTCCCTATAGCTGACGTACTTCGTACCAAGTACTATGGTCAGATTATGGTTCTGTCCAAAACAATGGAAGATAGAACTATTCTTTGGGAATTAATGAAGCAAATTTAGCTTGTCGTTCTTGCTCTGACATTGATAGTGCCCAACCCCAAGCTTCACGGTATTTACCGTTTGCTCTCTCAGACTCAATTGCTACCTGTCTATCTGCAAACTCTTGACCATATAGACTGCGCCAAATGTCATAGAGTGCCAGGTCAATCTGTTTGTGAGCAGCTATGCCTCGGTCTTCGTCATCCACTGGTAATTTAAGATGATTAGCAACACAAACCCTGTGCAACAACTCGTGCACAATAGTAGCTGCTTTAGTTTCTCTATCATAACTAGCTCTGAACTTAAGAGGGTGTGAGCGGCTTATCCCCTCAAAGACCACTGCTTGGACTTCTTCTTCCAGGGGTAAGCCAGTCACGGTTTGTATTGCTTCTACCACTCGAGAACCATCAGCGTTCCATATATCAGCATATTCACTAGCTGCTGGAGTAAAACTTTCAGATTCAGGAACAAATTCAATTTTAATCACATTTACAGTATATCCCAAGATATCAAAAGATGTATTCCTGCCTCTTTCTCATCCCGCTTATGCTTGGGTCTCGGTAGTGACGGACGTTAGAACTAATCTTTCTCTGACATCATGTTAGCTCTGAAATCTTTCAATGCCGTTTCAAAGTCAAAGGGTAAGTACGGCAGGTCTAAGAAGGGGTCAACTAAGTGCCATACATAGGTTCGTTCTCTGTAGATTCTTGCTCGTTTGTCAATCCCGTGCTTGTTGTTTGCTGTTTTGTACCTGCCAAGTATGTGCTTGAATGCTTTCTCACCGTAGTCGAATAGCTTGGCGAAGTCCCAGGCTGGGTCGTGGATGATGCTGTCCGAGAAGTCAATAAAGCCTAATCGTATGTTGCTGTCTTCCTTGTTGTACAAGATATGGTCTGATGAAAAGTCGCAATGAACTAAACAAGCTGTGTAGCCACCGATGTTTTCTTCCCATTCATGCATAAACTTCTCAACCCGTTCCATTTCTGGCCCACTTAAGCGTTGCGGCAGGTACTTATCAACCCATCCCCGCACCTTGTCGAACAAATAATCTGGAGCCTTTGGCTGGTAGCCGAGAGCCTCAACTTCTTTGATATCCAGACCGTGCAGTTCTGTCAGGAAATCAGCTATCTGATTTAGGGCATCACCTTTCAAAGCTGGGTCTAGGTTCTCGAGGACTTTTGGCCTTAGTTCTTCCCCTGGGAGCTTCTCATAACCAGTAATGACACCGTCCGCCGAGATAACATTGCCACCGGGTACGGATAGGGCCTTCTTCGATAGGAAGTCCAAGAGTTTCCAGTCGTTGGTCATGTCTCGTTTTTTTCTTGGCACGCGGAACATGAGACTGTTATTCACTTCTACGACTACACAATCCCAGCCATTTTCATAGAGCTTTGTTTTCTTAATCTTTAGCTCAGGAAAGGCTGCCTTAACTTCAGCTACATAGTCTCGCATACACTAATCATAACAAAAGAGACCCTCTCAGGCCTCATTCCGATTATGCTTGGCTCTCGGTGGTGATGGATGCTCGGACTATTCTTGCTCTGGATGCGACCTAAAGTATTCCGCAAGCTCCCTTTGGTGGTCAGCATCTTGCCCAAAAATGGGAGCTTCCCAGCTCGTAGATACAATATCTTCAAGAACAACAACATCGTCTCCTTGCTGGGCGAGGATAGATGCTATTTGTTGAGCTATCTCAACGGCTCCACCATCGACTTCTTCTAGCCCAATCCAATCTATAGCGGCTCCAACGTCAATTCCAAATTCGGTATGGTCCGGGCTGTCAGCCCTTCGCTCTTGCGTAAAGTTCATCGGCCAGTAAGCCCTGAACGGAAGCTGCAGTGTGTCAATAAGAGCTTTAGCTTCGACATCTTCGAGGGGCGGCTGAATTGCAAAGTAGCGAAAAGAACTCGTTTCACCTATCCCGATAATTCGTTCAGCCATACGCTAATTATATCGCATTAAGAAATGTAAAGAAAATGCTTATGCTTGGCTCCCGGGGCCGGACTCGAACCGGCAACCTCGAAGTTAACAGCTTCTTGCTCCACCATTGAGCTACCCGGGAATATGCTTTGAAATTATAGCGGACTCCCCTGTTGTTGGCAACGAAGAGTTTAGGCTGACTCGAGTGCAGTGATGCGTCGCTCGTGGTTTTTGAGCTTCATACTATGTTTAGTACGTGTCTCCATCTCTGGTATGACACCATCAATAATTTGCCGGAACATTCTGTCGTGCTCATCGAATCGTTTGTCTATCTGAGAAAAACGCTCGTCTATCTGAGAAAAACGCTCGTCGTGCTCTTTTAGCTTTGCGGTGTGTTCGGCCAAAATATCGATTACCAAGTCTATTTTTTTGTCGAGGTGGTTGTAGCCAGTCTTCAATTCGGCTATATCTCCTGCCATTCCGTCCATACGCTGGTCCATGCCACGCAGTAGTGAGAGTATAGTGTCTTCAAAGTTTTTGGTCATTCCTCAAGTATAATCGTTGATTCTTAAATAATCATGAATTTTATGCTAAGTTTGCAAGTACTATTTACAGCAACGCTAACGTACCAACCGGGCGCTTTCCCTAGCCTGGTCACGCTCTTTGATAGTTTGGCGCTTATCATAGCGCTTTTTACCGCGGCCGATGGAGACTCGAAGTTTGATATGCCTAGAACCCGTCAAAAACTCTGTTGGCACAAGGGTGTTGCCCTGCTGGCGGGCAGCGATCATGGTGTCAATTTCTTTGCGGTGAGCTAGTAGTTTACGGGGGCGGGTTTGCTCTTCCTCCGGAATGACAAAAGTACGACCGCTGGCAATAGTAGCGTTGGTTAGCCACAGTTCATTATCCTTAACAGTCACGTAAGCTCCGCGTAGATGAGCATGTCCCTGGCGCAAAGACTTGGTCTCGCGACCAGTCAGAATTATGCCCACCAAAAAGCTATCACCAAGCTGATAATCGAACTTGGCGCGGCGATTTAGGATTCGGCCGGGCGTATGCTTCTTCTTTTTCATATAGCCATAAGTATAACCCAGTCACCCCATAAAGTACATAGACAAAAGCTGCAAATATGTTATAAAAGGTCAAGTCAGATGTTAGCAAGGGCTCTTAGAGCGCGAATCAGTCGGTGCCGCGTAATAATTACTGCACTGCTTTTCGGATTCGGTTAATTGTTTAATCTTTTGCTTGCCGGCTTCCCATACACTAGGGTCGTTGAGTTTCATCTTGCGCCAGTACCACCACTCCACACCCCATAAATCAATGGTGCGCATGCCGGTGTCTACACCGTACTGGATGCGCTCGGGCAAATCTTCGGCCGACAGCGACTTGTCCTGCTCCTCGATAGTAGCATTCGTCATGCCGATCGGCGCCCAGGGCTCGGTCTGCATCTCGTGGATGAAGGTGTTGCGACCAGTGGTTAACTCGGCCCCGCCGGCGAGTAAAGCATAGAACCACGGTGGCAAAGGATACTCGAAGTATCTCTTGGTGACTGTGCCGTCCCAGACTCGTTTATAAATCGAGGCTCCAATCATATCGGCTCGGGGTTCGCCGACTGGCCAGCTGGGTAATGCATTATTGCTACGGGTTACGATGACTGGAGTGTTGGGGTCCAGACCTTTGACTAAATTGTACTCTTCGACCAAGCGTTCGCGGGAGTGGTCTGGGCAATCACCAAAAACGTCTAAAAAGTACTCATTTTCCAGCTGGTAACTGACTAAGCTAGGCCGATCTTTATAACGCTCGATAACTTGAGTCATAAACTCGTATAACTGCGGCTGCCAGACGGTTTGGGGTTCGTCCTTAGCCCACTGCGGCCAGTGGCACTCTGGCCAGCGTGGCTGGCGCAGACCAATGGCCAGGCTGACCGTGCCGCCCGCTTGCTCGATCTTATCGAATTGCCAATCTAGTTCCTCCCAGTCGTACTGGCCGTTGACCGGCTCTATCCTATCCCAATAACTAACCAGGCGAAAGCGGCGAATGCCCAGGTCATCAATAATGGCTTGCATGGTGTCCTTGGCGTCTAGCCCGTAGTACTCAGCGTAAGGAGCAATAAAGGTGGTGCCAATAGTCAGTGGTTCGTCGGCGTGCTTGGCCATGTACCAGCGAGCCACCGCATACATTGAGCCTACAAATAGAATAACTACGGTGGCTAGGATTATGCCGACTTTGTGCCAGAAACTACGGCGTTCGTACCAGTGCTTGGCCCTCAAGGCGTGAGGCGTGCTCATTTGCTTGATAGTCGAGCCCATCAAGGTCACCCGTCGGATGGCTCGGTGGTGGATCTTGGTCGATTTGGTTTTTTTGCGAGGTCGTTTATGGGGCATGGGCAAGCTATTTCTGCTAGTATTTCTATATACTTATGAACAAAGCACAAGCACTTTCTGTCTCTATAATCATACCAGTTTTTAATGAAGAGAACCATATTCTCCAGTGTCTGGAGGCTATCAAGAAACAATCAGTTAAGCCGTTGGAAGTTATCGTTGTCGATAACAACTGCACTGACGGCACTATTGCTATTGCTCGCCAATACCCGTTTGTCAGAGTGGTTAAAGAGCCTATCCAGGGTCGGACAGTCTCGAGGGCTCGGGGCTTTAATTCGGCCAAAGGCGATATCTTGGGCCGTATCGACGCCGACAGTGTCATCATGACGGATTGGGTCAAGCGGGTCCAAGCCGATTTCCAAGATCCGGCAGTTGGTGGCTTGACCGGGCTAGGCAGTACCCGAGTCATTATGGGCATAAATTGGCATTCCACTCTTTGGTCCCGAGCTTACTTCATTAATATTCGAGCGCTACACGGCATCGTCTCCACCTGGGGAGCTAACATGGCTGTCCGACGAACAGCTTGGCAGGATATTAAGGACGATATGGCACCCAACGGTCTGTTAGTTCATGAAGATCAGGACGTCGCCTACCAGCTGATTGGCCATGGTCACCGAGTTGTTCAGGATAATCAGCTAATCATTCGTACCCACGGTGGTAGCTTTCTGTACTGGCCAAAATATTGGGACTACCTGAAAAAGACTTTCCGCATGAAAGCCTACCACGACCGCAAAGGCACTCTCAGTCAGCACAAAGATTTGCAATTAAGCCTGCCTCGGCGGATTATCCAGGGTTTAATAGGCTTCTTACCGGCTGTGCTATTTACCGTCTATGCTTTGATAAGTTGGCCAGTCTTTAAGACTATGCACCACGTCGATAGCGACAAGCTAAAAGAAATTCGTTAGCTACCTTCGTCGTTGCTGGTAAAGCCGCCGTACTGGTCTTCTGTAGGCTTACAGCCTGACCACAGACCACGGTTAGCTGCTCTAGCTTCGGCCTGAGCCGATTTGAACTCCTCCAACTTTTGAACTGGAAAACCCACGTAGGCAAAGCCGTAACCCTGTTTGATAATCTCCAGATTTACGAAAGTACCGTCCGGCAAGTAGACGTATCTCAGCAATCGGCCATAGCGGTCTCGGTTAGTGTTGGTCGGATCGGACTCCAGCTTGACCGGCCGATCACCGATCAAGTTTTTAGTAAAAGAGCTGGCCGCCTGACCAAAACATTGAACCGGCTTGCGGGGATCTTTGGTCTCGGGCGTGTCCACGCCAATAAAGCGGACTTTCTCCTCTACCCCGGCCATGTTAACGACGACCGTGTCGCCGTCATCGAACTGGGTTACGGGGTAGAATCCTGCTTGCACAGCCACCGGCACTGACGACGGATTGCCCTGCAGAGCCGCACTAGCCAGGCCGGCCAGAAAAATGATAAGGGCGATAATAGCTTGAGCTAGCCGCTTTTTCTGGCGCTTGGTCATGACTTAGTTATAACACTTAAAAATGAACTTAACTTGAACTTAGCGCTGTCATGACCCGCGTTTTGTCGACATTCACACCGTAGATAATGATTGGTTGTTCGTCAGCCCCCGGCTCTTCTAAGTTGTCCGCCATCCGGCTGAAGTCGGCTTCTGCCATGTTGCCCCATAGACGAGTTGGCTTGCCAGCTGATTGCTCAACTGCCCTAGTTTTAGCCAAATCCCGAGGCACCTGGACCCAAATCAATTTGCAGTCAGCTTGGGCCTCCTGGGCTAGCGTACGCATTCGACCGCGGTCCCGCCGGAAGTTAAAATTGGTGTCGTATACGACGCTGTGCCCGTCCTTGAGCATGTCACTAACTTCTTGGTTTAGTTGGCTATACAACTTGCGACTTTGTTGAGGCTTATGAACTGGATGTTCGAAGCGCTTCTGGCGCTCTTGATCGGCCCACAGGTGTTTGGCGCCAGTAACTTCATGGATAAGCTGCGCCACAGTGGTTTTGCCAGAACCAGGATAGCCCACCATCAGGAACAGAACTGGCCTATTCATCTAGTAGTCGATACCCTTGTTGGCCAGGTACTTATCGTCGAAGTGATGCTTGATCTTAGTCATGTTGGTGGCGATGTCAGCCAGTGACAGTAGTTCTTCTGGGAAGTTGCGTCCTGTTAGACATAGGCTTGTCTTAGGATTGCGATCTTTCATTAATTTCTCCAGATCTTTGACGGTGATAAGCTTATTCTGGACGGCATTGTTAATTTCGTCGCAGATGACTAAATCGAACTTGCCGGAGGTGGCGGCTTTGTAAGCCTCATCATAAGTATCGCGTGCGGCCTTTTTATGGTCGGCTTCGGTTACACCCTCTTCACCCAGGCCTTCGGGGGCTTTGTAAAAACCCTTGCCGCCTTTAACAAAATACAAATCTTTGCCGAACAACGGTTGAACCTTATGAATAAAGGCGTGTTCGCCGACGTCCCAGTGCTTGATGAACTGAATAAAGGCCACTTTCCAGCCATTGCCCAGGGCCCGGGTCATTAGTCCCATGCTGGCGCTGGTCTTGCCCTTGCCCTCGCCGGTGTAAACCACCACTACGGCGTCTTTTTGTTTATAATCCTCAAAAACCATACCAATATCTTACATGAAATTTAGGCGCTGTGCTTGAGGGTTGGGTAGACGCCACCCAGCTTGCGAGCCGTGGCCGTGGCCAGCCGGCCAAAATTCTTAGTGGCGTCAACTTGCCTTTCTAATACGATGCCGTGATGATCTTGAACGAACTCATCAAAACGAGCTAATACGGTTTCCAATAAACTATCCTCAGGAAAATCTTCAGCCAAGGCCGCCGAGCCCAGCTGCATGGCATCAAGGACGCTGGCAATTTCAAAGTAAGCTCCGGGATAGACCGGTTCTATGGCATGTTCGAAAAGCATGGGCGGATAGGCCCTTCGCATTCGCTCAAGACTTCGGTCGCCTGTCAGTAGGCTGTCGAGTTCATAGATATCACGAGGCAATTCGGCCGGTACCGGCCCGGCTAGTTCGGCTAGTGATTCGACGAAAGGATATTGTGGTTTCTGGGCCATATCTATCTCCTATCTCCCATAATACTATTGCTAGCGTTATGGTGGCGACTGAATACCCCACATCTAGCGTGTGATATTAATCACAACCGGTTGTGATTACTTGGCCAGAGCGGCTTCTAGTCGGGGACGGTCGAAACCGACCACAATAGTGTCATCTTCAAAACGGGTTACCGGTACGGCCAGTTGACCTGTGTTCTGTAAGACCCATTGGGCGGCCTCGGGATCTTCGGTCAGATCAACCACTTTGAATTCTTTTTTCTTGTCGGTTAGGTAGGCTTTGACAGCTTTACAGAATGCGCAGGTTGGGGTTGTGTAGACAGTTATCATTTTTTGATTTGCTCCTTAGCGGTTTTTTTACGAAAATGCAGATAAATGGCTTGACCGATGATAAGTGAGACGATGATGGAGATGATTAGCCCCGTCCAGCTGAAGATGGCATGCATGACTCCGGTCAGGAAACTCTCGTGGTGGTGTTCGCCAATTATATGCGCAAAGTACATATGTCTATTATATCACCTATCACAAACCGCAATAAACGACTTATAACATTGACAAAACTAGTAACACCATGTATAATACTAATATGATCAACCGATTTGGTTACGAACAGCTGGCTCTAGATTCTCGGGCAGACCTGGAAAAGTCAGCAAAGCAGAATAAGTGGGTCAAACGCGTTATGCAAGGGCTTGGATGCGGTGCTGTAGTGCCTGGAGCCACTATGCTGCTAACCGGAGCCGTGTGGTTGGCGGCTGACAAACTAGATACTGAGGCGCATTTGTACGAATCTACTGTCGAGCTTATAGAAGATTGTGTAGTTGCAGGCGGTTTGCTGACTGCTAGTGGTGTGACCATGCTCTATGGGGCTCACGAGGCAGAGCGTCGAGAGCGTGTTCGAACTGAAGTTATAAGTAGACTATCTTCTGGCGAAGGTGTACAGCTTGACCTTCTCAATCACCAGTCAGTCCAAGGCTAAACAGGCTTAGATTTGTAGGCTTGCGCACAGGGGTGGTATTTGCTATAGTTCGGGAAGTAAATGAGTAAAGCTGCCGCCATCGTCATGACGACAACTCGTAAGGGTGCCAGGAGCCGAATATGTTAGGCTCTTTTTTGCGGTTTGCAGAATCCGATATTCATGTCAGCCTGCGGGCCGAGCAAGTTACCACCCTCGGACCTTTGAAGGTTACTAACGCCATGATCTACGGTCTGATTTGCGCCGTGCTGATCTCTGTAATTATGATTGCCGCTCGACGACGGATTAAGGTTGAGCCCCGTAAAGGCTGGGGTCAGATTATTGAAGTTATCATTGAATATGTCCTAAACATGCTGGAAGGTGTCTTCGGTTCTCGAGCCAAAGCTGTTCAGTATGCACCAATCTTCGGGACGTTCTTTATGTTTATCTTACTGAATAACACCCTGGGGCTTTTGCCGGTAGTCGGCCCGCAGGTCAGTGTTGTCTATGCCGGCGAGCACGTCCCTCTCCTCCGTCCCTTCACCGCCGACCTTAACGGCACCATCGCTATGGCCGTAACCGCTATCGTATTCGTGCAAATTCTGTCTATCAAAGCTCAGGGTGGCAAGAAACACCTGCAACACTACTTCACTAACAAGCCACTTAATCCTTTGAATATGTTTATCGGCCTGCTGGAAGTCTTCGGTGAGTTTACTAGAATTTTGAGCCTAAGCTTAAGACTGTTCCTAAACACTGCCGTCGGCGAGATTTTGGTGGCGGTCTTCACTTCCCTGGTTATTTCCAACGGCCGAACACCGCTGGCCGTTATTCCAATTATTATGTTTGAGATCCTAGTGGCCGGTATTCAGGCCTACGTATTTACTGTTTTGACTGCAACCTACCTGGGCTTGGCCATCGCCCACGCTGAAGATCATGGCCATGAAGACGTTCATGAAACGATGACAGCCAAAAAGGTCGAGGCTGGCACTACATGATAAAAGGACATATAAGGTAAAATTTAAGCCCGGGTTCCCCGTAAAAAGGGCGCACGGCAAAGGAGAAATATGGGTCCACTAACAACATTTGCAGCTGAAGCTGCGTCTGAAGCAGCCGTTGCTGCCGACGTAACTATGGCTAAGGCTTTGATGCTGGGAGCTGCTTTGTCAGCTGCCGCTATCGGTCTTGGTTGGATCGGCTCAGCCTACATGAAAGCTTTGGGTCGCAACCCTGAAGCTGGTAAGGCTGCTGGCCAGGTCGTGATTATCGCGGCCATGGTCGAGGTTACCGCGCTGTTGGCATTCCTTCTGGGTGCCTTCTTGCTTGGATAGTTAATTTGAGCGGGGCCTTAAGGCCCCGCCGCTTAGCTCGTACAACAGATAAGATGATATAATTCTAAGGAGAACATGGAGATACTGAGTTTATTAACCAATTTTGGCGCTACCGAAGAGGTTTCGGGTATTGGCGCATTGGGTATCGACCCGTTGGCTATTCTGGCTCAAGCCGCTACATTCTTGGTGCTGTTCTTTATTATCAAGAAGTTTGCCCTGGACGGTATTGTCCAGACTCTGGAAAAGCGTCGCAAGACCATTGATGACGGTGTGCGACTGGGCCGTGAGATGGAGGCCGAGAAAGAGCAACTTGACAACAAAGTCGAAGAGATGTTGCGTAAAGCTCGAGTTAGTGCTGACGAAATTATCGTTGGCGGCCAAAAGGAGTCAGCCGAGATTATCAAGGCTGCCGAAGAAGCCGCCGGTCGCAAAGCTGATGCCATTCTAGCTGATGCTCGTGGCAAGATTGATGACGACATCGCCGCCGCCCGCAAGAGCTTAGAGCAAGAAATGCGTGCTCTTGTAGCCGAGGCTACGGAAGTTATTATCGAAGAGAAATTGGATGCTAAGAAAGATGAATCTCTGATCAAGCGGGCCTTCGCTCGAGTCGGGAGCAAAGCCTAGTGTCTGCCCCTTCCCGCCAACAACTAGCCGAAGCTATCTTGAAGTTGTCCAGCAAAGTTTCTGAAAAGAAACTGACCGAGACGATCGCGGCTTACCTGGTGGAGAGCCGCCGGACTGGCGAGCTGGACGCGGTTATGCGCGAAGTGGCTCGGTTGCGGGAAAAGCAAGACAATGTGACTGAAGTGACCGCCACCAGTGCTTTTAAACTGAATGACGGTGCGCGTAAGGCCATAAAGTCCCTGATGGGCCGTAAACAGTTAATAATTAACGAAGTCGTCGACCCTGAGTTACTCGGTGGTGTGCGCTTGGAAACCAGCGAAGAATTGCTGGACCTAACCGTACGCAACCGATTAAACCAGCTAAAAGCGGCTAGCAGATAAAGGAGAATGATGAAGGATTTGAACGTAAAAGAACTAAGCAGTGACGTAAAAGCCGCGATAGAGGCTCTAAAAACCAGCCCCAACGTCGAAAAAGTTGGCGTTGTTACCCGAGTCGGCGACGGTGTGGCTTGGATTTACGGTCTGTTTAACACCGGTTATTCGGAAATGATTGAAATTGACGCCAATGACGGCGGCGTAGTGCCAGCTTTTGCCTTGAACTTAATGGAAGACGAAATCGGCGCCGTGATTCTGGGTGACGATACCAACATTAGGGCCGGCGCCAAAGTTCGCCTTACCGGTCGCATCTTGGAAGTGCCAGTTGGACCAGAACTAGTCGGCCGAGTAGTCGACCCGCTGGGAAATCCTCTGGACAACAAGGGCGCGATTAAAACTAAGTCGACCAGTCCGATTGAACGACCGGCTCCGGGCGTCCTGGACCGCAAATCTGTTCATGAGCCTTTGATGACTGGCCTAATGGCTATTGATGCCATGGTGCCTATCGGCCGTGGCCAGCGCGAGCTAATTATCGGTGACCGCCAAACTGGTAAAACCGCCGTAGCTGTCGACACTATGATCAACCAGCACAAGCAAGGCACCGGCGTAGTGAATATATACGTAGCTATTGGCCAGAAGTTGTCTAAGGTGGCTCGTCTAGCCGAACGTTTGAAACGCGAAGGCGTGATGGACCAATCGATTATTGTGGCCACAAGTGCCTCTGATCCAGCCAGCTTGCAGTACCTGGCTCCTTACGCCGGTACAGCCATGGGTGAATACTTCCGCGATAATGCTCAGCACGCTTTAATCATCTACGACGATTTATCCAAGCACGCCACGGCCTACCGCCAGATGTCCTTGCTACTTCGTCGCCCACCTGGCCGCGAAGCCTACCCGGGTGACGTCTTCTACCTACACTCTCGCCTATTGGAGCGTTCGGCTAAACTGTCCGACAAACTTGGCGGCGGTTCGTTGACCGCCTTGCCTATCATCGAGACTCAAGCCGGTGACATCAGCGCCTATGTGCCAACCAACGTGATTTCCATCACCGACGGTCAAATTTTCCTAGAGACTTCCCTGTTCTACCAAGGCATACGCCCAGCCATTTCGGTTGGTCTGTCGGTGTCCCGTGTTGGTGGTTCGGCTCAGACCAAGGCTGTTAAGTCAGTGGCCGGCAACCTGCGCCTAAGCTTGGCCCAGTTCCGTGAACTAGCGGCTTTCTCGCAGTTCTCGACCGACCTAGACCCCGAGACCAAACAAGCCATTGAGCGCGGCCAGCGCTTAACTGAATTACTGAAACAACCTCAGTACTCTCCACTGGCTGTTTGGCAACAAACCGCCTTGTTGTTGGCCGCCAACGAAGGCGTGTTTGACAGTGTGCCAGTGGCTAGCATTAAGAAAGCTCAAGACGCCGTACTTAATGCTCTAAAGTCTCAACATAAGAAAGAAATGACCCAATTAGACAAGGGCGACAAGCCAGATGACAAAGTCAAAGACCTAATCCTAAAAGTTGCCAAACAAGTAGCTAAGGAATATCAGGAGAAGTAATGCCAGAAGTTAAATTTGAACTCAACAGAGAGCTACTACACGAAGTTAATGTGTTTGTCCCCCGCCGTAGCTACAGCAACCGAGTCAGTGTCGGCGTAATAACTGCCATTGAGCGTACGACTAGTCAGTCGACTCTGGCAGCGCAAGCATTGGAAGTCGACCAAGTTCAAGATGTAGCTTTTTTGAGGGGCTTGGAAAAGGCTCGTCAAGGCGTAGGAGAAGCGAGGCAGGAATGATTAGACTAACTGACCAAGAGATATTTTTTGCCCGGGAAGTTATGGCCAGCTCTAAGTTCCGCGAGTTACGCGATGCCCAGGCAGGTGATGGTTTTGCTGCGGCTATTGCATTTGGGGCTAGTACTGATCAAGCCCATGACATTGCAGTATCGATTGGACTTGATCCAGGACTGCGCAAGTTAGTGCCAACAGTGGGCTTTGCGGGTCTGGCTGTTCATCAATGCTTGTCAATGTTCGCTGCAGGTATGCCAGAAACCGGCTTGGAGGATGTGTAAGACATGGCTAATACCACTGCGCTCAAGCGACGGATTACCAGTGTCAAGAATACCAAGCAGATTACTAAGGCTATGGAGTTGGTGGCGGCCTCTAAGATGCGCCGGGCCCAGGAGCAGACTCTGCGGACTCGTGACTATGCTCGTTTAGCCGGCGAAATCCTGACTCGCTTGCGCGAACTGACCAATGTCAACAAGCATCCCCTATTTGTGCAAAGAACTGTCAAAAGCAAAGTCTACATTGTGGTTACTAGTGACCGTGGTCTGGCCGGAGCCTACAACAGCAACGTCCTGCGCCAATTGACTAAGAGCTTACAAGTTGACAAAGCCGACAAAGTGGCGGCCCAATTGATTATTGTCGGCAAGCAAGCCGCTCGCTTTGTGTCTAGACTGCAAGATGTCGATGTCCTGGCTTCTTATAACGACTTCCCGGAAAAGCCGAACGCCAATGATATCGCCCCAATTCTTCAAACCATTACTGAGCTATTCGAAAAGAAGAAAGTCGATGCTGTTGATGCTATTTTCACTGATTATCAATCGAGTATCACTCAAGTAGTCAAAGTCCAGCGCGTCTTGCCGGCCGCCTTTACGGCTCAACCAATTTCGCATGACCTAGAAACTGCCGATTTTGAGCCTTCACCTGAGAAAGTCCTAGAGACCGTAACCATGCGACTGATCGAATCTCAGCTATCCCAAATCTTTTATGAGTCTCAGGCCAGCGAGCAATCGATGCGCATGATGGCTATGAAAAACGCCACCGACAACGCTAATGAGCTTGTCGATGACCTCACACTAGCGTTTAATACAGCTAGGCAAGCAGCCATTACCCAGGAATTAGCAGAAATAACCGGTGGAGCGGAGGCCATGAAATGAGTGGAATGTTTGGAGAAAACAAGTCATTAATGGGTGCCGAATTCGGCGAGACGTCAACGAGGTCAGATCGCGGTGTCCCTATGATTGATGATGAAGTCGTAGAATATCCAGGCGCCAACAGCGCCTACGGACAGGCAGTATTAAAGGGCGAAGCTGGTTTTAGTGGAGATATTTTTCCTATCCCAGACACAGACGAACCCGCAGAACAACTGCCTGGGGAGGATGCCTAAACATGACGCTGCCTACCGAAGCATTTGAGTACCCCCCAACAGTAGTAGATAGCGATGCTCTCTACAGGGGAGGAGTAAGAGATGTCCGACTGGCTCAACAGAGTGTTACAGCCCAGCAAGTTGCCGATTTAGCAATGGCCAGTCAGGCGTATATCGACAGTCAGATTGGCTGTCCGTCGCCACATGGAATTTGGCGGCATCTGGGATCTGCCCAACAAATGATTGCCAGGGACTGCGTATACAAGGGCAGTCACCGGACACCCGAAGCAAGAATTAAGTACATAGCCAAGCTACGTAGACTAGATGACAAAGTAAAATCGTATCAAGAACCCAGGTATAAAGGAGAATAAATGGCAACAGCAGTAAAACAACAGACAACAAACGGCAAGATCACCCAGGTGGTAGGCGTGGTGGTCGACGCTAGCTTTCCCGAGGGCAAATTGCCAGCAATTTATAACGCCCTAACTATAGGCAATGATGACAACCTGTTGACATTGGAAGTGGCTCAGCACCTTTCAGAGACCACTGTTAGGGCCATTTCCCTGGGCTCGACAGATGGACTAAAGCGCGGAGCTAAAGTCGTTAACACTGGTGCGCCTATCCAGGTGCCGGTAGGTAAAGATACTCTGGGCCGGATGTTCAACGTCACTGGCCAGCCAATTGATGGCAAGAAGGCTGTGACCAGCAAGATAGCCTCGATCCACCGCAAACCGCCTGCCCTGTCCGAGCAATCCGGCGAAACCGAGATTCTGGAGACCGGCATTAAAGTTATCGACCTGATCTGTCCGGTTACTAAAGGTGGAAAAGTTGGTTTATTCGGTGGAGCCGGGGTCGGTAAAACCGTCCTGATAACCGAGTTTATTAACAACATCGCTAAAGAGCACGGCGGTACCTCGGTATTTGCTGGTGTCGGTGAGCGAACTCGCGAAGGGAATGACCTATACTACGAAATGGAAGAGTCTGGCGTATTGGACAAGACTTCCCTAGTCTTTGGTCAGATGAATGAACCGCCTGGTGCCCGTCTGCGAGTTGGCCTATCTGGACTAACCATTGCCGAAGGTTTCCGCGACGAAGGTAAAGACGTTCTGCTGTTTGTCGACAATATCTTCCGATTTACTCAGGCTGGATCCGAGGTGTCTGCCCTTCTAGGCCGATTGCCTTCTGCTGTGGGTTATCAACCCAACCTAGCCCAAGAAATGGGTCAGTTGCAAGAACGCATTACTTCGACTAAAACCGGTTCGATTACCTCTGTCCAAGCTGTCTTCGTGCCGGCTGATGACAACACCGACCCAGCTCCGGCTACGGCTTTCGCCCACTTAGACTCGACAATTGTGTTGAACCGGGCCTTAACCGAATTGGGACTTTACCCGGCCGTTGACCCGCTAGACTCCAGCTCTACCATTATGGACCCGGAAATTGTCGGCCAAGAGCACTACGAAGTGGCTCGCGAAGTCCAGAGAATCCTGCAGAGATACAAAGACTTGCAGGACATCATCGCTATCTTAGGTATGGAAGAACTATCGGACGAGGATAAAAAGACCGTAGCCCGCGCTCGCCGCATCCAGCGTTTCCTAACCCAGCCTTTCTCCGTCGCTGAACAGTTCACCGGCAACACCGGTAAATACGTTTCATTAAAAGACACTATTGCTGGCTTCCGCGAGATTCTCGACGGCAAGCATGACGGTAAACCAGAATCAGCTTTCTATATGAAAGGCACAATTAAGGAGGTTAAGTAATGCCAGAACCAATTGACTGGAAGCCAAAACCGTATTTAGGGCCCGATGCGCCCCAGTATATAGAAGGCCCGCTTGAAGGTCCTGGTAAGGAAGATGGCCGTGACCAAGTATCCGACAATGAGCTAGAGGCTTTCACGGAGATTGCCGACGCACTAGCGGATGATCCAGCTATACCTCAAGGTCCTGGGCTCGGCCAGCAAGTTCCACCGGTTGCAGATGACCAAAGACGAGCCCTCGACTTCGTTGAAGAGCAATACAGACTACCCCCAGAAGATCAACTATGATTCACTTTTCCCTAGTCACCCTATCCGGCACTAAGTTCGGCGATAATGTCCACGAGGTGGTTTTACCGACACCTGAAGGTCAGATTGCAGTCTTCCCAGACCACATGCCCCTGGTAACCATTGCCACTCCGGGCATTATCAAGGTTCGGGTCAAAGCTGGTGACCCAGATGATTTTATGAAAGTTTACGCCACTAATGGCGGTATCATCGAGATTACTGATAATAAAGTTCGAGTTTTGGTCGACGAAGCTGATTCCTCTGACGAGATCAACGAAAAAGAGGCCGAGAAAGCTCATCAGGAGGCCCTGGAGCTACGCAAGAGCGCCAAGGACCAAGTATCGCTGGACAAGGCTCAAAGCCTGCTAGACCGCTCAGCTGTGCGCCTGAAGGTCGCCGAACTCAAGCGTCGCAAACGGCACTAACAAAATCTAAAATTTATACTTGACATGTGTATTTGCATCTGTACAATTGACCTCTGTTGACTGTGACTAATGTCACTAACAAACAATTACATAAATCACAATATAAACAAGGAAGCCGTGTGGAATTTGACCCTCAAATTAAAATTGCCCAAAGGTTAGCTAATCAGGAGAAACTCATCGTGCCAGAAGTAAATATTATTGCCGTAACTGACCTAGGGCCTGGTAATGCTGGGGCTATTGGCGCCGCCGATATACCAGAGCTCCGAAAAACTGAAGTTGTCCAAGCTGTAGCTCGTCCAGAATATCGACGTAAACCGACAAATCGGTTTCGTTGCATTGATGGTCGCGTCCCTGAAGGTGGATTACAGCTCACGGAAGGCTTTGCTGACCCTCAGACTGCCGGCGGAGAAGCTATTACTAGTGCAGCCTCAGACATGATGCTGTATGATGACCAACCAGTAAGCCTGCTGGTCAAACAGAACGTGGTCAATATTATTGGCGAAGGCCGACCAGTCGTTGTGCATGGTGATGATAATAAAGGTGCCGGCGGTTGTGGAGCGGCTGGCCAGCTTGCTTCTGGTGAAGTTTTCAAAGCCAATGTTCGCAACAAAGCAGTGGTAGCGCCTAAAGCCTGGACTGTTGGTGGCTTAGTTGGCCTTCATGACCACCTCAAGGAAGCAGAAGTGTCGGAGCTAATTAATCGTGGTGGCCACAACGCCAAGAACAAAGCTTTATTTGATGTGCCTGTTGAAGGTATTATTGAAATTGCTACTGAGCATGGTGCCGAATATGAGGAACTTATTGAGGATCACAGTGAAAAAGTTGTTGTAGTTGATGCTTCTGATTCGGCTTTCGATGAAGGAGCCTTTATGCGCGATTTCCAAGGACCAGACGGCCAACCGGTTGAAGCATTTGTGGCCTCCATTAAGCTCTATAAAGACGCTGTCTTCGAGTCCTTTGAGCAACAAGGTCGAACAGAGACCGAGGCCGCTCGCAAAGTCATGGGTGCGATCCTTTTCAACCTGGGTGTTGGCAAACAGCTGACTGCTGAAGAACAGGGCGGAGGCGAAGCTCTACCAGTTGTCATAGTCCAGTAGTAGATTGCATAATCAGTTAGATTGGATTATGCTATATGTTAGAAAATAATTCACTTGGAGGGTTCTCAGATGGACGTATTGAATAGAAGAAATACAGCTGCCGTAGTGGCTGAAGTAATGGGTACAGCCGTGCTAACCGGCACAATATTAGCTGTATCGCGATCGGCAATCGGTGTGCCTTACTTTGTGGCCTTAGGTGTGGGTTTAACCATGGCCATGCTGGTGCTGCTGATTGGTAGCGCTTCTGGTGCTCACGTTAACCCTGCCGTCACTGTGGGCTTGTGGTCGGCTCGTAAGGTCAGCACAGTTCGAGCCTTGGTTTATGTAGCTGCTCAATTCCTGGGTGCCCTGGCCGCTTATAGCCTGTACAACTACCTTGTACCCACCGGCATGCAAAACATTGCCGGTCCAACCTTTGAATGGCCAGTACTAGTCGCTGAATTAGTGGGAGCCTTCATCTTCACCTTTGGTGTCGCTGCCGCCGTCTTTAACGGTTACGAGGGTGGACAAAAGGCCGCCACTATCGGCGGATCTTTGGCCGTCGGTATCATCATCGCCGGTATAGCCAGTAACGGTATCTTAAACCCAGCTGCCGCCCTTGGTGTTGACTCTTGGAGTAAAGCTTACGTCATCGGACCACTGGTTGGCGGAGTTATTGGTGTAAATCTGTTCGCTCTATTGTTCGCTAAACAGCCTGGCTTCTTAGCTCGTACGGCCGCTAAAGCTGAAAAAACTGTCAAAAAAGTTACTAAAAAATAAGCTAGTCTAGGTCTGGATGGATGCAGTAATCGTGTTTACTGCCTGGTTTGAACTGGCGTTCGCTAATAGACTTGACCATTTCCTCTAGCTTAGTGGTCATCGTGTCGATGCCCCGCTGAGTCTTGCCTACACTACCAGTCAGATCGGTGTTGACGAACTCAAGACTCAGTTTATGAGGAATCTCATCATGTTGCTGCTGCCAGACCAGCGCGTAAAGTGTAAGCTGGGGACTGTTGGTGGCTTTGTTTTTAGCTTTGGTGGGCGTGTCTACGTTGGGGCTAGTCTTGTAGTCCCGAATTTCGACGCCCTTTTCAGATGCGAATACGGCGTCCAGGCGTCCGGTTATCACTAAATTCTGATCAGCCAGCCTTATTCTAAATGACGACTCGACTAGCTGTGGCACCTCCGGGTTGTCTTCGACATGTGACTTATAGAATCGCCTAATGGTGTCTAAGGCCTGTTGCTGTAAGCGTTGTTTAAGAAGCTGAGACTCGGCGGGGACGTTATCGATATCCTCTACTAAGGTCAACTCGACAGCCTTTAGGTCAGGCTTGTCTCCGGACATCAAAGCTTTATTTATAGTCTCGATTGCGCCATGAATGGCCTGGCCGTAACTGGCTTGGGTGCTGGCTGGTTCGGGTATGTTGAGAATGTGTTTAAAGTAAAAGTTAAGCGGACAATGCAAGTAGGTCTCGATTTGGCTAACGCTGAGCCGCAGGTTTTCGCCCTCGCGCATACTGGCTGGGAGTGGTACTTCCTTTTGGACCATGGACTCGGCAATGGCTAGCTCTAAGGTCTGGGGCGGTAAGCGGCCATCGCTGTCGGCGAATTCATCTTTTTTAAATGTTTCCGAGATAAACCGCGATGGCCGGCGAGCAGTCCGACCGTTATGGCTGCGACTGAAGGAGATGATTAAGTCTTCCCTGGCCCGGGTCATGGCTACGTACATCAGACGTCGCTCCTCGGCAATTTGGTCATCAGCTTCCGAGACATGCTTGGCCACCAGTTTTTTAGGCAGAGGGATGCCACCCCGTGGCGTAGTGTTAGGCAGTACCCGCTCGACACAGTCTGGTATGTAGACTGTTTCCCATTCTAGGCCTTTGGCTTTATGGATGGTCAAGACGTTGACTCGTTGGTTGCTAATCTGTAGGGTCTGATCCTCAGAGCTTTCACCGGCCGCTTCCAGGACCGGATATGATTCCAGATACTGCAGAGCGGTTGGTTGTTGGGCAATAGATACGAATTCGCCCATGGCTCTAAAAAACTCGGTCAGTTGCTGAGCGGTTATGGAGGTGGCTGTGTCGCTCATGGCTCGGCTATAAATCCGATTTTTATAGCCAGTTTCATCGAGAATTGCGTAAACTAGCTTGTCGACAGCGGTTGTCGGTGCCATTTCCCGCCAGTGTTTGATCTGAGTCAGAGCCTCTTGAACTTTAGTTTCATCGGATTGTTCATTCAAGAATTCCTCAAGTCGTTGCTTGTTAACCCGAGCTTGGCCGGACAGATCGGCCAGTAGTGCCCCGGAAATACCGAAAAGATCACTGCCCAAGGTGTGATATAGGCTGGTGTTGTTGGTGGTGTCGATAATGCAGCGCAAGGCTTCGACAATCATTCGAACTACCTCTGTTCTGTATAGTTGGTAGCGTTCACCAATAATGACGTAGTCGATATCGGCTAGATTCAAAGCTTGGCCAATAAGCTTAGCGGTCGTATTATTGCGAACTAGCACAGCAATCTCTCCGGCCGGAGTGCCGCCAGCAAGATGTTCGATAATGTCATCGACAATCCATTGCAATTCATAGTCTCGGCGTGAGAATTGCTTGATGGTTGGCTTTTTGCCGGCCTTTTTTGCTCGTAGGCGCTTGTCGATGCCAAGCGTAGCTTCCAAACGATAAGGGTTATTGTTCTGTACTAGCGAGTAAGCGGCATCCAGAATAGCCTGACCACTGCGATAGTTTTCAATCAAGGTCACCTCTTGACTCTTTGGGTAGCGCTGTTTGAAGTCTAAAATATTAGCCAAAGTCGCCCCCCGAAAGCCGTAAATGCTCTGGTCGTCGTCACCAACAACCATTAAGCTGTTGCCTCGCCCGCTTAGCAAGTCAATCAGCTCCGACTGCATAGGGTTGGTATCCTGAAACTCATCAACCATAATCGCTCGGTAGCGATCTTGTAGTAGAGTTTGAATATTCGGTCGAACCCTTAGGAGTTCAATTGCTCTATAAATCTGATCGTCATAATCGATGACGTTATACTCTTTGCACAGCCGGATGTAATTGGCATAGGCCCGTGACAACTCCTGGTGCTTGGTCTTCTCGAGTTTTTGGCTGGTATCAGCGCTGGCCATTTTCTTGACAAATTTATCGTAGGCTTCGGGTGTCACGATGTTTTGTTTAAGTTTAGAAAAGTACTTAGACACGTCTACCAACTGCCCCTTGGGCTGGGTGGCTGGTGAGTAAAAGTCCAGCTCCAGCTCGTCAAGGTGTTGTTCGAGAAAAACTATCTGAGCGCTATCGCTCAGCAACAAGAAACCGCGCCCCAGGCCAATTTCGGTGTTAAATTCCCGAAGCAGTCTCTCGCCGAAAGCGTTAAAGGTCAGAATTGGCATCTCGGCGTGCAGATCGGGGCGCGACTGCAATATTCGCTCCAGCATCTCGGCGGCGGCCTTCTCGGTAAAGGTCACTGCCAGAATTGACTGCGGCTTGACACCCTGGTCTAGCAGATTGCTGATCCTCTGGACGATGACCCTGGTCTTGCCAGTGCCAGCACCGGCTACGACTTGTAACTGGCCGGTAGTAAGTTCGGCCGCCGCCGCTTGAGCCTTATTTAATTCCATAACCCTAGTTTATACTAGGGTGCTCCAGTAGTACCAGAAGTTCACGATAATCAGGGCAATAACCAATACGTACCAGGCAATCAAGATATCTGCGTGATGCCGTTGGGCAAAAGCTACTACCCCTTTAAGGCTCTTGGGAGTGGGAATGTTTTTCTTGCGCAAGTTATAAAGAGTTGTGTACCAGAAAATTGGCCAGGTAATTGACCATACCGCCATGCAGTACAGGCACAGTGCCCCGATGTCATATAAGCTTTCCCAGATCAGCCAGGCGACAAAGCCGATGCCGAAAATCGTACCTAGTTGCAGGCCACGCCAGAACCAGCGCTTAAACTTGGCTCCAGCCAGCATGGCCACACCGATAGTTATCAGGACAGCAAAGGCGGCAATGCCAAGGAACGGATTAGGAAAGCCAAAGGCTGAAGCCTGGTCAGACATGATAATCGAGCCACACGATAACACTGGGTTAATACTGCAAGATAATTGATGGCCCGGGTCTTGTAAGAGAGCGATTTTCTCCAGCGTAAGCACGAAGGCGGCTAGCAGTCCGATACTAGCGCCACCAGCTAGTATCCAGGGTAAATTTTGTTCTAGAGTGCGGTTTTTTAGGGATTTCATCCTCCGTATTATACTGTTTTTATGACAGGAACACTAGTGACCGAGGAGGTGATATACTTTGATTATGTCAACGACAGAGCCAAAAACCCAAAAAACTAATGCTAGCGTAGAAGACTTTATTAACAATATTCCCGATGAAAAACAACGGGCCGACTGCAAAGTTATTAATGAGATGATGCAAAAAGCTACCGGCGAAAAGCCAGCCATGTGGGGGCCGGCTATCATCGGCTACGGCACTTATCACTATATTTACGCCAGTGGCCGACAGGGTGATTGGCCGAAAGTCGGCTTTAGTCCGCGCAAAGGCAAAACCACACTCTACCTCAGCAGTCAGCTGCAAGTAAATTACCCTTCTCAGATGGCAAAACTGGGCAAGCATTCAACATCAAAGGCTTGTTTGTATATAAAACATCTCAGTGACGTCGACCCGGCTGTACTCTTCGAACTAATTGAGAATTCATATAAAGAGCTGGCGTCAGGAGTGGTCAGTCATGAGTAAGAAGTTAACCGACAAACAATATGAGGAGCTGGGCAAAAAGCTAGTAGCTTTCTACGAGACGGGCTATGTTAATAAAAAGCAGGCCGTTACTTCCTCATTTCTAAAAGGCTTGGCCGGCGGTTTTGGGGCTTTCTTGGGCGGAACTATCCTGATTGGGCTGTTGCTGTGGTTCCTGAGCCTGTTTGACCACATTCCCTTAATCGATGGCTTGCGCGATGCGCTAATTAAGTAGGACAGTAAAAAAACTAAAGCGACCCCACTTCCCTTGGGGCCGCTCTAGTATCCCTACTGTATCGAAGAATCACTGGCTGGACTTATGCTTTAATACGTCGGCTGCATATCGCTTGCTCGAGTGATAAGTAGCTCGGTTGATCCTTTCGTATTGTCAAAGTACGGTGGACTTAGGTTATTGCTCGTAGGGCGACTGCCACTCTGTCGTCCCTTCGCCTTCCTCATCTCCGTCTCGGTGCATGATGCTGGTCGGTTGCTGTTTCATAAACACTCTCCTCCTTTGTATTCATTCGCTCAAAAGTTTCTTTACAGAAAATGATCTAAACGATCTTCGGTTTGGATCTGCTTATTGAGATCTAAACGAGGGTACTGCCGGGCTTTGCGCTCTAGAAACTGGTTAATCTTTGTTTGTTGGCTCATATATCCTCCTTACGAACTATTAATTGCTTGCTTATCAAATTTATCTCAACAACAAGTGGAAAGCTGTAAGATATTACACAATAAAGGCGAAGTACAGAGGTGAAAGTCGACAGCCAGTGGACGGCACGCTACACTACGTCTATGAAAGAAGTTCCGGCCATCATCAAGGAGGTGCTAACCAAAGGCACAACTCGCAGTGTGCCGAAGAATAACGTCATCTACTATCAGGGTGAAGTTCCCCGGGCGGTTGCTCTGATCAAGCGCGGGGTAGTTAAGGTTTACAATCTGAGCCCTGACGGCGAGGAGCAGTTAGTGACATTCCATGTGGCTGGCGAGTTCTTTCCCAGCACCTGGTTGTTTGGCCAGACCACTAGCACGGTCTATTTCTATGAGACCTTCACTGATTGTGAGATTTGCAGCATTGCCCGGGACGATCTGCGAACTATGATCGGCAGAAAACCCGATAACCTTCGTTATTTCATGGACGCTTACGTTAAAAACTACACGGGTATGATGTTAAGGGTTACGGCTTTGCAACAGGCCAAGGCCAGCGCCAAAATTAGCTACACGCTGTTTTATCTGTCCCAAAGGTATGGCCGGCCAGTCAGCCAAAATATCTCCAAGATTAACATTCAATTAACCCATCAGCAGTTTGCCAGCTTGGTAGGCTTGACTCGCGAAACTACGGCCACCGAGATGAAGAAGCTGGAAAAGCAAGGCATCGTCAGATACGATAATCAAGTTTATAAAATAAACACCCGCAAACTCCTGGAATGCATGGGCGACGAAAGCTTTACCGATATACGGCTAGTATGATTTGGGCGGTAAAAGATTACAAAGATCCAGCAGATTGTCTGCTATTCGGCCATTGTAAAGCTGGCGCTGTTCAAGATCTTCGATCTGCACCGTTGGAAACAGACTTATCTCGGCCAGCTCGCGCACACCGCCCAGATCAAATTCACCACGGCTGTCTAGCTGAGCCTGTAAAGCTGTAATGTGATCTTCGACGGTTTGAACTCCGGCATCTTCTATACGGCCTCTATCTAGTAGGCGTTGAGCCAGTACCGGCAGGTCACCATCTAGCCATACCATTGTGGCGTTCTTGGCACCTTTGATGGCCTTGGCATCGGCTTTTATCCGCACCCCGTCTAGTACCACGGGAGATTTTAGGTCGCTAGCGGTAGCAAAAGCTATCCGAGCTAGCCAGTCATTTCCGTGCCGGCTAGCGTGCTCTCGCCAAAACGGCAAATAAGCTTCGCGGGTCTCGTCCTCTGGTACAAAGCCATTGTGCTCAGCTGCTTGACGTACGATAGTGCCAACATGGAGATGGTGAACGCCTCGAGCCTCGAGTTGCTCGACCAGCGCTCCTTTACCGGCACCTGGAAGGGATCCTAGACCAATGACATGACCACGCGACATAATAATCTATTATAACACCCATTATCTATAGTGTCAAAATGCTATTGTTTACTTTTTGACGGCCAGGTTATCTTTGACTAGTTTGACTAATTCTTTGGGGGAGGCCCAGGCTTTAAGCATATACTTGGTAGCTCCCAGAGAGAAAGCCTCGTCGATTTCGGTTTGCATGTCTAGGTTACTGAAGACGATAACGATTGGAGGGTTGTCCTGTCCGGCTAAGTCGTAGGCTTTAAGGAATTCGATTCCATTAACCTTGGGCATACGCAGGTCGAGGAGGATTAGGTCGATATGATTGGTTTCGGCGATAGATAAAGCCTCTTCGCCGTCGTAGGCCGATAAAACTTTGTAGCCTTCTTTCTTTAGTATCGTGGTATAGGCGTCGTTCAGGACTTTCTCATCTTCGACGATTAAAATAGTTTGTTTACTCATATGGTTTCCTAATCATAGCATTTATAGCCTGACCTAGAACAATGAAATAATTCACAGTTTATCCTTAGTTTGATTTCGCAAAGCCAGTGGCAACAATATCGTGAAAGTTGTCCCCTTGCCGAGGACGCTGTCGACCTCAATTTTGCCGCCGTGCAAGTCAATAATATGCTGAGCAATATATAGGCCGACGCCGCTGCCGGCAGTTTGTCTCGATAATTCATTAGGAATACGCGAAAACTTCTGGAACAGCAAGTCAAGATCTTTTTTATCAATTCCCACGCCAGTATCCGAAACAGTAATGGCCGCAAAGTCGCCAGATCGCTTTAACTTAATGGTGATGGTCCCCTTTTCGGGAGTGTACTTGATGGCATTGCTAATAATATTCTCAATGGCCATACGGGCATACTGAGGGTCGCCATTCGCATAAAGGATTCTCTTGGGAAAGGATGTCAGAATTTTTTGAGATTTATCGCGAATGGCACTGGCCTGCTCTCTTAATATCTGATCGACCAGCGAGCGAATTTTGAGACGCTCTTTTTGTAAAACTAGCCGACCAGTGTCGATTCTGGCCACGTGCAGGATTTCATCGATAATCGCCAGTTGGCGCTCATTACTGTTATAGGCCTCGTTAAGCAACTTTTTCTGCTTGGCCGGGACTTTACCCCCATAGCCCTCAAGCAACATACCAATATATTGCTTAACCCCAGTAGCCGGCGTTCGCAGTTGATGAGAGGCAATGGACAACAGATCGTCTTTAGCTCTTTGTAATTCGCGAGTTTCGGCAAAAGCTAGGGACCTGGTTCGGGCCATCAGTAGACTAAGCACTAGGCCGCCGATGAGAGCGCTAAAGATAACACCAGCGATTAGAGTGGCTGTCGGATTGCGGCGATTGGCAACGCTAATAATAGAGTCGGGCGCTTTATACTCGATTATCCAGTCGCGGCCAGCGATTTTAACACTGTGCTGAATGATCTCACTCTCGGCTTGGTCAAAAAGTTGATTTTTATACAGTAGGCTGTCTGGTGCGACTTTTTGGTCATAAACCCTAAAGCCAATACTGGTTTTTTGACTGTTTTCACCAAAAATGCCCTCGAACAGATTTTTGGCAGTAAACGGTGCATAGGCATAGCCGGCTACTGAACTAAGATCACCTTTACGGTACAAAGGCTGGTACAGGATAAAGGCTGCAGCCTGCTGTTGGTCGGATTGCATCAAGGCAAGCTTTCCAGTTAATGTGGCCTGGCCCGAAGACTTGGCTGCTTGGAGGGCCCGATTACGAACTTCATCTGTCGCAATATCAAAGCCAAAACCGCTTAGAGACTGGTAATTTTCAGGCGTAACATCAGAGATAGGATAGACCAACGGTACGTAATAATCGCGTGCACCAACCGGCGTGACCGTGTAATTAGCATATCCCTCGGCTCGAACTCGATTTTGGTGAGACTCTAAGTCGGATTTCAGTACGACTTCAGCGAAAGCTATGCCCTGCAGACCAGGATAGCGATTAGGGATGTCGAAGTTTTCGTAGAAGGCTTTCCATTCTGCCCTATCAACATCGTTACTGGCTTGAAATAATCCATTGGCTGATTCTAGGATTTGTTCGTAATCACCCATTCGATCGCGAATCTGAGATTCAATCCGGCCGATTTCTTGACTGACGGCTTGGTCGCGCTGATCAGCCACCCTTTGTTTGGTGGTCTGCCAGGACCACAACGTGACGCCCATAAAAGCTGTAAAAACCAATAGAGGCGGAAGTACGTGAATTAGCAAAATATCGCGGCGAGTGGCCCTGCTGGGGTCGGAAATAAACAACATAGTTTAGCTATAAGTTAATACTGCCGGCTTGAAAAAAGGTGTAAGAAATCTTACAACACCCCCTTGCTAGAAGTTAAATGTTGTATTTTCGTAGAAAACAAACGCTCACGGTTGACCAATTTAGTATATGAAGAGTACGCTGAAAAAACGAAGAGGTGCGTTAAATAACAAGGAGGGTATCAATATGGTACAAACACAATATAATCAAATGCGAGCCAGCATGATGGCGACTTTCGTGTCGACAATCGTGGCAATCCTAGTAGCGGTTCCTATCGCTCTATACGTAGCAAACAAACTTATCCAATCACAGATTGCTTCTGCTGCTACGCAGTCAGCAACTGTACAAAGCGCATCAGCTCCCTATGCTGTAGCCGGCGGCGGATGCTCTGACCCTGCAGCAGCAGCGGCCGCAGCAGCAGCTAGCGGTTCAGGCGGAAGCGCTTCAGCCAGCCCAGCCGGTGCTAGCGTCTGGGGCGGTGGTCATGGCGGAGCTTCAGCCAGCTACCTAACTCAGAACCAAACTGAAACTAATAACATTAGCTACAAAGATAGCTACAACACCAACACCATGACTGTTGCTTCACACAACACAACAGCATCTAACAATACTGTAGCTAGCAACAACACCGTAGCTTCAGGTAACACCGTAGCTAGCAATAATGACAATTCGAGTAACGACGACAACAGTCAAACTGACAATAGCGTCACTCAGACAGACAACAGCGTCACTCTTGAAGACAACGACGTCGTAGACGTACTGTAAAACCTAAGTTTACAGAGGCAAGAGTCGGCCCACTGATCACGGGCCGGCTTTTGAGCATCTTCACACAGGCACTTGAGTTGCCCCGCCCGGCTGCTCATCACACTGAAATGGTGACTGAGATCACAGCATTCTATGACTTTCTGTTACATACTAGACGTATGAACTCCGTAAACCACGTTCCACTAATCGACATAAGTGCCTCCAAGACCGGCTGTTGCGGGTTGATCGTACCTAAAGAGTGGGACGAACAGACAGTTATCTTTAAAGACAAGTTGTTTGTTAAAGCCAAAGTGCGCAGTTTCCTGCATATTCCGCTCAATATGTCTTCGGTTATGACAAAGACGCAGGCTAGAATAAAAGAAGCAGGAGCCGACCTGGAGGAATTTTTGATTCTCAGTTATGAAGCTTCGCCCTGGCACAGCGTACAATATTTTGCTGTCAGCAAAGAGGTTCCCGGTCTGGACAGTGAAAAGCTTACCGGTACATTTTTGACCAAAGTTTTTGAGGGTCCATATAAAGATGCCGGCAAATGGTACAATCAGCTTGCCGATTATGCCAAGTCAAGAGGTGAAAAGCCGCTGAAGTCATATTTTTTCTACACTACCTGCCCCAAGTGCGCCAAAGCCTATGGCAAGAACTATGTTGTCGGCTTCCAGGAAGTTGCATGAAACAAGTAATTATTGATGTTAGAGAGCCCGAAGAGTATCAGAGTGGCCATGTAAGTGGGGCAATTAATATTCCGCCAGCCGATTTACTGGCTAAGGCGGAGGAAAAACTGTCCGGCGTAGCTAAGAATGCTCGGATAATTGTCTATTGTCGAACTGGAAGCCGGTCCAACGTGGCCAAACAGATTCTAGAGCAATTGGGCTATACAAATATCGTGAATGGTATTAATAAAGACTGGGTTGAGGCCAAGCAGTAATCCCTTTCGCGGCTCTTGCTGAGGGGCCACTGTTCTTTTCAACCTCCAATAACTTTTTTGGTGTGTTGTTTTTTTGATACGCTTTTTTGTGTATAGAGTGTATCAAAATCGAAAGGTGTCATAACGAGAGTAAACATTTCCCTACCAGATGACTTAATTAAAACAGTTGACAAAGCGGCCCAGCAGTCATTCCAATCACGCAGTGCCTACATCAGATCAGCCTTAATCACAAAGCTAGGTTATGAAGGTGAAACTGCAGTACCAAATGCTATTTCTAACCAAGACTTTCAACGTGCCAAAGATGACCGTACCTTGAAGGCCATAAACCAGACGCTCAACGAAATCAAGTAAACTGGCTGGGCGGAGTGGTCTGGGACCCTACTATACCAATGCAGTTACAAACATGGTATAATATGCTCGCTTATGTCTATAGAGTTAAATCCCCTACAGCGTCAGCAGTTGATTGGTTTGGAGCCAAGCCCTCCGACACTGCTTGATATTGATGCTATTGAACTTGTAGACCAACTCGATCTGGATATTTACTTCTCTGCCCACCGAACAGAAGCAGATCTAGGCCAACCTCAAGAGTTTAGAGATGTTCTTAAGTCGTCCGATATCTTTTTGCCAGAAATTTCAGATTGGGATGAATATTATCTGAGAATATTCAGTAAAGTTGCCAAGGGTGACTACAAAGCATATGAAAGGGTCAAACGTGATTTGCAAGTGGCTGGTAATCCAGTCACTAATCGCTTCGACAGGGCTATGTTTGCGGCCCTATATGACACTAAAGTTGATATAGCCTGTGTTGATACCCCTGAATCACATCCTTATAATCGACGTAAGGTAAAAATAATGGGCGTCGATAGAGCTGCAGCTCTCGCAGGAGAAGATTTTGATGAGACTGTCACTAATTTAGGTCAATGGTATGAAGGTTTTAATGACCTGGTTGTCGAACGGGATAATTATATGCTCTCGGTATTTGGCCCAATTGTGCAATCTGTCATAGAAAGAAACCGAAAGCTTTCAGCTCGCCAAGCTGGAGGTGAAGCCGTCCGTGCCACAATGCTGATTGGAGGTAATCATATCGGGCTATATGATGCTTTTAGTCATAAATTGGAACTTCAGAGGGATGAGGGTGAAAGCCCATCCTTTGAATGTACTCCTCATTATGGCTTTAGTGACACACCATTTTCTTATGGCCAGCAAATCTATGGTCGCTTTATTCGAGGGATTGACGTCGATGACCTGTTAGTAGCTCGGCAGCTTGTTTTTGGGCGGTTGTATGACCAAGAAGTGGAAAATGGATCAGCTATTGGACTTGATGAGTTCAAGGCTAGAGAGATGTCACGTATTGATCAACTAGACTTCGCTGAGCTAAAGCAGCTTTGGGAGAGCGTTTCAGACGCCAGACCATCGACATTTTCAGATTAGCGTCGCTATATTTTTGACTTCAGTTCGAAACTCTTGTGGCTGAGCATACAGGTCTAGAACCTTTATGCTACCCTATAGCTTATTACTGTGAGGGTGCTTATGCCGCCAAAGCAAAGTAGGTGTCTAATGCTGGCTTCAAGGCGACAATATGTGAGCCGCCATATACAACTAAAGGCTTCTTGCCTTGTTTGGTTGCACTGGTAATGGCATTGAACAAGTGATGGTCCCGGAATACGATATTCAACTTTGCGATCTCGTTTAGTCGACTATTACCAGATGGTCCCGTAGCTTCTACTAGCTGAGTACCGGTAACCCCAGGCAGGGCTAATGTCCCATCCGCATCAACTTGAAATTGAGGTAGTCCAAGCTCCTGTAACAACGGATTAAACTTTTTTAAAGCAAATTTGGTACCATCATCTGCCATTTGAGCAATTAACGCATCGCGCACTTCGGGTTGTTGGCTAATCCTAGTCTTCTCTTTCTCGCTATACTCGCGAAAGCCCGGAAGTCCGCAGCGTGCTAGCTGAGAATATATATCACCACTTGGGTCAATTGTTCGGCCGGGCTCTCTCACCAGGCTTGATCCAATGCCCCGCAAGGTAGTAAATAGCGCTGCTTCTTCAAGACTTACGCCACGTTGCATTAAATCATCGACCTCTTCCTTGGGCGTAGGATCTCCGGATACTCGTTCAATCCCAGCTCGGTCAGCCAGAAACATAGTCAGCCCAGCATCAGCACGCTCAATAATGGCATGGTCTCGGTCAGTAAAGCTGCCATCACCGCCTTCATATATTACTAGCCGCTCTTCCGGTAAGGTCGCGGTAATGTAATTGTCGAACTCGAATTCTGTATCGGCATGCGACTTAGCTTTAGGATCATAGTCATGTCCACTCAGGACCTTGCCGGTGGTTCCGTCAAGCCTGATTTGTGCGACAAGTGTAGCTTGCGGGTAGTGCTCGACTGTAATCCTACCGGTTGCCGCTCGTTCGGCATTCGCTTTTTCGTAAGCTTCGTCATAGCCTTTGTATTCACGCCAAGCAGTTTCTTCTTGGAGAGATACGGGCTTGTAGCTTTCTTCAGGCAGCTCTTCACTCATATACTAACTATATCAAATACTGTCTCAATACGGACTGGATAAAGTTTCAAATAGATAGCTCTGGCTGAGCATATAGCCCTGGTGCCGTGATTGCTATCGTGACTACTTACTTGACTTTGGTTCGAATATGTACTGGCTGAGCAGGTAGGTCTAGTACTATTCTAGAGCTTCTCAGCCTCTTTCATTGCGAACTCAGCGAACTCGATTGTTTGCTTCTTCGTTTCAGGACTCTCCGACTTGTCGGCCATTCCCCGCCAGGAAGCCGCTTTATTAATGAAATCTGCCCACTCAGGGTATTGCTCTGCTGCCCAACGAGCTCCGGCAACTTTGGATATCTGCTCACCATGTTTTATGGCGTACAGGTTACGGCAAAATGACATCACAATGTAGGACTGAAAACCTTTGTGCTGGGCTTGCTTTGCCGACGCCTCGTGTTGCAAAAGGATAGTGCGGATTGAATGGATGTATTCTTCCCTAGTAATTGGCGGTATATAGGTTTCGGGTGGTGGCCCAAAGACGGGCTGACCTTGATCCTGGACCATATGCCAGTCCATGAGCCAGTCAATATCCATATTACGATAGCCTAATTCTTCGCCTGGGCTGATTCGCGCTATCTTGTTGGTCTTTGTTTTGAAGCTTTTCATACCATCAACAGATACATACGCCACTTCAATGCGATCAGCCCATTCCGGATGATTCCTGGTGAATTGAGCGTGCACTTCTTTAAGCTTCTCCATTTGCGGTTCGGAAACTACATTCTCAACCATTGCCAGTAAATCTATGTCACTCTTTTGTTCATCAAAATCACCGCCAACTAACGAGCCAAAAAGGTATAAGCCCTTCATGTCAGAACCTAAAGCTTGTTTGAGCATTTCACAAAGCTCTCTGATATGCTTATCTACGCTCGGATATTGTGTCCTAAACATGGCATTATTATACAGTAGCGTCGCTACTTGTTTGACTTCGGTTCGAATCTATACTGGCTGAGCATACAGGTCTGGAACCTTTGAGGGCACTTTTTGCTCTGTCTCATTAATTATAGCCTAACAGGTCAAAATGAGACAAATGAGACACTGGAGCGCCTATTTGTCTACAAAGTTGACAAGTTCATCCCAAATAGCGTCTGAGACTTCTATCTCATCTGTATCTTCAGCTTTTTTGGTAAGTTTATCTCCCTTTTCACCGGGTAGGTAGACATTATCGCCGTTCAATGGTTTAGCACCAGAAATTGACTTTGTAAGTGCATCGGCATTCTTCAAGTACTCCGCTTTATCGACGAGTAAGCCGGGATCTATAGCCATTACGAAGGTGCCAGCCCCGTTATCTTTGTTGAAGTCAACGAATGAAGCGCCCGCAAATGGTCCACCTAGAAGTTGGACAAGAAGCGATAAACCAAATCCTTTATGGGCAGCAAAAGTAGCGACTGACCCATCGAGAGCTTTGGCTGCATCGTTTGTGGGCTGACCTTCGGCATCAAAAGCGGTTCCGTCTGGCAAAGTTTCGCCTTTTAATTTAGCTTCGACAACGCCGAAGTAAGCCATTGCGGCCGTAGCTGTATCATAAACAACTGACTTCCTGCTGGTCGGAAACGCGTAGCTGAGTGGATTTGTACCTAATTTAGCTTCTGCAGAGCCAGTTGGAGCTACAAAAGGTGGCGTACCGACAGTTACGAAACCGATATAACCCGCATCAGCGATTTGTCGAGCAAAATAGCCAATCGCACCAGATGAACTAAATGTGTGTGTTGAGCCAACAATGCCCACTCCATGTTCATCGGCTAGCTGCACTGCAAGGTCGGCAGCTTTGCTAGTCGCAACCATGGCGTGGCCACCGGAGACTACTGCCCCGCACTTGTTCTGCTTCACGACTTTATATTCTTGTACATCTGCGGCTTTCGGAACACCACCTGTGGCTATTTTAGTGATTCCCTGGTTGTTGCCTCGGAGTTGAGCATAGAGCAAAACATCTGAAATAAGCTGTGCATCTTCGCCGGTATATCCTAGCTTCTCAACACCTTCTAGTACCTTTTGCTTCAATTCACTAACTTTTACTTTCATAATATCTTACCTCCGTTACGTTTTACTATTGTGTGCCGCCAATGTGTTGCAGTATTTCATCGGCGGCAGCGGGGTCTTCGCCCTCGAGCGGGTAATTCAAGCTTATTACCACACGCTTGGCATCTGGGTTAGTCACTTCTTCGGTGTAGTGTGGATACTTCCTGCCTTCAGTAAAGCAAAGAAGCGTTGCTGGAATGTGTGGGATGCGTGTTGCATCTTTGTCTATTTCGGCCACACTATGAGCATCAGGATCACTTCCGATTACAAGTCGACCTCCATCGTTCTCGTCTTCCGGAGCATCGATTACTAATACGGCAGTATAGCGCATATCGACATGTGCTTCCATGCGGTGCTGCACGTCGTCTGCCCCAGCTGTCTCTACGGGTTGTTGAGCGTATGGCTCTAGTGCTTTTTCGGGGTCATCGTAAGCCACAAGTGGCTCTGCATCTTCCGGCAAAGCTTGTTGCATCATTGCCATGAAGTCAGTCTGATACAGCTCCCAAACACCCGGTACTGCGTCTGCAAACTCTTGTCCGTCGGCAGTTACTAAACCAAGTTTGGCTGTGCTACCTTCTTCGCGGTTAGTATAGTGTCCATCGGGCTTACGTAGTTTAAGCTCACCAGCTTCAATAACATCAGTGATCTTCTCTCGCCAATCTGGTCCCACAGCAGCTTCAAGCAGCGGAAGAACATCGAAGCGCAGAGCAATTGTCTCCCCAGTTGGGTTGGGAATCACTTCGGGTCCTTTGGGTTGTGGTTCGTGAGTGTCGCCGGGGTGGGTCATGACTCTAACTTCTCCAGCGCTCCCGTGAATTTCTTCCAGTCTTCGTCATCGATTTCTACTTTGCCTTCACGTTCAGCCTTATCGATTTGTTCAGCACCTCTCATGCCGGGAACCTTGACTGGCTTGCTTGGATCAACTGGCTTAACGGCGAGGATATCAGCAACCAGTTTACTGGTAGACTTTTTAAAGTCAACTAGGTCTCCAAAGCTTGCTGGGTCGATAACGATTATAAAGGTGCCTATATAGCGCTGTGAGTCGACAGGCTGGTCGAGGCCACTTTTACCTCTGACCAGGGCACCAGTCAACACATCGATAAGCAAGTTAATAGCATAGCCCTTGAAGCCGCCAAATGGTAGTACAGCATAAGCTACCTCTGGATCAGTGGTTATGTTGCCGTTTTTATCAACATAGGCATTATCTGGAAGCTTCTCTTTCTTTTCTTTAGCGAGTTTAATCGCTCCGTAGGCGTGCATGGCTGTTGCAGCGTCGAAGACGATAGGATGTTCATTGGTGGGAATGCCATAAGCCAGTGGGTTGGTGCCGGTGATGTCTTCCCGTCCACCAAAAGGCACTACACCCTGTGGTCCGCCGTTCTCGACAATGATGGCGATGCAATCCTGGGCGGCTATTCTCCGGCAAAATACTTCAAAAAACTCGTTATATGTGCTGTCGTAGATGCCGAACGCGTAAATACCCTGTTTTTTAGCTTTAGCTACAATCTCGTCTTGATGGTCAGCGGTAATCAGCGGAGCCATTCGGCCATTCCCTTTTACTAGCATGGCGGAGTTCTTATCGACAACAACTTCTTCTTTTGCAGACTTCTCATCATTTATCATGCGGCTGTGCTTACCGGGCAACTCGCCTACAGCACTAAAGCGATTTCCGATGATTGTTTGCTCGACGACTAGCCCGGTTAGTGATGATGCATCTTCATCTTTTAAACCACTTAGCTCTAAAAACCGATTGACTTTAGTTGTTAGTTCATCGAGGGGGACTATCATTACTGCTCCTTGTTTGAATAATAGATGTTCTTAAATGGAAACTCATCCTTGAGCCAACCAGCCAGCGCTGTTTGAAGTTTTTTGTAGTAACCCTTATCATACGCTTCAGCTGTGACCCACCAATTAGCGTCGACGTCATAGTCGAGGAGCTCTTCGGTCAATGTTGTCCTCACTCCCATCGGATATAGATAAAAGCAACCGATGTACTTCTGGCTTTTGTCGTAGATTACGTAAGCAAAAGACTCAGCGTCACGAAACTCTCGTTCATGCCATGCTAAATCAAGTAAGTCGAACTCCTCGGTGATTTGTGTTTCTGGCCAGCTACCGCCACGAGTCTGTCGAATAATATCTACGCTTGAATTGACACCAGCTAGGTCTGCCTTTAGATCTTCACGGGTCAGGGGCCGCGCGATTATATCTTCAAAAGTCAGCTCTGTAGGGGCAGAAAAATCAGCTGGTAGCTTCAGCTTCTTAATGTAGTCACCAAAATTCATAAATACAGTATACCGCTAAAACCTAATCCTTGTCCCATCCTTCAACTGGCAACTAAAGTTCAAATCTCGAAACTCTAAATTATCTGGAAACCAAAGGCGTCTGGGGTTATTGGGTGCAAAGGTCTATATAACAACTAGCATGCTTATTGCGAGGGTTATTCCATACCAAATTAGAGATACATAGTCATACTTCTTGATGGCGTATGAGTAGTGCGTAATCTCAACGTCTTCGTGTAGACCACCCTTCTTCAATACTCGGGTTTGACGAACCTTATTAGCGCCTAGAGCTAATATTGTGACTTGATACACAATCAGCCCCATAAAAGATGCTAGTAAATACTTAACTTTAGGTTGATTAGTGGACAATAGCACAAGTGAAAACGCAGCGATTGTTAGAATTGATAACTCTATTAATTTGATTCTAAAGTCTCTGGTACTTGCTTCAACATCATCATTGTGTTTATACATATAGTCGGTCACCTTTGGTGTACTGCTTGGCTGGGGCGGAGGGATTCGAACCCCCGAATGCCAGTACCAAAAACTGGTGCCTTACCACTTGGCCACGCCCCATTGATTAACAGATAGATTGTAGCGCAGACGGGCTGGAAATGCTACCGCGTAATATAACTACAAAAATACAACGATTAGCAGTATAATAAGGTCAAATGCGTGTAATAGAGCCGAAACATAACCTGAAACGGCCGACTAACCAGAAGAAGCCGAAAAAGCGCCCAGTAAGAACGTTTGTATTGCTAGTTTTCTTAGTGATGTCCAGTTTTGGTCTGTTGGCTCTAGCTGATAACTACAAGCAGACGGCTGTCAATCGGCAGAAACCCTCGCAGGTAGCCTCGGCTAACACCGTCCAAGATTTGCAAAAGGTGGCCAGCGCCACTGATGTTAAGTTTAAGTTCTTCAACGGCGACCAGTTCCAGCAGTTGTACGAGTCATTGATTTTCCCTAATAGCCAAGCTATCACTCAGGCTCCGGCTATTACTGGCGATGAAGTTGTCGATGCTCGCATAAAGACCATCGCCGCCAGTCGCGGCTATGAGCTGCGCAGTGTACCGGTACTGCCGATCGTCAAGACCAACACCCCTGGCCTAGCCAAAGATGATCTCTTGCAACCCAAAGCCTACAGTGGCTGGAAAGTTCTAGAGGAGATGGCTAAGAAAGACGGCATACCATTAAAGCTTAACTCTGGTTATCGCTCGATTGAGAACCAGCGCGACTTGTTCCTGTCACGCCTGCGGGCCAATGGCGGTGATAACGCTCGGATCGCGGCTGGCCAAGCCGACAACGCTGTCGTCCAGACCTTACTAATGACTGCTCCTCCAGGTTATTCACGCCATCACACTGGCTACACGATCGATCTGTTGTGTGAAGGCAGTGGCGTGGCTTTTGAAAAGTCGGCTTGCTTCCAGTGGATCAGCGCCAATAATTACGATAAGGCTAAGCGGGCCGGCTGGGTGCCAAGTTATCCAGAGGGAGCGTCCAGCCAAGGCCCGGAGCCTGAATCTTGGGAGTACGTCTGGGTTGGGCTTAATCAAGTTACTGAGTAGTGCCAGGGGCTAGTAAGTGGGTGCCGGAGGCAAGCCGAAAAACTCCTCAAGTGTTTGACCAGTCTTGTTGATCTCAGCCGCCAATTCTGGGCCGACATAGCGCATGTGCCAAGGTTCGTAGGTATAGCCGACAATAGCTTGTTTATTATTGGGATAGCGCAGCACGAAGCCATGTTCATGAGCATGAGCTGCCAGCCAACGGCCTTCGGGAGTCTGGCCAAAGCAAGTTTCCAGTTCGCACAATCGGTTGGTCGAGCCAAGATCGGCGGCCAGGCCGGTCTGGTGCTCGCTGTGGCCCGGTCGGGCACTGGTCAGATCAGCCGCCGCTTGGCCCTCCCGGGCCACATTGCCGCCGTAAACAGCCTGCTGTAAGCCATAAGATCGATAGCCGCTGACTAACATCAGGTTAATCCCCTGCTTGGCAGCGGCGGCAGTCATTTGTTCGACGGCCGTGGCCGCCGCGTCGCGCAGTAACATCTCGTTGGAACCGTTACTGCGTACTTTGATTGCCGGTTGGCGGAGGTCGGCCGGCGCATAACTAGCCGGCATTGGTCGCTGCTTGTTGACGATGAACCATAGGCTAGCAGGATCGTCGATTGAATATAGTTGTTTATTAAAGCCGGTCGGTGGCGGAGTGGCTTCTTCGGCAGGCTGGTCGTTGCCGATAAAAGTCCAGTTCGGCGCGCCAGCTCTTCCCTGCCACAATAAAAGAATACTAATAGTCGGCACGATAATTAAGACAGCTAACAATAGGAGTTTTCGGGTTTTTTCAGGTATTGGCATAGGCTTACACAGTATAACAAAGCCACTGCTTATCCTTGCCCCAGAGCTCTATAAAAACTATAGTAAACGTCATGGATAGCAAAACAATGGCCGGTGTGCCCGACCTGGATATCGGCCAGTACCTAAGCCCACTGTCTATTAACGGTATGAATGGCCGGATGATGCACATGCCGGCCCCTAAGAATAAGCGTCGGGAGATATTGTTGGTTTATGGGCACCATGCCAGCCTAGAGAGAATGTTTGGCATGGCCAAGGCCCTAAACCGCTATGGCTCGGTCACCACACCTGATATGCCGGGCTTTGGTGGTATGGATAGCTTCTACAAAATTGGCAAGAAACCGGACCTTGATAACCTAGCTGCGTATTTGGCCGCATTTATTAAAATGCGCTATAAAAAAAGACCAATTACCATTATTGCTGTGTCGCTGGGTGTGGCTGTAGTGACCAGAATGCTCCAAAAGTATCCAGACATGACCAAGCAAGTTGAGCTTTTGGTCAGCGGGGCTGGATTTATACATCAAGAGGACCTTAAGTTCCCTAGGCGAAAGAAGGCTCGATTGGCTCGAACTGGCTGGATCCTTTCGCAACCACCGGCCAGTCTGTTGGCTAAAGCCTGGCTGCGAGCTCCAATTATTCGCCGTATGTATAAAGACGACACCAAAGCCACTTCTAGCGATGAGACTCCGGAGCGCCGCCGTTATCGTATCGAGTTTGAGGTTTGGCTATGGAAGAATAACGATGTTCGTACTCATTTCTATACAATTTATCAAATGCTGACCATGAACCTGTGCGATAAAAAGATTGACCTGCCTATACATCAAATCGCAGTCGATGCTGACCAATATCTGGACAATCACTTAATCGAACAGCATATGCGAGTGGTCTTTAGTGATTTTATCGCCCTACCCCTGCCCCACACTAAAGCCAAAGCTCATGCGCCGACTATTATGGCCACCGCTAAGGAGGCTGGAGCCTTCATCCCGCCTAAACTGCGGGCCATTCTAAATAAACAGTAATGGTATACTAGGGTTATGCGAATTGGGTTAGTGTGCCCCTATAACATGTTTAAAGGGGGCGGTGTTCAAGAATGTGTCTTAGCGCTTAAGGCCGAGTTGACTGCGCGTGGTCATACCGTCCAGATAATTACTCCGCGCCCTCGAGTTGTACCCGCCGATTACGACAAAGATATTTTGCTGGTCGGAGGCGCCACTGATGTTAAATCGCCTTTCCAGAAAACTACCGCCCAGGTAGCAGCTACTTTGGACTCGGCAGCTTTGGAAGCCATGCTCAAATCCCACAAATTTGACGTTATTCATTTCCATGAGCCCTGGGTGCCGCTGATGAGCTGGCAGCTATTAAACCGGTCTAAAGACGCGGCTCATGTGGCCACTTTTCACGCTAAGCTACCAGAAACAGTTATGAGTCGAACGATTGAAAAAGTCATCACTCCTTACACTAAAGCTATTCTGAAGCCTCTAGGTGAGCTAACGGCAGTGTCTGAGGCCGCTAGTGAGTACGTGAACTCCCTGACCACTAAGAAGCCCATCATTATTCCCAACGGTATTGATCTGGATAAGTATAAGCCAGCAACCTCCAGGAAAGCCAAAGGACCCCAAACCATTGTTTACGTTGGCCGTTTAGAGGGTCGTAAAGGCGTGAAGTATCTTATCAAGGCCTTCGCTGGCCTAGCTAAGAAATCCGATAATGTTGAGCTGCACATAATTGGCGACGGTCCGGACAGGGTCAAGCTAAAAGAGCTGGTCAAATCAAAAAAGATACCACGCGTGTTTTTTCATGGTTTTGTAGATGAGGGCGTCAAGATTAAAGCTATCCAAGAGGCAGACATTTTTTGTTCACCGGCCTTATACGGCGAGAGCTTCGGCATAGTATTACTTGAGGCCATGGCTTTGGGCACGGTGGTCCTAGCCGGTAATAACCCAGGCTACGCGGCTGTCTTGAAAGACAAATCTGAAGTTTCAATCGTTAACCCCAAGGATACTAAAACCTTTACGGCTCGGCTTGAACAACTACTGGACGACGAAAAATTACGCGAAGAGTGGCAGGCTTGGGCGGCCGAATACGTCAAACAGTTTAATTATTCGCGGATTACTGACATGTACGAAGATGTTTATAAAAAAGCCCTAGCCTCATCATGAAGGTTGGCTTTGTCTTAGACGATAGTCTAGATGGTGCCGATGGCGTACAACAATACGTACTATTGCTAGGAGCGTGGCTGCGTGAACACGGTCACCAAGTTCACTATCTGACCACTGAGTCCAGTCGTGAGGATGTAGATAATCTCCACTCGCTTGGCAAGCATTTACACATAAAGTTTAACCGCAACGTCGTGCCCCTGGTGTTGCCTTCATCGCCACGCAAGATAGCCGAAGTCTTAGAACACGAACAATTTGACGTTCTTCATATCCAGATGCCCTACGGGCCAGCCTTTGGGGCTCGGGTAATTTCTTTGGCGCCGCCCAATACAGCAATTGTTGGCACTTTTCATATTGCTCCCTACTCGGTTACGGAAAAAGCCCTGAGCAGCATCTTGGGTTACTGGCTCAAACCGACTAAAGTCCATCTTGACGCGGTTATGAGCGTTTCTTCGCCGGCTAAAGTCCTGGCCAAGGACAGTTTTGGCTTGTCTTCCGACTTGGTGCCTAATATGGTTGATACTGCTAGTTTTCGTTTGACCAAAAAGTTAAACCAACATCCTGTACCTAGATTAATATTCATCGGCCGCCTGGTGGAGCGCAAGGGTTGCGAACACTTCATAAAAAGCTTAGGTTTACTGAGCCTACCCTTCCAAGCAACTGTGGTTGGTGATGGCAACCAGCGCAGTAAGCTAGAAAAACTAGCAGACAAACTAGGACTTAAAGAAAAAGTAACCTTCGCCGGTTTTGTTAGCGAGGCCGACAAACGGCGACTATTGAGCCAAGCGGACATGGCCGTCTTCCCGGCTACCGGCGGCGAAAGTTTCGGGATCGTGCTGATCGAGGCCATGGCGGCAGGTTCCTGTGTTGTCTTGGCTGGCGACAACCCCGGTTATGCCAGCGTTATGGGCTCGGCATCCAAGTCACTAATTGACGCCAAAGACCACCAGCAGTTTGCAGACAAAATGACAGAGTTTTTACAGAGTCCGGCTAAGACTCAACAGCTCTATCGCCAGCAGCAACAGCTGGTCAAGCAGTATGATGTTGAGACAGTGGCCCCTAAAATTCTCAAAACCTATCAAAGCGCTATTGATAAGCGCGCCAAAAAGTCGCATACTAAGAGGTAATTATGGCTTTTCTAAACAACCGCAAAGTCACCGTTACTTTTACTGACAGGACAGTGGTCCGCATCGTAGTAATTGTTGTCCTGACCTTTCTGGGCATCTTATTTATTAGTAAAATTGCTAGCGCCCTGGTTCTAATTTTCTTATCAGCTTTTCTAGCTGTGTCACTTAACCCGGCCGTCAGCTGGATTAGCAAACATCTGCACATTAAAAGTCGAGTTAGAGCCACTGGGATTGCTTACATAATCGTGTTGACGGCCATAGCGGGCTTCTTGTATTTAGTTGTGCCGCCGCTGGTTCGCCAGGTTAACGACTTTGCCCAAGCTCTACCTAACAATATCGAGCGATACACAGATGACGACAGCGCCATTCAGCGTTTCATTGATAAACATAACCTAGAGGGAGATGTTCATAATAGCATCCAAAGCTTGCGTGACAACGTTCAGGACATCGGTGGCAATGTCGTGACCACCGCCAATGCTGTGCTGGCTTTCGTGGTGGCCTCAATTGCTGTTTTGGTTATGACTTTTATGATGCTAGTCGAGGGGCCGATGTGGCTGAGGAAATTCTGGGACACCCAAGATCCACAGAAGAGCGTGCGTCACAAACGTGTGGCCGGTAAAATGTACAAAGTCATCACAGGCTATGTTAATGGTCAGTTAATCATAGCTGTCATCGCCGGCTTCTTCTCATTGCTGGTATTGCTGTTGGTCAGTAACCTGCTGGGCGTCTCAATTAATGCCGTAGTCTATGCCTTGATCATTGCCCTAACTAGTCTAATACCAATGTTCGGAGCCACTATTGGGGCCGTGATTGTTGTAGCCTTGTGCGCTTTCGTATCCTGGCCACTGGCCGGCATCATGGCTGCTTTCTTCTTCGTCTATCAACAGGTCGAGAATGCCACCATCCAGCCCGGCATCCAGGCCCGGCAAAATGAGTTGACTCCGCTTCTAGTGTTTATTGCCGCCATTGTAGGCATTGGCTTCGGAGGCATACTAGGTGCCTTTATTGCCATTCCCTTGGCCGGCTGTTTAAGAGTTTGGATTGTTGAGTACTACGGGGACCGCCTTAGCGTTAATCCCAAGAACGTTCATTATCACGAAGAATCTAAATAATAGATTCTATAATCTCGACCAAATTTGGCCGTTCGAAGTGTCTCTGACTTCCAGGCCTTGTTTGCCCAGCTGATCTCGCAGGTCGTCGGCTTTCGACCAGTCTTGAGCGTCTCGAGCCCGGCCCCGCTCCTCTATAAGCTGTTTATCTTCATCGCTAATATCGTCTTTCAGTAAATCTAGACCTAGGAGCGAGTTCAGTCTATCCAGCACGGTTTGCGATGGTGACAAGTTGGCTTCCAGATAGCTATTGAAGTGCTTATCGACGAGAGCTATGGCAGCCGGCGTGTCTAGGTCGTCTTGTAGGGCCTCTAGTATGTCGAAGTCGGGGCCGGCTTCCAGACCTTGCCACCTCAAATCGGCTGTAGCTTGCCAACGCTTTAGTCGGTTCTGGGCGGCTTCCAAGATTTCCCAGGTGAAGTTGCCTTCGGTCTGGTAGTGTTTGCTGAGGATCATGAGCTTAAAGGCTTGTAGGTCATAGCCTTTGTTTATCACATCTTGAAGAGAATAAATATTGCCTAGCGATTTGCTCATCTTGGTGCCGTTAACCTTAATGTGATTAGCGTGCATCCAATAATTAGCAAATTTCTTGCCAGTCACTGACTCGGTCTGAGCGATCTCGTTGGTGTGGTGAACTGGTATATGGTCGATACCTCCGGTATGTATGTCAATCTGCTCGCCCAGTAGTTCACGAGCCATGACAGAACACTCTAGATGCCAGCCCGGAAAGCCTTTGCCCCAGGGACTATCCCACTCCATATCGCGTTTCTCGGCTGGGTCGGATAGCTTCCAGACAGCGAAATCAGTCGGATTCTTCTTACCGGTGTCCTCGACTCGAGCTCCAAACTGCAGACCATCAATATCTAGTCGAGCCAGCTGGCCATAGTTATCTAACTTGCTGGTATCGAAGTAAACACCGTCCTTGATTGTGTAGGTGTAGCCCTTCTTCTCCAGCTCCTCTACAAAAGCAATTTGCTGAGGAATGTACTCAGTAGCTCTAGGCATATGATCTGGTTTTAGTAGGCCTAACTGGTCAAAAGCCTCATTCTCGGCGATCTTGATGTACTTTTCAGCCACATCCCAGGCCGAGGTACCCTCTTTTAGAGCGCTCTTCAGCATCTTGTCCTCGCCGGCGTCCTCATCCGAAGTCAGGTGTCCAACATCAGTTATGTTTTGGACGTGATTGACATTGTAACCGCTGGCTTTCAAAGTGCGCACCAGCACATCCCAGTAAATATAAGCTACCCAGTTGCCGATATGCGGCTGGCTATAGACAGTCAAACCACAAACATATAGCTTAACCTTCTTGTCCTGCAGCGGCTTGAAGTCTTCAACTTTTCTTGTCAGTGTGTTATGCAGTTTCATGACTGACTCTCCAATAGTTCGGTGGCAGTTTTGATTAACTTTGCCTTAACATCACTAAGAGATTGATTATCTAAGATTTTAAAGCCAGCCGCGTAAGGATGCCCGCCGCCCCCTAGCCGCTCGGCTATTTTGGCAGCGACCTCATATCCCTGATTGCAACGGATAGCTCCAGTAGTTCGGCCATCATCATAGTGTTTGACGACCACAGCCACCCCCACACCTTCAGTTTGTAGCATGTCGGGTTGTATTAAAGGTGCCGGATTATAAAGCGGGCTGAACTCAGCTATTTCTTTTTGAGGAATTTCTACATAAGCCAGCTGGCCGTCGACTAGAAATTCAGTACGATTGATTAAATCGGCTTTGTATTTGAAAATTCGGGGGTCCATTTTAGATAACTGACGACGAGCTTCCTCTAATTTAGGTCGGTTAACACCGGTGTCGACAAGATCAGCTAAAATGCGGTAAGTTTCAGATGACGCAAGATCGTTGGTCAGGCCCTGGGTGTCGCTGAGGACAGCGCTCATAATGAACTCACCAGCTTGGGCGTCGACAGGCCATTTGGCGGCCTTGGCGACCTTGTAGATCAACTCCCCGGTAGAGGAGCTGTCCAAGTCGTTTATTAAAACTCTAGCAAAGCTAATTAAGTTGCTGGACTCGGCGTGATGATCGAGCACAATGCAGGGTTTGGTGGCTAGCCAGTTGTGTTGACCACTATTAGTTAGCTTTTCGATTAAAGTTGTGGTTGAGGTGTCGACAATAATACTAGCTTCAAATTGCGTAGGTAGTTCTGGCGAGACTCGATCCCAACCTTTGAGATGCTTTAGATATCCCGGCATGTCTACCGCACAATAAAGATATGTCTGCTTGCCCTGCTCTTCCAGGATTTGTTCCAGAGCCAGGCTGGAGGCCAGACTATCACCATCGGGATTGTCAGCTTGAATGATTACAATTTTCTGAGCGCCCTGAATGATTTCTTGAATGGTCCTTATATCTTTGTCAGCAATCATAAATTAGTGCGTCCTTCTAGAGCCCTAGATAACGTTATTTGATCAGCGTACTCTAAGTCTACACCGATTGGCAGGCCGCGCGCCAGACGGGTGACTTTGACTTTGCGGTCACCGATTTGCTGTTGGATATATAAAGCTGTCGACTCCCCCTCTACACCGGCGTTGGTTGCTAGGATGATCTCCTTCACTTTGTCGTCGTCGATACGCTTGACCAACTCGCGAATACGCAGGTTTTCCGGTCCCATGCCGTCGATTGGTGAAATCAGACCGCCCAGCACGTGATAAGTGCCGCTGAACTGGCCAGTGTTTTCTAAAGAAACGACATCGAAGGGTTCGGCGACCACTGCTACGATAGTTTTATCTCTAGCTGGGTCGGTGTATAGGCGCGAATACTTCTCTCCCTTTTCCACTAAGGCAAAGGTTTTCTGACAATAGCCAACACTGTCGTGCAGTTTAGCTAGATTTTCGGAAATCTCAGTGGCTTTGTGTGGGTCGGCCCTCAAAAGATAGTAAGCGTATCTCTCAGCTGACCGTGGGCCGACTCCAGGCAATAACCGCAGTGCGTCAATAGTCGACTGTAAACTTTGCGGCAATACGCTCATTCAAAGGAAACTTTCTAGAGGCCGAGGTCGCCCAGCGCGCCCATCATTGGTTGCATTTTTTCGGCAGCCAGCTTTTGACTCTGAGCAATAGCGTCCTTGATGGCTTCTTCTACCCAGCCTTCTAATTGGCCGATGTCGTCTAGGTCGACATATTCTGGGTCGATGTGGATCTTCTTAATCTTTTGCTCGCCGGTAATCTCCACCTTGACAGCGCCTTCACCAGCTTCGACAGAAATAACCTGCTTCTGCAGCTCTTTTTGTAATTTCTTAACTTTTAATAGCATTTTGGCTTGATCAAATTTGCTCATATTAAATACTCCTTAACTTTCTCCAGTCATTATACCAGTTCTTAGTTGTTCTGGTCGAAGGTAATCTTGGTGGCCGTGGTGTTGGGCCAAACGATAAAATAACGCTGGAGATGGTAGACCGAGACTGTGGCCAAGGCTAAGCACAGAATTGTAATACCGACAGTTCGGGCTAGCGGGTTGCGTGGAAATACCGTAAACCACTTTTGGAGCAGAACCGCTATGCCCATAGCCGTCAGGATATAGACGATCGGCATAAGCAAGGGCAACCACAACGGGCCGTTAAGAGCAATCATCACACAGGCGAAAATGGTCAGAACAGCTAGCAAGCCGGTCCTGGACAGGCGCCTCTGATAGAAGTAGGAGTAGGCTCCAAGAACGGCTAGGATAGTAGTAAAGATATCTAAGACCGGCAATCGGCCGACGTTGAAGACCGGCTGCAAGGGTCCACGGGCAAATAAGTAGGCCGGGATGATCAGCAAGCGCTTGACCCACTCAATAGGTTCTAGTATCAGAGGTACACCCAAATAGGCGCGAGCCGGCAAGGTTCCGATTATTAGGCTGTAAGCCAGCGGTGCCACCATGACGACAAACATCACTACACAAAGTATTACCAGTGATTTTGGTACGGTACTTAAGATAGCAGTGAACTTCTTTGGCTTAGTTATAACCAGCAGTAGTAAAAGTAGGAAAAAGCCTGGCGTATAAACTAGGCTGGCGGCCACAGCGGTAGCAAAAACGAAGTCGAGCTTCTTGTGTCTGGCATGCGGCAACCAGAGGCTTAGGAATATTAGAGCCGTAACGCTGTATAAAGAGCTAATCACTGGAGTTATAACCCGGGCCGACTGTAGGAACCAACTAGAGGTCACGAATAAAGTAATGGCCAGGGCTGTTACTCGCTGGGTGTGCAGCTTGCGCAAAATTACATAAAAATAGACGGCAGTTATGCCGCCAACAAAACTGGATGCTAGACGAAGAAACACAATGTCCATCGGGATAAAGCTCAGTAAGTAGGTTACTAGTTTAAGGGGTAAATACAGAGAATTATCGAGAATGGCCCGTAAAGAAGAGGCGCTGGCAATGGTTTCGGCTTCCAGAGGACTGATCTTAAAATTAGTCAGCGAGCCCAGCTGGAACAACAGCAAGAAAGCCAAAGCCGACAAGACTAGAATAGTTGTCAGCACCCCGGCCCAATTACTTGAAATGTATGCGCGCAGTTTACCCATTGCTTATGGCTATTATAGCAGGTCTAGGGCCTGATCTACTGCTCATCCTGGAAGGGTTGCTGGCGTTTGGTGTCTAGGCTTCGGAAGCGCTGACGTTGGCGGTCGAAATAGAGTTCAACACCGCCGGTGGGGCCGTTTCGGTGTTTCTTGATAAATATGTCGGTAATGCCCTTGCGCTCGGACTCAGGATTGTAATAGTCTTCCCGGTATATAAAAGCTACCACATCGGCATCCTGCTCAATGGATCCCGATTCACGCAGGTCTGATAGCTGGGGGATCTGCGGACTGCGACTTTCCACTGACCGACTCAGCTGACTGGCGGCGATTAAGGGCACGTTCAACTCCCTGGCAATGCTTTTCAAGCCTCGAGATATTTCAGAAATCTCTTGGACTCGGTTACCTTCGTTATAATGGCCGCCACCGCTCATTAGCTGTAAGTAGTCGACGATAATCAAGCCAACCGGTCGCCGGTGAGCTTCTCGCCGAGCTTTTGTTCTTAGGTCACTGATAGTAATACCTGGGGTGTCATCAATAAATATCGGCGCTTCCGATAAGGTTCCCATAGCTTGGCCGATTTTCTCGAAGTCACTGTCGCTTAGGTTGCCAGTTCTAAGCGCCCATGCGTCCACTCCAGACTCCATGGCCAGCAATCGGTCTACCAGCTGTTCCTTGCTCATCTCCAGGCTAAATATTAAAACCGATTCCTGAGCTTTGACAGCAATATTGTGAGCCAAGTTAAGGGCCAAGGCAGTTTTTCCCATAGACGGCCGGGCGGCTAGGATAAACAGGTCAGACCTTTGCAAACCAGCCAACATATTATCCAGATCGCGGTAACCCGTCGGCACACCCCTGATCGTACCCTTATCTTTGTGTAGCTCATCAAGTCTTTCAAAACTTTCTCCGAGAATATTCTCAAGGCTTACCATATTCTGTCCGACATAGCGTTCACTGGTCTTGAAGAGTTGAGCTTCGGCTTCCTCAATGAGTTCTTGGAGGTTCTTGGTCTCGTCAAAGCCTAAAGACACGATCTCCTGGCTGGACTTAATCAACTTCCGTCTTAGGGATTTCTGCGAAACAATACCAGCGTATTGATCAATGTGGGCAGCCGTTGGCACATAATTAGTTAGTTCACTGAGATAGCCAGCCCCACCGACCATGTCTAATAGGCCATTATTTTTTAGCTGGTCGGTCAGAGTTAGGACGTCAATTGGGCTATGGCGGTCGTATAATTGCTTAACCGCCTCGTAAATTTTCTGATGACGCTCATCGTAGAAGTCGTGAGCATCCAATTGGTCGGCTATCTTTACGATGGCGTCACTATCGATAAGGATAGCACCCAACAAGCTAGCTTCAGCATCTGTATTCTGGGGCGGGATTCTTCCGGCGTTGGCGCGATCGTTATCCATAGGGTTAGTCCTCTAGTACTTCCCCACCACCAAATACCTTAGTTATGACCCCTAGTGTATCAGATTCGGCTGGTTCTTGGGGTTTTTTGACTTCCGTCTTAGCTTTTGGCACCTCCTTTGGGCCATTCTTGTCGGTTTCCACTCGGACTTCCACTGGGCTACCTAAGACTTCGACGATTATTGTCTGTAATTTGTCTTGATTACGGCTCTCAGTAAACCGGCGCTTGTGAAAGTCAAAAGCAAAGCCCAATACCAGCACATCACCATCGGCACGAACGGCTGCCATCCGAGCCACGCCGTACAAAGTGTTATGAGCTCCGCGCATTTGGTCCAGGATTTTCTCCCAGAGTCCGTCTTCCAGCTCTTGGCTCAGGTCAACTTTGCCACCCGGCTTCTTGACATCTGGCGATTTGGGCGGCGCTGGTTCCTGCGTCTGAGGCTTAGTTTTGACCGGTTCAACCACCGTTTTAACAGACCGCTCTACTGGTTTCGGCCTGTCTGTCGGTTGATCGGCGAGACTAGCTTCTAATAGGACCAACTCCAATTCTTGATAAGGATGAGCGGCTCCCGGTACAGCCAATAGACCCCTTAGCAGCGGCATGACGGTCGCGCCGGACAAATCGCCGGCAAGTAGGTTTTGGCGAAGTTGTTCGGCCAGATAATTGGCGATAATCGGAGCCTGGTAGCCACTGGCCTGGGCTTGGTGCAAAGTTTCTAAGATACTCTTCGAATCGTTAGTTTTTAAGGAGTCTAAAATATTCATTATTACTTCGGCCGGTGGCACGCCAAGGTGACTTCGGACTGTTTCAACCGAGATTTTGTCATCAATATTACTTATCTGATCGAGCAAGCTAATACTATCTCGAAAACTGCCATTACCGTGCTGGGCAATCAGTTCTAAAGCCTCGTCATCGATGATGATTTTTTCAGTCTTGGCGATACTACGTAGATGCTTGACTGCGTCACTAGTCTCAATCGGCTTAAAGCTATACCTCTGGGTTCGGCTGATGATGGTTTCCGGTAGTTTATGAGCCTCTGTAGTGGCCAGGATGAAGATAACATGGTCTGGTGGCTCCTCCAGGGTCTTCAGCAGTGCGTTGAAAGCCTCGCGGGTCAACATATGGACCTCATCGATGATATAGACCTTGTAGGGGGCTTGCAGAGGGCTTAAGCGGGCTTTATCGCGTAAATCCCTGATCTCATCAATACGACGGTTACTGGCGGCGTCAATTTCAATAATATCGATGTGCTGACGCTCATCATCCTGATAAGGTAATTTATTGATCTCATGAGCTAAAATCCGGGCGACACTGGTCTTGCCGACGCCGCGAGGGCCAGTAAACAGATAGGCATGGCTAATTTTGCCCGATTTTAGGGCGTTAGATAGCGTCTTGGTGATGTGATCTTGGCCGACCACGTCATCCAAACTCTTCGAGCGGTGCGTTCGATATAAAGCCTTCCCCATAGCCTATTCATTATAGACGATAAAACTGGGGTTGCTCGTTGTGCAATTAGCTATACGCTAGGCGGGCGTAGCTTCCCGCTGAGAATGTACCGACATAGCAGCAATTTCCCGGATAGTCGGGTCTAATTCATAGTTGTATAAACGGCTTAGCAGTTCGCCATGCGCAACTAAATCAGCCTGGTTAACTAATCCATAGGTTGTATAGCCGAGATCAGTACTCTCACCAAATCTCTCAAAACTGGAAACGGGTATGGTACTGTAACTATCTTCTTCGTCCAGTTCAGCTGCCAACATCGGTGGCGTGCCAAGATCTGCCAAGCTTATCGGTGGCTTAAAGCCGTAATATACGAATTCTTCGGTTACCCCGATGGCCAGTTCTCTCTTGTCCGCCATAAAAACTCCTTTACAGTGCTGCTTCTAAGGCTGCCCATTCAGCGCTCTGGTCGTCTTCGGGCACGTTGATACTAACCTGGTCGCCAGGCTTGGCTTTGAAGTATGTAACAGAGGCCAGCAGGACCCTGTACTTCTGTTTGTCGACATCGACGTAATAATGGCCGTTTTCCATGACTAGAGTCCCAACTTTCTGGACTCGAGGAATCGGGCCGATTTGCTTGTATAAGAAGGCTCCGTCGTCAGCAATTGTCAGTTTCAGTATGTCACCCTGAACTAGCTTAGATTTAGAAGCATAGTTAGCCGGCACTGGGTAGGTCTTGCCATCTGATCCGACCATGTTCTGACCGTCAAAAACACCTTCGATAATCTTGCCGGCAATGTCTTCGGTAGGCTTGATTGGCGCAGTGTCGTCATCGCCAATAAGGCTAACTAGTAACTCCTTGGCGGCAGCCATGCTAGTCTCGGCCTCTTGTAAGAGAACCTTTAGTCGCTTTATCTGTTTATCTGATACGTCAGCCATGTTTGTCTCTTATACTCTCTCAGTGTTTGTTTAGGTACACTTGAGTCTCAAAATACCACGATTATTTAAAGGTGTAAACCCCTAGCGAACCATATCTGTGGATAACATCTTGCACATGTGTTAAAGTTGTTGCCAAAGGAGATTTCAATGGGTTTACCTAGCGACCAGGAACTTTTACGCCAAACAATTAATATGGCTTCCCCAGGGCGAATGTGTCCTGTACAGATGGCTGCATTGGCAGTTGACACTAGTTACTCCGGATTTGAAGACCCTAGAGTAGCAGCAGACATGCAGCTGGGTAGACTAGAAGAAGGCGGAATTGCAGTTTGTGAACGTTTCACTTGTGATGGAGCCCGAGTAAGAGTAGATAGAGCCAACTCAGACTTCACCGTCGAGGGTAGCTGTGAACTATTGGAGAAAGCGGTTGGAGGCTTTTGTCTTAGTAAAGCATGGGAAACTCAAAATCATAAATTAGCCTTAGGCCAAAGTGGCGATGGCATGTTTAAGGAACTTGATGATCGCTGCGAATTTAGAGCTGGCAGTGGCAGCGCTGGACACTTCTGCCCCCAGCTAAATTGTGGTTTTAGTGCAGGCTTCAGCGAGGATGGAATAAAAGGCACAGCTGGAGAGTGTGCCAAAGAAAAAGGAGATCCAATTGGTTCAGATCTCCCTGTTTCTGAAATTGCTGTGACAATTTCGAGCTTATTACGCTAGTTCAACAGTGGCGCCAGCTTCTTCCAAGGTTTTCTTGGCGGCTTCAGCGTCGTCTTTTTTGGCTTTTTCAAGCACAGGCTTTGGAGCCCCGTCAACAACTGCCTTGGCTTCACCTAGACCAAGTCCAGTGATATCCTTAACAGCCTTAATGACGGCTACTTTCTGAGCGCCGGCGTCTTTTAGGATGACGTCGTACTCAGACTTGGCTTCCTCGGCGGCTGGTGCATCACCAGCTGGAGCTGCGGCTGCGGCGGCTGCCGGTGCAGCGGCGCTAACACCCCAGTACTCTTCTAGGAACTTAACAAACTTGCTAATTTCTAGGGCTGACATTTTATCTAGCTCAGCAACTAGTTTTTCAAACTCCTTAGGAGTTTCTACCTTCTTATTTTCTTCATCTGCCATATAATTCTCCTTATTTGATTGCTTCTGCTCGCGCAGACATTACATTTAATACTCCGCGGATATTGCCGCTTAGAACATTGACGAAACCACTTAGTGGTGCGCCTAATGTGCCAACAAGTTGAGCTCGCAGTTGATCCTTGTTTGGAAGGGCGGCCAGAGACTTAACGTCCTCGACTGCCATTAACTGACCATCTGGGGTAATTGCGCCAACAAACTCTAGAGTAGGGTTTTTCTTAGCGAAATTAGCCAGAGCCTGGGCTGGAGCAACTTCGTCGTCGGCATTGAAAGCATACAACAACTGTCCGGTTAGAACAGAAGCGTCAGTGTCCTTCAAGCTGTCGGTTGCCAGTAAGGCTTGGCGAACCAAGCGGTTTTTGACCACCTTAACGACAGTGCCGGTTTCCCGAGCCGATCGGCGTAGTTCCTGCATCTGCTTAACACCCGTACCCTGGTACTCAGCGATAACCGTTAGCTTGGAATGAGCCAGAAGCTCGGATACATCGGCTACAACTTGATTTTTCTCTTCTTTGGTTAGTGCCATATAAACGGTTCCTTTTTTTAGTGTATCGACCAGTGTCACTTCGCTATATAAAATGTCCCTGGAATTGCTTCCAAGGACAAAGAGTTACAAAAAACAAAACTGTTAGCTTGTACCTCGGCGACATTATCAAGCCATAGGGCCGTCGCTGTCTTTGGCGAATAACCCTGTTATCTTACATGGAAATGTCTATAGGGTCAAGTCTATAAGTAGTCGCCCGTGGCCACATCTTCAGCAGTCCGAGGATGAGGCATAACCTCTTTCAGTAGTTGAAATAATGGGCTGACATCAGCCAAAGCCTTGACCGTGGCGCGAGCGACTAAATCGAAATCGTCTCCATTGGGTGGAGGAACACTGGGATTTATCCAATAGCGAACCTCATCTTCCAGGTGAGAGGCTGGCTCGAGCGTATGTACTACTTCCGCTAAGGCATCTTGGGCTTGCCGCAAGCGAGCGGCGGCTTCGCCGTCAAACTCCCTAGCACCATGTAACTGCAAAAGCTTAGCCATTAGCAAAGGATTATCTTCTGATAACCTAAGAACGTACTCGTCCGGCGGAAGTGCAGCCGCCGCTTCACCAACCTTATCTATGGCGCGAAAAGGACCTAATTCATTTGTCGAAGCAGACATAGACCAAGCCCTAAACTACTCCGTAACAGGTGGTTCTGTCATTTCAGGGTGTGGTATGCCCATCTCTGGCCAATGAGGAATCGGCTCGACGCCAGTATCCAGCTCGGGTAATGGTCTGGCGACTAGTTCTGTCTGCTCCGGTACGGTCGCGGCCCGCGCTTCACCTCTGAATATCGCCGGTTCTTGCCACTCATCAAATCTTCCATCTATGCCCATGTTTTCTTCTCCTTTTACATTAAAAAAACTTCATCCCTGAAGCCTGTATTTTTGGACTGTACTTTTCTCTTTCGAGATCAGGCTTCAGACTCATTGAAGCACAGCCCAATAAGGCCTAGCACGATGAGTAAATTTGCCCGAAAAGTTTTCATACCTCATCTGTTATAGCACACCCAAAACTCACATGCAAATGCTTACGCTTGCAATATTTGATGACAAGAGTATGATTCAATACTTGTGACAATAGATATAGATCCCTGGCATAGAGAGAGCAGGACAACACCAGATAAGGCCACCGAAAGCATGTGGCAGACAGCTGTTGTTCAGTTTCACGTATTCGCTAAAGACAAAACTGGTAAACAAGGTTTTGAGTTTAGATTCCCTAGAAATACCGGTTCTTCTGAAATGGACTCTATGTATGCCGAAGCCGAGGAACGACTAAAATGGGAAATTGGTGCCATACCTTCAGATGCAGAAGATGATGTGCTAGAAACACCATATGGTGCGAATCTAAGAGTTGTTCCCTTTGCTACAGACCACGAAGCCGAGATAACGCTCGTAACTTATGTTGGCGAGAAACCCCCTCCTGTCAAGCCTACACCTCCCGGCTTGCCGGTAATCCAGCCAATTAATTAGAGGCAGAATCTGCCTAGGCTTTACTAAAAAGTATCGGATGTACCTCCGAGATCCTTTCTGTTATAACCGCCACCAGCTTGCGGACACCCGCACTTCTTAATTCAACTTTCTGTAGAGCTTTGATTTCACGAGCCGAAATACTGACTCCCCAACGCACTCGATGACCGGCTAAGGTGGCGTATTGGGCTTCACCGGCATAACCGGCAGTTTGTAGGTCGGAATAAAGCTCTAGGCTAGTGTCGAAGCATTGCTCAAACAAATCGCTGAGGTCAGCATCTTCTATAATCGACGGCATCTTATAGCCATATCTCGGAGTTAATTGTTGCCAGTCCAGCCCGCGACCAGCCTGTAAGGCAACGAACTCAACTAGCGTCTCAAAGCTAGTCAACAGATCCCAGCTGTAGGTGATTTTATCTAGAACCGATGCATCCGATGGCGTTTCCGACTGGTAGGCTTCTAGGATGGTGGCTTTTTGCTCATACGACCAGTTGTCAACCTCGGCCTCGATGTCTCTCATTGACAAGTTACTTTGTTGGTATAGGATGTCAGGAATTAGATCTAGCTCGTTGCGAGGCTGAACACCAACCAGATCAACACTCTTCGAAAGTGGTGCCAGGTGGCTAGTCAGGTGCTTTTGAGCGACAGCGGCTAAAGTATTTTCGGTCTGATTATTAACAAACTTCGCTCCAAGTGGCTGTCCTGTCGATTCTTGAATAGCAGCCAGTGGCAGAACGCGACGCAGGGCCCTAGCGGCCCTGTCTGCATCGCCTAGGTGTTCGGTTAGCTTTTGGCTCATTTGGCTGTAGGTATTGGCTAGGCCATCCATCTTTTGGGCATACAATTTCTGAGTTGCCCTATTCAGTCCGTGCGGGGTGAAATACCTAAATTTTAAGAGCTTTGTCTCATTAGAAACCTTAGTTGTCGTCTTTGGGGCCACTGATCGAGCCGGCAATAGCGGCTCAACAGTCTCGCGTACCAACTTGTGGATGGTTTTGTCGTCTAACAGCTGGTTGCCGCGCGAGCAATCAATCCTGGTGAAGTCCTTGGGGAATAGCTGGCAAAGGTCGTCGTAAACCTCCACCAGCCCCGGAGAATCAGCAGTAGTCGGTGACCTAAGGACTAAGTTCTTGTCGGGTCTAGGAATGCCCATCATCTGGAATTCGAGATTGTCTAGCCAAATAAAGAAGCCACGGCGCTCTTCCGGGTGCTTGAATAGACTACCTTGATGCGCCATGTTAGAGCCTACGAAGCCTCGTGTTAGTACTACCTTGCCCTCTGCCAAAGACTGCTTAATATCTTGAGCGAACTGATAGCGGTCTAGGGCAAACAGTATGGCTCCGCTGTAAGGCCCAATGACCTCCGGTGGCCCGTAGCTGCCACTTAAATACTCTTTGACAAAATGCCCGGAGGGTTTGTCGATATGAGGAAATATGAATGTTTCGACATCATAACCGTCATTCACTAATTGGTCGCGGAGCAGGCCGAATTGAGTGCCTTCTTGGGCCCAGTCAGTTCCTTCGATGGCTATAAGTAATCCCGGGTGATCCATGTGTACTCCGTTTTCAAACCACCCTTTATTCACCTAGTGTACCAAGCCGAACTTTAAATTGCCAATCATCTCGAAACGTATTATCGTAGTTGTACATGGGGAAGGTAGCACAGACACAAACACCACATATAGCGTCTTCGATTCAGCTTGGCGACAAAGGTCGCTATGTAAAAAGCACAACTGAACTACGCGAACTAGTCAAAGCCCTGAGGACAATTGGTGCTCGAATTGTCTTAACTCAAGGTACTTTTGACTTCATTCACATTGGCCACTTTTTATATCTTGAGAAGGCCAAAAGCCACGGTGACGTCCTAATTGTCGGCGTGGACAGTGACAAAAAAGTTCAAGCTCGTAAAGGCCCGGATCGGCCAATTGTTAAAGAGGATGAGCGTCTAGCCATGCTGGCCCATGTCCGCCACGTTGATGTAGTGACTTTAAAGTCCGAGAAAGCCGCCAAGTGGGCGCTTATAAAGCTGATTCGCCCAGATGTCTTGGTGGCTACTCAAGAAACTTATACGCCAGCTCAGGTAAAACAGTTGAAACAATTTTGCAAGGAAGTGGTCATTTTAGAGCCGCAAGCTACCACTTCAACCTCAGCTAAGATGCGACGCATGAATATCGGTATGTCTGAGAAGATGAAAAAAGCTATCACTGAATCGATCAATGAAACCTTTGAAAGTTTTATGAGAGATGCCTAAACGCAAGATCCTAGTGGCTCATATCCCGGTACTGCACCGAGGTTATTTGCAATTCTTTAAGGCCCACCCTGAGCACCGGATTTTGTATGTGGCCGGGCCCGATATCCTTAAGCAGCTAGACTATCTACGTAAAGACCTAAGATCCGTAAGTCCGGCTCAAATGGCGGAAATTATAAAGCGTCAGAAGTGGTTTGATGAAGTAGAAGTCTTGTCCTTAGCCGATCTGGCTAGTCTAAACTCGGCCGATCACGACATAGTTATGCCCCAAGAAGACATCAGCGACTTGCTTATGCCTAAGCTGGCGAAGGCCGAGACTAGGCAGTATCCGATTTTTTTGCGTTGGGACCGCCGCTCGTCCGAAATCGCTAACCCGACTAGCCCTGTTAAGAAAGTTTCTCCAAATAAACTTCAGGCCAAGTTTATGAAAAAAGCTCAGTCAGCTAGTTTGAAGAGCTCCGATATCTGGCGCCGGGTAGGAGCAATTTTACAAACCAAAGAGGGTCAGACTACTCTAGTCAGCAGCAACCGTGGCGAACCTACACCTCATTCTCCTTGGATGGAAGGCGATCCGCGCAACGTTTTTAACAAGGGCGTAGCTATTGAAATATCGGTTTATACTCATGCTGAAGCCGCTTTAATCGCCGAAGCCGCTCGACGCGGTATCAGCTTGGAAGGAGCTAAGCTGTACGTTACAACCTTCCCCTGCCCAGCCTGTGCTAAGCTTATTGCTCACAGCGGCGTGGCCGAGTGCTACTTTCTTGAGAGTTACGGGGTTTTGGACGGTCAACGGGTTATGGAAGACTACGGTGTTAAAGTTTGCCAGTTGGACGTTGATACCCATGGTGACACTCATCCCGACACCTGGGTGCCCTACAGCAAGGCTTAGTCTTTAGGTCTAGAGCCCAGCTTGACCTTAATTTTCTGGAATTCTGGATGCTGATGATCGGCCACGATGACGTGCCCGTGCAGATGAAAAACAGTGCCACCGTTATATCGGAAGTCGCCGGCGCGCATGAACTGGCCGTAGCTAGTCAATTTGTATCGCTTTTCAATCTCAGCTATGACTTCACCGATGTCCTTTCGGGCGGCTGGGCTGAGACCGGCGACGCTATTGACGTGCTCCTTAGCAACAAACAACAGATGTAGCTTGGTGTGTTTGTAGGGATACTTATTCTTAGTTACATACCAATATTTAGTCTCAAATTCAGTGGCTCCAGGCCGTTCATTTTTGAAATGTTTATGGCAAAAAAAGCAGACTTGGCGCCTTTCTAGGTCTTCCATCTCCCAAATCTGTTGAAGCTCTCGTCCTTCATCAATGAAGTACATCTTGGGGTTGTTATCTCGCTTGGAGTAATCAGCATAGTAATATTCTAGTCCACTTTTGGTGTCGATATGTTTCTCCAATTTATCTAACTGCCAATTTTGTAAATTAACCCTCGGAAAGAAGGTGTCACCCTCTATCTCCGCTTGCAGAACGGTGGCAAAGATTTTATCAGCTTTAGGCATAGCCTGTTTGTATATTTCCCCGCCACCGATGACAAATACCTCTTTATCGCCCTTGGCCATCTTTAGGGCCTCATCTAGACTGCTGGCCACTTCCACACCATCAAATGCGAAGTCTTTGTTGCGCGTGACTACAATGTTGCGACGATTAGGCAAAGGCTTGCCCAGCGGCTTGGACTCAAAAGTCTTGCGACCCATAATGATAGTGTTGCCAGTGGTCAGAGTTTTAAAACGCTTTAAGTCATCTGGCAATTTCCATGGAATGTCGCCTTTACTGCCAACCACATTATTCCTGGTATGGGCCACGATCAGATTAATCATGTCGCTACCGGAATCTTAGTAATCGCCGGATGGGGGTCATAATCAGCAATTTCAAAGTGTTCACCGCGGAAATCATGGATATCTTTAACCTTCTTGCCTTCAGTTGTCAGCCGAACAGTTGGAAAGCGTCGAGGCTCTCGTTGAAACATCTGCTCAACCTTATCCATTTGGTCTTCGTAAATATGAGCATCAGAAATAGTGTGAACGTATTCATAAGGCTCGTAGCCGGTCAGGTGGCCAAGCATTAGGGCTAGAGCCGCATACTGAGCCATGTTAGACGGTACGCCGATTGGCACATCGCCGGACCTCTGGAACATATGTAGGGATAGCTTGTTGTTAATTATTCGAACATGGACCCAACCATGGCAGGGCGCAATGGTGACCTTTTGGTGCTTACCCTTGCCCCGGACAATGTACTGAGGAATCCAGGGCGTAACAAAGTGTGTACGTAGTTCAGGTAACTCCTTAATTTGCTCCACTAGGTGCTGAAATTGGTCAAAACTACCACCGTCAGCTGTCGGGAAGTCGTGAAAAGCCGCGCCGTAGGAGCCGGGACCTATATCACCTGGCTGGAGACCGCGTTTTTTCGTCTTTTCTTCGCTAGTCCAAGCATCCCACCAGGTACAGCCAAACTCGGCTAGTTGCTCGCGGGTCCGAGCCCCGTTTATAAAGGCGCAAAGCTCACCGATGGGCTTTTGCCAAAAGTTAGCAATACTGCGCTCGGTAATTATTGGAAAACCGTTAGCAAACTTAAAATGCATCTGAACGCCCATTAAAGTTTTAGCCCGCGGGCCCTGTCTGGTGTCTGAATAGCGGCCATTCTTGCTAATGGACTTCAGGATATCAATATATTGACTGTCTGGTGTTCTTTGTTGGTACGGTTTGTACATGCCCTCTCCTCTGTAACTATTCTACTATAAATCGGCGCTGGCGGTGTTGTTGTTTTTAGCATTTTCTTGACAGTCTGACCTAGAAGAGCAATCATAGGTTAATGACGGAATTTGTAAATCAGACGGAGCTTGGGGTAGATAAAAACTACCCTGGTCGCTTTGCTTTAACAGACGTTTATGCTCATTGGGATACGGCCGCACCACATTACGAACCCTACATGCCGACGAAACCCGACTTCGAAACTATGCAAGAGCGTTTAGCCGAGGCTGGACTACATATTGCTAGTGCCGAAGATTTAACCGAGATGGCCAGAATGGATACTGATGATGCCGTGTATAACTTCGGAGAGCAAGCTGGAAAGCTTCGACATCCACTGGGACGAACCGGTGTAAATGGGTCAGGTATCTTTTACAAAGCAGGGGCAAGCCACACAGCTGATGTTGTTGCGGCGCGTCTGCATCCAGATCATGGATATCAGGTGGCACTGGTACACGTTCGTGGAAAATGGGCTACACCCGGAGGTTTTATGGACCCTGAAGATCATGGCGACCCAAGAGCAGCCGGTGTTAGGGAGCTTTGGGAGGAAACCCAACTTGATGTTCGTGATTGGGATATCGATGATCCAAGTCTATTTGTTCAGCTAGTGCCAGAGGAGATTAAGCCTAGGAGTCGAAAATCAGCTGATTTGGGCTGGTTAGTAAACAGTGTCACTGGTGTCATTCTACCGGACTGGACACAAGGCGAAACTCTAGCTGTTGGCACAGAGGACCCAAGTGAAGACATTAAGAATGTTGGCTGGTTCAGTCGCCGAGCAATTGCTGAACTTATTGATGGCAACATTGGTGAAGACCATGAACGGTACATCCAATACTTTTTTGATCGTCTGCGTAGCGAATACTAGATATTTGGCGCGACTTTGACGCTGGGACCCATAGTGGTGGTTAAGAAGATCGATTGTACATAAGTGCCCTTAAGAGAGGTTGGCTTGGCGGCTTTGATGCTAGCCAGGATGACATCGATGTTTTGTATCAACTGATCAGCCGTAAAGCTGGCTTTACCAACGCTCAGGTGAACGATGCCAGTAGTATCGACGCGGTATTCAACTTTGCCGGCCTTAGCCTCTTTGACGGCCTTAGCGACGTTCACAGCCACAGTTCCACTCTTTGGGTTGGGCATCAGGCCTTTTGGACCCAAGACTTTGGCGTATTTGCCCAGTTTAGCCATAGATTTTGGGCTGGCTATTAGTACATCGAAATTTATTTCGCCTTTTTCTAGCTGTTGTAGAAATTCATCAGCCTGTGCAATGTCTGCGCCGGCAGCTTTAGCCTTCTTGACATCGTCTTCGTCGCCAAAGACGGCTACTCGGGCAGTTTTACCGGTTCCAGCTGGCATGACCACGCTGTTGCGGATATTCTGATCGGCTTGCTTGGGGTCGACGCCCAGACGAACGTGTAATTCAACGCTGGCATCAAATTTTACAGAGCTAGTCTTGAGAACCAAGGCAATTGCTTCGCCCAGTTCGTATTCTTTATCCTTTTCAATCTGTTCAGCAACCTTGCGGTAACCCTTGCTACGGCGCTCTAGGCGACTACGAGCCGGTTTGATGGCTTTTTTAGGCTTAGCTGGCGCCTCATTGTCGGTGGCTTCAGCTTTGCGCTCTTCTTTTTCTTGTTTTTTCTCGGCTTCTTTTAGAGCTTTTTCACTACGCTTACCCGACTTAGCAGTCTGAGCCTGGCGTTCAGTAACCTCTTCGGTGTTGGCACCGGCGGCTTTTATGGCCGCTTCAATTTCGGCAATAGTATTACTGTTGCTGACCTCAAGCTTCAACTTGTGAGCTTGCTCTAATAATTCGGCTTTCCTGGCCATGATGTTCTCCTCGTGGTGCTAGCGGCGTTTCGACGGCCTCCCACAATTATTTTAGTCTGCGTCTTGTTCGTAATAACCAAATGTGTCGCACACGGCCGGCACTAAATCAGCTACTGCGTCACCAGTTAATAATCTATCAAATAAGATTGGTACAATTGCCTCAGCAATGACTTCTCTGGGTGGATAAGTAGTTGCTAAGTAAGCGTCTAGTAGCTCGAGTATTCTATTATCTGGACACCTGTCGGCAGTTTCTTGCCATACTTCGATGCTAGCATTGTTTAGTCCTAAGCTCATAATTAGCCTATCTCCACACCCATACTACGAGCTGTGCCGGCTACCATCTTCT
>CAYRSA010000001.1:0-9717 GCA_964426845.1 uncultured Candidatus Saccharibacteria bacterium | reverse complement strand
CATAATTAGCCTATCTCCACACCCATACTACGAGCTGTGCCGGCTACCATCTTCTTGACGGCTTCGACATCGTCAGTGTTCATGTCTTTAATCTTCTCTTCGGCAATCTTAGTCAATTGCGCGTCTGACAACTTCTTATCCAGCTTCTCACTGTTAGGCTTGCCTGAGCCCTTTTGAATGCCCAGTTCTTGCCTTATTAGATCGTCGGTTGGCTGAGCTACCACTCGGAAAGACATCGAGCGATCTTCATAAATAGCAATATGCGCCGTAACAATACCGCGTAGCTCTTTGGTCTGTTCGTTAAATGGAGTAACAAAATCCATCATATTAACACCGTATTGACCCAATGTTGAACCCACGGGCGGACCAGCACTCGCTTTACCAGCTGGAATTTTCATCTTTAGATTTGCAGTGACTTTTTTCTCTGCCATAATACTTTACCTTTTCTTGCCTTTGCCGGTGAAGCAACCGACTAGTGCGTAACTAAACAATTGTACTATAGTTTACCCCTGTTGTCTATACTCGTTTAACCTGCAGACTATCTAGCTCGACAGGTGTTTCTCGGCCAAACATGTTAACTAAGACTTTGAGCTTGCCTTTTTGGGCATCAATTTCGTTAATCGTACCGTCAAAGCCTTTAAACGGCCCATCAACAATGTTAACCACTTCACCAACGTTAAAGTCGATCTTGTGCTTAGGTTCGTCACGGCCCATACGCTTCATGATCTTATCCATTTCGTCCTGAGATACAGGGGTTGGTTCGGTACCTGTACCCACAAAGCCAGTCACATTAGGCGTATTACGAACAATAAACCAAGCATCCTCAGTCAATTTCATCTCCACCAAGACATAACCTTGGAAGATGCGTTTTTCTACGACCTTACGCTTACCATTCTTAACTTCGATCATTTTCTCTTTTGGCACCAAGACCTGGAAGATCTTATCCTTCATGTCCAGAGAGTCGGCTCGCTGGCGGATGCTGACCGCTACTTTCTCTTCATAACCACTGTAGGTGTGAATTGCGTACCAGTGTTGGGTTGTGTCGTATCGTCTGCTCATAATATCCTTACTTTAGTAATAACTCTCTAAATAATTTGTCTAATCCGTAGTCCACGATGGCGATAGCAATGCCGAATACAGTTGCGAAAGTAATAACTGCGAAGGTTAGGCGCACCGTTTGCATGCGGTCGGGCCAGGTTACTTGCCTCAGTTCGCTGTAGCTGTTACGGAAGTATTTTGGTACTACCCAGCGTCCAGCCTTGGCGACCTTGGTCTTAGAAACCCTAGATCCAGCTCTGCCTAGCGGTCCGGTAACCTTGCGAACGGGAGTCCTGAGACTACGCTTCTTCGACCCAGCTTTATCCTCGGTCGTTTGTCGCAATGTGCGAACCTGTTTTTTACCCTTGGTCGGTTGCTTAGCCATGTCTCTCCAATTAAAAAGCACATACTGTTTGTATGCGCGTTCATGTCAATACTATCAGAGGTGATTTAAAAGGTCAAGCTATTTCAAATTAGGAACGACAATCTTGAAGGTTGAGCCTTTGTTGAGTTCACTGGTCATAGTGATTTCGGCCTTGATTAAGCGAGCCAGCTTCATAGTTACATATAAGCCCAGGCCAGTCCCGTTGTTCTGACGAGTTCGGTAGTCTTCAGACCGGAAAAACTTATCGAATATCTTCTCCTGATCGCTCTTGCTAATCCCTATACCGGTGTCGTGAATAGCGAATTCCGTGCCAGTAGGTCCTTGCTTGGCCGAAACCGTTACTCCACCATTTTCAGTGTATTTAATGGCGTTGGTGATGAAGTTTTGCAAAATTTCCCGCACATATAGTTGACTGGATTGCAGGAGTTCGAGGCCTGGGTCAAGCTCGACCGACAGAGTCAAACCTTTTTGCTGAGCCTGAGGTTGGTAAATATTAACTAGGCTACTAAGCAGTTCGTGTACGTTTATGGACTCCACCTCAACATTCAACTTGCCACGCTCGGCCCTAGACAGGGTTGAGAGGTCGTTGATCATACCGCTCAGAAATAGAATTTGGTCGTGAGCTTGTTTTAAGGCCTCTTTTATCTGTTCTAAATCTCCAGATTTATCAGCTATCACCTGAGCGTTACCAACGTTGCCTTCAGCAATAGCAATCGGCGTCCGCAGTTCATGGCTGACCACGCTGATAAACTCGTCGCGCTCCTCTTCAAGAGACTTCTCTCTAGTAATATCTCTCAACAAGACCACATATCCCTTAGTACCCTGCTGGCCGTAGCCCAATCTTACGGGTGCAATGCTGACATACAAGTTTATTAGGCTCTTGTCGGGGTATTCTAGGCGATAGTCGCGGCTGAAAGTAGCCGTTGATGAGCCAGTCACCATTTTACTGACATCAACCGGTTGGTTAGTCTTGTCGATCATTTTCAGTACTTCAGATAGATACTGGCCGGTCATTGAAGCGTTGCGATCCAAAATATTCAAAGCTGCGCCGTTGTACATGACGATTTTCTGTTGTTCGTCAATGGCAATAACACCATCACCCATACTGTTAATGAGGCTATTAAGTCGCTCGTGTTCGAGATTGGCTTTAGTAGCCCCTGTCTTGGGTAGTATCTTCTGAATTCGCGGAGGCATACCACCATTATGCCATAACTCTTATGTTAGCCTGATACCTTATGTGGTGATAACGTGTGGCGAGTGAGCCTTGGTGGCCTTGCGCCGGTCTTTGTAGTCTGGAAATACGGCTTTAACTTCATCCCAAAACTCCGCCGAATGGTTTAAATGCTTGGTGTGAGCCAGTTCGTGTACCAGAACATAGTCAATCAGCGGCCAAGGTAGCTGTGCTAGGTAAGAATTAAGAATTATATTCTTATGATTGTCGCAACTGCCCCAGCGGCTTTTTAGTTTTTTAACAGAAGCTGACTTCATCTCGAAGTCGTGTTCGTAGGCCAGATCTTGCAAGCGTGGGATAACCAATTCCGTCGTTTCTTGAACGAGAGCCTTTTCGCAGGCCCTAACAATAATCCGCTGAGCTTCGCTGTTTTGACTGTCTAGACCCTCTGGCAAAGAGACGTTAATGGACTTTTCATTAACGCGGGAACTGGGTCTATAAATATCACGGTGACTAATAGCCACTCGGTGATTTTTGCCAATGTACGCTCCATCTAATATAACGGTAGCTGGCTGGAGGTTATCTAGGACCCACTGCTTTCGTGATAGTAGGAATTTCTCGGCGTAAACATACGGGACTCGGTTAGGCAGGGTGACTTTTACTCGCGATCCTTGAATATGCAGGCGCATAGAACGGCTACCGGCCCGCTTTTGGAATATTACCGGACCAATGCCTGACACATTGATTACTTTTTGAGCCATAAGTATAAGTTTAGCGGATGCGAATGTTGCGGCGTGTCAAATCGGCTCGATTTGGTACTAGGTTGACCATGCCCGGTTTGGTGACATTAGAGGTTGTTGATTCGGCGTCAATCAGGTTGAGATCATACAAACGGCGCACTAAACTACTTCGCTGCATTGGAAACGAATGCTTACCACTGAGCACTAAAAAATCCTCTTCACGTTTAGGGTTTTGCATGCCAGTTATGTAGGCATCAAAGCCGGTACGATCGAAAGTACGAGCATATTTGTCATCAATCCGACGCTTATCGCGCTTCATAGTCCGGCCGAACGCCGTATCATGATCAACCTGGAACCATAGCAAAATCGGTTTAGCATGCATTTTCTGAGCCAACTCTCGAAGCCGACGCCGTTGTTTACTGGTGGGTACATTCATATCGTAAATTACGCTGACACCGGCACCCAAGAACTCCTCAACCATATACTCGGTTAGGTGGTCGACAGCCTGATTCTCCTCTTTATCAAAGCGCGGAGTTTCGAATAACTCTCCTCTGATTCGATCACTGCTAACGTGCACGGCCTTGAGAGAACCGCTTAACTGACGGGCAAAATAGGTCTTTCCAGAACCCGGAAAGCCGTACATCATTATTAAAACTGGCTTGGTGAGCTTGATTTTTCCCATGCCCTACCATTGTATAACACCGAATGTATATTGGAAAAAGCTTGTGCTACCAATGATGACAACAGCGGTAAAATACAGTATTATTAGGCTCTATAGGGGAGTAGCTCAATTGGTAGAGTAGCGGTCTCCAAAACCGTTGGTTGCAGGTTCAAGTCCTGTCTCCCCTGCCAAGATATTACGTTTATCTTATTCGGGCTTTCAGGGCAGCTTGGGCTCGATTTTCTATTTCTGCTTCAGACAGCGGCCTTGCTGCAATCCCGCCAACATCTTCGCCGACATCTATCATAACTACGTCGTCACCCCGTGATCGTACATCATGTAAACTGTTGGGCCAATAACCTGCCTGGCAAATTGCAGTAAATGTCGCTAAAAATTTCTGTCTTAAACTAGCTTGCCCAGTAGCGTCTTGTTTGTCATAAGCTTCCCTGAATGTGTGAGGTATAAACTCTTCGATTATAGTCGCCCCGTCTACCGCAAAAAGTTCTGGGAAGTCAACACCCGCAACCTCAAGTACCTGTCGTCGCTCCAACCACTCTTCTACTGTTTCTCGGGGACTGGTTTTTATGCAGGCTTTGGCGATCAAATGCTTACTACCCTCGTCATCAAACAGCAGGAAATCTGTAACATAGTTTTCATTACTCTTTCTTTCCCAATCATTCAATATTCTAATTTCATGAGGGCTGTCGGTACCCAGCAAGTCTAGGGTTTTTGGACCTAAAAATCCCCTTTTATAGTTCGCGGTAATTGTCCTGTCAAAGTGATAACCCGTGCCAACGCGAGTTAAAAGCTTGCGTAGGATTGCTACCTCGCGCGCAGCTGATTCCGGGCTATCGCTGCCGTGTATGAGGTTATTGTAGTTATCGATAGCGTGTCGGCCTCGTATTGTTTCCGGATCGCGCCGGCCAACCACATCCCAGTGTCCTACTTGAGCGCGCCATTTTTCTATAGCATCACCGTCAGGTGAATGAAGAAGCAAAACCGTAGTCGGACCGGATTCCATCAGGTCAACAAACTCAATCCAGCGATTGGCATAATGCCCATAACGGTCTGGCGTCTTAGGTTGCTGAGCTTCTTTTGGACCACCACCATAAAACTCTTCCATTGCGGCCGCATCGAAATGAACTGAAAACTTGGCCGTCATCCCTAGAAGAGTTATCTCATTTTCAATAGCCGAGGCAGCGTCCTTATCAGTCATAGGTTCAATTGTTGCTTCGTCCAGATTGGGACGAATCATGGCCACCGTGATGTTACCGGCTGCAATTTGGTCAGTAAGTTCGGTTGAAGCTAAGAAATCAACAAGTTCTTCTTGCGCAGTGGCGAAAGCCTCCGTACCATATTCTGGCTCTCGTTCGAAAGTTCTGTCATAAAACATAGCCATACAACAGTTATTAAAGCACAACTGAGGCGTTATTGCAAGATAGGGCGGTTCTTTTTACTTCTTGCGAGGTTTGACTTCGTTGCGGCCAAGACTCTTCTTAGTCTCAGTGAAAGTCACGTGTTTGCGCAGAATTGGGTCGTACTTACGAATTGACAGCTTATCAGGAGTGTTCTGGGTGTTCTTCTTGGTGTAATAAGTGCGGTGGCCAGACTCTTCCGAGACCAGTCCAATAGTTTTGCGTTTTGTTGATTTAGCCATATCTGATTGATTTTAACAGATAAGAGCTTTGCTTTCAAGGCTTTATACCCTCATCTACCTGTTTTGTGACGAACATATACCCGAGTTCACGAAAGGGGATGATTAACTTTCGACCGTCTTGGCCAAACGCCCTCCGGCAACGAGATATGTATTGAGTCGGTGTTTTAGCCCGTACAGGCGCGCTACCCCACACCTCTTCCCCTATGGTTTGTCGCGAGACTATAGTATCTGGCCTAGTCATTAGCGCAAAAAGCAATTTTGTCTCTTTTGGTTGCAGATGGACGTTTCTTCCTCTAATAACAAGGTTGTTGTTTATCTCGTCGAGAATAACCTGTCCATCAAAAAATGATAGTTCTGTTTGTGCCTGACTCAGTTCAGGCCTTACCGCGAACTCTAACCTTAGTGTTTCATCAGAACCAGGTTTTACTGAGGGTTGAGTATCGACCACGGATAACTCCTCCATGGGTGTCTTTAACCCTGGAGTAACCCAAACTATTTCTTGAGCTTTGGCTTTTCGAATCAGATAGGCTAAGTTCTCAACACTCAAGCCTACAGAGCCGTCCTCAGGGTCGACTCTGAAGTCCATGTCAGAATCTTGCCATGTATCAGTAGCTGGGTCGTGAAGAACAATGCGCGGCCCAGTCTCTGGGCCACCCTCAAAAGCAGTCTTTTCTGGTTGAGGCATAATTAACTCGTGGAGCCCAAACCGGGGATTGAACCCGGGACCTCATCCTTACCATGGATGCGCTCTACCACTGAGCTATTTGGGCATTTGACTCCTGGTGATTCTAGCAGATTTATTGCAAACTTTGTAGAGCATCATCAAACCATTTCATACGGATTGGCTCTGGAACTTGTCTTTCATCAAACGAGGCAAAAGCACTCTCTGGGCAGTCGCCTACGCCCACAACCACAGGGTAGTCCACGTAGTCACCGATGTTCTGGGCACGCTCGATTTCCACCTGTCGATCATCGCCCACCCGTCTTAAATCGAAAGGCTTTAGTGCGATAATATCCTCTAGTGTAGTCCTGGCTAACGTACCGAGAAGCCTTCGGCCACCATTTCCTGCATAATCAAACAAAGACTTCCGGGCATCCTCCTCAGCGCTAACTCCTGGGTCATCGCCACTTGGTTCGCGGGGTACGCCGTAAAGCTCCAAATTAAGTCCTCGGAGCTCGACTTGAAACCAGACACCCCGTGGGTCTCTTCTTTTTTCTGCCATTCACATCAACTTTAACAAATATCGACAGAATGTGAAACCATCTGTAGTTTACTACTTATAGTCTGTCGATCGCCGAGTGCTTGTCTATATAGAACTCTCGAAAACCATCAGACAACATCGATACGGCGTAGGTACTAAATAATAGGTGATCGATATGCTCAGCAACCTGAGCTACATCAACCTCTCCACGCGCGGCCATTTTTAGCAACACATCTAAGTCTGCTCTAACTTTTCCAAGCACTAACGAAGCATCGCGACCCTTGTAGACGACGTAGCCAAGATTATCGATGTCATACTCTGCGCCACCTATTACCTCTCTGTGCGAGACTTCTATGTGGTTCTCTATGACATAGGTGTCGTACTCTAGGCCATAGGCATCAGGGTTGCCACTTCCGGGCTCTGAGCGGCTAATATCTGACAAGTAATCGTCCGGTGTCTTACTGTTCAGCCGCTTCTGGACTCTAGCCGCTACTTGTGTAGGCGATGGAGGCGGGCTGTTTGGGTTACCAGCTCGCCAATTACTTTCTATTACTGACGGCAAGTCATCTCTATGCGTCATCAAGCCAAACTGTCGTTCAGATAAATCGTATTCTCTATAAGTCGTCTGTAAGAGTTTAGTAAAGCCGTCAAGGTCACCTTTAAAGAAACTTTTGTAGATGTATTGTTTAACTTGTTCTTCCGACCAGGCTTTGAAAATACCACTTTTATCAGGGGACCCAAGGCCTTGGGCGACAACGTCTTTAATAACCTGCGCAAGCAGACCACGGTAATCATTATAAGTTTCATATGTGCTAGGCAGAATGTCTATAGCCAGTTGCTCTGTAACAGCCTCATTAAAGGCCAAGAAGTAGTCACTTGTACGCGCGCCTTCCTTACCTTCTCGTATATCAAGGCCAGAATCCCTGTGAAAGCCTACATTGTTTTTTCTGGAGATTGGTGAGCTTTCTGTTATTTGCTCAACATCATCGCGTCCATTATGCGACAAGAAGTGGATATATTCGTGTACGAACACCTTAGTTCGACTAAGACTATCTTTGACTTTGCCGGCCATAACAACTATTTCGTTCCTGGAAGGGCTAAAGTATCCCGCCCAGTTGGGATAACGTGGGTCAGCTTCAACAAACCTAGTGGTCGGAGGGGTTATATTGCCGTCAGTTAGTTTGTTGCCCGCACCCAAGATTTCATCGACCTTGGCATTTACAAGGCCAATTCCTGTGTCAATGATCCGTTGTCGCTCTTGTACGTCTACGACTTCAGGCTGTAAACCGATTACGCCTCCAACAGAAGTCCAGGCGTGACTTGTACCCTGGAACTCGTTGAAATTGTGTAGGACCTTTTCAGGATCTTTCTGCATAGTACATATTATAACATAAGCGCTACTATAATCAATAGTAATCAGTTATAAAGCAGTTGACTTACGTCCTATAGGACGACATCCTCATTTGCTGGTTGTAACCTAGCAAGTGCCATCTCAAGGCTAATCGCTGGTTGGTCTGTTTCTATGCCCAAATTCCTAAGAATCACTATTCCCATCTGATGCTCATCAATAAGTGGTTGCCATTCTTGCCAGCCGGCGTTCTCTCCGTCATACAGAATCATGCTACTAAATCCACATCCTCCATCACCATCAATTCCATAACGCCTCCAATCTACCCTAAGGGAATCGTCATCAAATTCTTGTATAAGCCAAGGGGTGACCCAGTTAATGTCTGAGCGCAACTGTTCAGGTAACCGATCTTCGGGCACTTGAGGGTAAGATTCTCCGGGTAGTCGAGCCATAATAATACTTTATGATAAATTAGTGCATCTAGCAATGTGGTGCAGCGTCATTGCTGAGGTCAGAACGATATTACTTCTAAACTATAGCCCAAATACCAGCTAGTCACGATGAGGCTTAATGAATTCTTCCCATGATTCCATTTTTGATGCCGCTATACTCTTTGGCTTGAATGTTGCCTTGTTATTTTCATAGATAAACTTCAAGCGTTGATAACTTATATAACTCAAGATAATGCCAGTGCTAGTCCCGAGGTTTAAGCTTTCGACTATACCGCCCATCGGTATCTGAATGCACATATCTGCTTCGTTAGCTGCTTCATCAGAGATCCCCTTTGATTCATTACCAAACCAAACTGCAAGTCGTTTTTGAGTGAAAGTTTCCTCATAAAGACTTACATTTTCTTTGCCCTTTGTATGTGATGAAGTTATGGCAATTGTATAATTGTCCATGCGCAGATGAGCGATACAGTCAGCCGCCGTATCAAATTGTTTAACGAACACCCATTTATTTGCTCCAACACTCGTGTTAGTTAGTCCTTTATGATTTCGTGATGTTTCAAAGTCTTTAACAATGCTGTTGTTCCCAATTACGTATAACTTTTCAACACCAAATGCTGAGATATTCCGCACTGTAGAGGCGATATTAACAATGTCCTTCGGATTTTCTAAAACACAGATGAAGTACTTGTTTTGCAGATGTTTGATTTGCCTAATTCTGTCTCGTATTGGCATGATGTCATAAGTATAACAAAAGACTCCCGAAGGAGCCTCGAGCATAAGCGTATTGGTGCACTGTTCTTTTCGAAGTTAGAACTAATTTGAGACTTCAGGAGGAGCTTTAAGCCAGTCTAGGAGCTGCTGATCCTCGTTGCTCAATGCGTCAGGCATTCCTAGCGTGTGCTGAAGGACATGAAGGGAAAATCCTTCCGGGATCAGTCCGTTGGCTGCGGCCTCTCTCATGCGCACTTCGTGAGGACTACCTTCTATGGCGCTCCTAAGTCCTGGTGGCAGTTGTTCGTATGGATCAGGCGTGTCTGTAGTCATAAATATGTGGTGCAGGGTG